>JAVCCC010000003.1 GCA_030765785.1 Candidatus Aceula lacicola | reverse complement strand
GGAAAGAAAATAATTGTTGTTTTGCCAGCGTACAATGCTGCAAAAACTCTTGAAAAAACTTATCAAGAAATTCCAAGGGATATTGTTGATGAGGTTTTACTTGTTGATGATAAATCGAGTGATGAAACGGCGAAGTTGGCAGAATCTTTAGGAATTCCGACGGTTGTTCACACAGAAAATTTAGGATACGGTGGAAATCAAAAAACTTGCTATCAGGAGGCGTTAAAGCGTGGCGCCGATATTGTTGTGATGCTTCATCCGGATTATCAATATCCGCCAAAGCTTGTCGGCCCGATGGCATCATTGATTGCGACAGGAGTTTTTGACGTGGTTTTGGGATCTCGTATTTTAGGTGGCTACGCGTTAAAAGGTGGGATGCCGGTTTATAAATATATTGCGAATCGCCTTTTGACTGCAATTGAAAACATTTTGACTGGTCAGAAATTATCTGAATATCACACCGGTTTTCGCGCATTTTCAAAAGAGGTTCTTTTGAGCATTCCTTTGCTTGAGAATTCAGATGATTTTATTTTTGATAATCAAATTTTAACGCAAATATTTCATTTTAATTATAAGATTGGGGAAATTAGCTCTCCGTGTAATTATAATAAGGGATGCTCTTCTATAAGTTTTAAAAGAAGCACGATTTATGGGCTGGGAGTCTTAAGAGTCGCGTTTGAGTATTTTTTAGCAAGGTTTAAAATTGGCGATAATATCATATTTGACAGAGAAAAGGGAAGAAAAATCGCTGTATAATTTAGATTTAAGACCTGCCGTTGTCTCATTGACAAAATCCATAATTTAGATATAATAGTCCCTTCATCAGAGAATTATCTATATATAGTATAAGTATTTATGTAAATAGGAAGGAATAACGAAATGAACAAGATGACTGTAAAAGATTTGGATATTAAGGGCAAAAAAGTTATTATTCGAGCTGATTTTAATGTTCCTTTGGATAAAAATCTTAAAATCACAGACGATAGACGTATTCAGGCATCAATGCCGACGATTAAATATGTTCTTGATAACGGAGCTTCTAAAGTTATTTTGATGAGTCATTTAGGAAGACCAAAAGGAGATGGGCCAGAAGATGAATTTCGCCTAACGCCTGTTGCCGTAAGACTTCAAGAGCTTTTGGGTGAGAAAGTTTTAAAGCTTGATGATTGTATTGGCGATGATGTTAAAGCAAAGATTGCTGGGTCCCAAGAGAGAGTGATCCTTCTAGAAAATTTACGTTTTTATAAGCAAGAAAAAAAGAATGATCCAGAATTTGCCAAAAGCCTTGCATCTTTGGCTGATGTTTATGTGGACGATGCTTTTGGAACAGCGCATCGCGCACACGCTTCTGTTGCGGGGATCACTGAGTATTTGCCATCGGGAGCAGGTTTTCTTTTAGAGAAAGAGATCAGGTATCTTGGGGGAGTTGTGACGAATCCTGAGAGACCGCTTGTTGTCATTTTAGGGGGAGCGAAAGTTTCTGATAAAATTACTTTGGTTGAAAATTTGATTAAAAAATCCGACGCGATTTTAATCGGCGGTGGAATGGCTTACACATTCTTAAAGTCTCAAGGAAAAAATGTTGGAAATTCAAAGCTCGAGGCTGATAAAGTTGAAATTGCAGGCGAGCTTTTAGAAAAGGCTAAAGCAGCTGGCGTTAATATGGTGTTGACGACAGATTTTCTTGTTGTTGAGGCGTTTGATAAGCCAGAAACAAGAAAGATTGTCACAGATATTCCTGACGGTTGGGAAAGTCTTGATATTGGTCCTGAAACAAGAGAGAAATTTAAGGAAGTGCTAGCTACAGCAAAAACCATTGTGTGGAATGGTCCGGTTGGCGTTTTTGAAGTGGATGAATATGCCGAAGGAACAAAAGATATTGCAGAATATATTGCAACGTTAAAAGATGTGACAAGCATTGTTGGTGGTGGTGATTCTGCGGCCGCGGTAAGCAAGTTTAACGTCGAGGATGCCATGACACATATCTCGACGGGTGGCGGTGCATCACTTGAGTTTTTAGAGGGAAAAGAATTGCCAGGCATTGCAGCGTTGAAGGATAAGTAGATATTAGTATGTCGTATTTTGTATTTGGTATTTAGGAAATGATGGGTAGCAAGGATGGAAGATAAGATTAAAAGTTTTAAAGGATAAATAACAAGGAATTCCCGACTCGGTTGCTAGGACGCAGCCTCGCGGGATAACGTTCAAAAGACTAAACGTTAAAGATCCCGACACGTTACACGTGTGGGATAAATTCGCAGTTCTAAGTTACATCGCTATAAGAGCTCCGTAACTTAACTGCTCATTGAGGAGATTACCGTGAGAAAAATAATTATTGCAGGAAATTGGAAGTTGAATAAAACAATTGCTGAAGCCGTTGAGTTAGTTTCTGAAATCAAGAGTCAAGCAGACGGGGTTACGAACGTTGATATTGTTGTGTGCCCAGTTTTTACAGCGCTTTCAGAAGTCAATAAAATTGTTGCTGGTTCTAATGTGGGCTTAGGTGCGCAAGATTTATATTGGGAAGATTCCGGTGCTTTTACTGGAGAAGTTTCTGTTCCTTTGTTAAAAGACGCTGGCTGCCAATACGTGATTATTGGTCATTCTGAAAGACGACAGTATTTTGGAGAAACAAACGAGACCGTTAACAGTAAAGTGAAAGCTGCACTTGCCGGCGGATTGATTCCGATTGTTTGTGTGGGCGAGAATCTTGAGCAGCGAGAAGCTGACAAGGCGTTTGACGTTGTTAAGGATCACGTCGAGAATTCTCTAAAAGGGTTTAGTGCTGATGAGATGAAAAAAATTATTGTTGCTTACGAGCCTGTCTGGGCGATTGGAACAGGAAAGACAGCTTCACCGGCGCAAGCACAAGAAATTCATAATTTTATTCGTAGTCTTTTAAAAGAAATGCACAATGATGAAGTTGCTGAAAGTATGCGGATTCAATATGGTGGAAGTGTTAAGCCAGAAAATGCTAAAGAATTGATGGGTCAAAAAGATATTGATGGTGCCCTTGTTGGTGGTGCAGCTCTCAAGGCAGAATCATTCTTAGGTATTATTAAGAATTGCTAATAATTAAATAAAGGGGAAACAATATGTTTACATTTGTTGTTATCGTTCACGTTCTTTCTTGTATTTTGCTTGCGGTTACTGTTTTGATGCAATCCGGGCGAGGAGGAGGCCTAACAGATGCTTTTGCAGCGGCTGAATCAATGTTTGGAGCTCAGACGAATAGTTTTTTGATCAGAGCCACAACGGTTCTTGCGATCATTTTTTTGTGCACATCTTTAAGTCTTGCTTTCTTGTCGGCTCAAAAAAATAAATCGCTTTTGATAAAAGCAGGCGCAAAACAAGAAGAGTTTGATCCTGATAAACTTTTTGATAAAGCGGCTGAAAATACGCAAAAAATAGAAATTAACGCAAATGCAGAAAATGCGGTAAATTCAAGTGAAGCGACACAATAAGAATATTTTTCTAAATATCGAAGGTATAAAAAAACTACTAATTGTATTAGTAGTTTTTTTATGTTCAGGACGTCTTGTTTTTGCGCAGGATAAGCCTTTCGATAAATATGGAGGGCAGCTCGTTTTTACCACGACGTCTGATCCTCGAAGCTTTAATCCTGTTGTGGCCAAAGAAAGCTCTACGTCGGCTGTGATAGGATATCTTTTTGAAGGGTTAACAAAAACAGACGGCGAGACGTTAGAGGTTCAACCAAGCTTAGCAAAGAGCTGGAAGGTCAGCGATGATGGCTTGACGTGGACTTTTGATCTTCGAGAGGACGTCCTCTGGTCTGATGGAAAACCGTTTACGGCAGAAGATGTTGTCTTTACGTTTAATGATTTGATTTATAACGATAATATTCCAACGTCGTCACGCGATATTTTTACAATTGATGGCAAAGAGTTTAAAGTCAAAGAGATTGATCAATATACTGTTGAGTTTATTTTGCCAATGCGTTTTGCTCCTTTTTTGCGTTCTATGGGCACAAGTATAATGCCAAAGCACGCGCTTAAAAGTTCAGTTGATGACGGGACGTTTAATTTTAAATGGGGGATCGATACGCCGGTTGAGGAGATTGTTGGCACCGGCCCGTATCTTCTTGAGCTTTATCAGCCAGGTCAGCGCGTTGTTTTAAAAGCAAATCCTCTTTATTGGGATAAATCTGATAAAGGCGAGAAGCTGCCGTTTATTCAGAGAATTATTTATCTTATTGTTCAAAATCAAGACGTAGCACTTTTAAAGTTTTTAGAAGGGGAGACGGATTCGTGTGAGGTTCGAGGAACGGATTATCCTTTGCTGAAACCTTTAGAAAGCGAAAAAGATTTTACGGTTTATGATTTAGGCGCTACGTTTGGAAGTAATTTTGTTGTTTTCAACCAGAATTCAAGAGTGAATCCAAAAACAAATAAACCCTTTGTTGATCCCATAAAATTATCTTGGTTTCGAAATCTCGCGTTTCGAAAAGCAGTGGCGTACGCCATTGACAAAGAACGCATTATTCAAATTGTTATGAATGATCTTGGGTTTCCTCAATATTCGGCGATGAATCCAAGTGCAGGCATTTTTTATAATCCGAATGTTTTAAAGTATGATTATGATTTAGAGAAAGCAAAAAAGATTTTAAATGATGCCGGATTTATAGATCGCGATGGAGATGGGATTGTTGAAGATAGCGATGGCAATAAGGTTGAATTTAATTTGTTCACGAGCTCAAACTCTCCTGAACGACTTCAGATCGCAGCTATTATTCGCCACGATTTAGAAGAGATTGGATTGAAGGTTAATTTCTTAGGATTAGAGTTTAATAATTTAGTGGCTAAGTTGATTGGAATTTATGATTGGGATGCTATTTTGATTGGACTAACGGGTGGCATTGAGCCACATTTTGGAAAGAATGTTTGGGTTTCAAACGGCCAGCTTCATTTTTGGAATCCAGGTCAGGAGAAGCCGGAAACGGAATGGGAAGCACGCATCGATGAGATTTTTAATTTAGCTGTTCAAGAACTAGATGATAAAAATAGAAAACCTTTGTATGATGAATGGCAGATGATTGTGTCCGAGAAACTTCCTTTGATTTATACCGTTTTAGGTGCGGGAATGTCGGCTGTGCGAAATAAGTTTGAGAATTTAAACCCAACGGTTTATGGTGGCGTTTTTCATAATTTAGAAGAGCTTTATATAAAAGAGAATTATCGATAATGTTTAAATATGTTTTAAAAAGAATTTTAATCGCTATCCCATTGCTATTTGGGATTTCGCTTTTGACTTTTATTTTGATTCAAATCACCCCAGGAAACTTTTTTGATACGCTCAAGCTTGACCCTCAAGTATCTCCGCAGACTATTGCTCATTACGAGAAGCTTTATTATCTCGATAAGCCATTGCTTCAGCAATATTTGCACTGGCTTAAGAATCTTTTACATTTCAATCTAGGTTATTCTTTTTATTATAATGCTCCAGTTTCTGAAATTATTTCGAGCCGACTTTTTAATACGTTTATTTTAGCATTAAGTGCGATGTTGGCCACGTGGTTGATTGCGATTCCTCTAGGGATTGTGATGGCGGTTCGCCGTAATCGTTTTATTGATAAATTTTTGTCGATTATTTCTTTTATTAGTTTGTCGGTGCCGAGCTTCTTTTTAGCTATTATTCTTTTATATTTTGCTTCAAAGTTTGGGGGTCTTCCTTTAGGAGGGATGCAAAGCGCAAACTTTGACCAGATGAGTTTTGTTGGAAAATTTTTAGATGTGGCGCGCCACCTTGTCATTCCAACGGTTGTTATTTCCATTGGGTCTATAGCAGGTCTTCAAAGGATTATGCGAGGAAATCTTTTAGAGGTTTTGCGAAAACAATATATTTTAGCGGCTCGTGCTAAAGGCTTGCCAGAAAGTCGTGTTATTTATAAGCATGCACTTCGTAACGCGATTAATCCGTTGGTTACAATTTTTGGATATCATTTATCAGGGCTTTTGAGTGGTGCGGCTTTGATCGAAATTATTTGTAGTTGGCCTGGAATTGGATCGGTGATGTTAACAGCCGTCCGAGCGAAGGATTTGTATTTGGTAATGGCGAGCATGCTTATGGGAGGGGTCTTGCTGTTTTTAGGAAATCTTTTGGCTGATATTTTGCTCGCATGGGTTGATCCGAGGATTCGTTATGACTAGAATGAAAACAAAAAGTAAGAGTCAATTTCAAATGGCAATGGCAACGTTTCGAAAGAATCGTTTAGCCATGTTTTGTTTTGGCGTTTTAATGATATTGTATTTCTCAGCTATTTTTGCTGGATTTTTGTCACCATACTCATATGATAATGAAAATCGAAATTATTCGTATTGCCCGCCAATGAAAATCCATGTTGTTAGCTCTCAAGGGAAGTTAGCGTGGCCATATGTTAACAAAATGACGTTGTCCTTCGATCAATTTCATAAAAGAGTTTACACGGAAGATGTTAGTGAAAGTTTTTCAATCAAGCTTTTCGTTAAAGGGGATCAGTATAAAATTTTAGGAATGATTCCGTCTTCGTACCATCTTTTTGGTGTCAAGAGTCCTGGGCGACTTCATCTTTGGGGTGCGGACTCAAGGGGTAGAGATCTTTTTTCAAGGCTATTATGGGGCGCACGAATTTCGTTGTCGATCGGCCTTGTAGGCGTTGCGATTTCATTCTTTTTTGGACTTCTCATAGGTGGCATCTCTGGATATTATGGAGGGAAAATAGATAATCTTATCATGCGCATGTGTGAAATGATTATGATGATTCCTGGGTTTTATTTGATGCTGGCTTTGCGCGCAGCGTTTCCACCGAACTTAAATTCTTTGCAGGTTTATCTTTTGATGATTGTTATTTTTTCTTTTATTGGATGGGCTTCTTTGGCGCGCGTTATTCGTGGAATGGCCATTTCTTTAAAGCAAAGAGATTATGTTTTGGCAGCTAAAGCGATAGGTTTGTCTGATATCAAGATTATAAAGAATCATATTTTGCCACACACCATATCTTATTCGATTGTTGCGATCATGCTTTCTATTCCAGGATATATTATGGGCGAGAGCGCTTTAAGTCTTTTAGGTCTTGGCATTCAAGATCCTTATGCGAGCTGGGGCAATCTTTTATCGGAGGCGATGGGGATTATTCAGATACGTTTTGCACCTTGGATTTTATTGCCTGGATTTTTTATTTTTCTAACAGTTATTTGTTTTAATATTATCGGTGATGCATTGAGAGATGCGTTAGATCCAACGCTTAAGATGGAAGGTCAGTTGTAAGAATGAGCGAACTTTTAAGAATAGAAAATTTATCAATTGATATTAAAGGCCAGAGTGAAAAAAGGCCTCTTGTTAGCAATCTTAGTCTAGATATAAGTGAGCTTGAGACTGTGGCTTTGGTGGGAGGCTCGGGAGGAGGAAAGACAACGGTCGGACTTTCCATTCTAAAACTTTTATCACCTGTTATGAATGTTTCGCAAGGTAAGATTTTGTTTGAAGGAAAAGATTTGCTGGGATGCAACGAAAAACAAATGCAGAAAATTCGAGGAAAAGAAATTTCTATGGTTTTTCAAGAGCCGTTAAGTGCATTTAATCCTGTGTTTCGTATTGGAAATCAAATTGCAGAAGTTTTGCAGTTTCATACTTGTTTAAATCAAAAACAAATTAAGAAAAGAGTTTGTGAGCTTTTAGATATTGTTGAGGTTCCAGATCCTGAGAGAGTGGCGTCTTATTATCCACATCAATTAAGCGGGGGTCTTCGTCAACGTGCTATGATCGCGCAGGCGATAGCTGGGAATCCAAAATTGATTATCGCAGATGAGCCAACAAGCAATTTAGACGTAACGATACAGGCAAAAATTTTATCGCTTTTTAAAAAATTAAAGAATGAATTGAATATTTCAATGTTTTTGATTACTCACGATTTGGGAGTTGTGCGATTTTTAGCGGATCGTGTTTTTATTCTAGATGAAGGGCGTGTCATTGAGTCAGGATGTGTTTCTGATGTCTTTGATCATCCGAGAGAAGAATTTACAAGAAAGTTGATGGCATTGGTTTAATTATGGTGTTACTAGAATTACAAAATATAAAGAAATATTTTCCTCTTCAAAAGGGATTTTTATCTGATCGAAGAAGACATATTAAGGCTGTTGATGGCTTTAGTTTGAATCTTAAGAAGGGAGAAAGTGTAGGCTTGGTTGGTGAATCCGGTTGCGGCAAGACAACTTTAGGGCGGATTGTAATGAAGCTATTGGACTTTGATGAAGGAAAAGTTCTGTTTGAAGGTAGAGATGTCTCAAGGCTTTCTTCAAAACAGATGCATCAGTTTCGACGAAAGGTTCAAATGGTTTTTCAAGACCCGTTTAGCAGTCTCGACCCTCGATTTACGGTGCGTTCTATTATTGGAGAAGCTATGATTTTTGATAAAGCTCGAAGTTACGCGGAAAAGGAGCAAAGAATCAAAGAGCTTCTTTTAGCCGTTAAGCTCCCAGAAGATATTCTAGAACGTTTTCCTCATGAGTTTAGCGGAGGAGAACGTCAGCGTATTGCTATCGCTAGAGCGCTTGCGGTTAACCCAGAAGTTTTAATTTTAGATGAGGCGGTCTCGTCTTTGGATATTTTGGTTCAGGAAGAAATCTTGGAGCTTCTCAGCGAGTTACAAAAAGAGTTTAATTTAACGTATTTCTTTATATCGCATAATTTAAAAGTTATTGAAAAGATTTGTTCGAGAGTTGTGGTTATGTTTAAGGGTAAGGTGGTAGAATCTGCAAGCTGTCAGCAGATTTTTTCTAATCCAAAGCATTCTTATACAAAACAATTGTTGAGTGCGGCAATTTATTATAAAGTAGAAGATGCGACAAGAGAGATTCCTGTTAATGAGAATATGCGGCTTGCTGAGAAAGAAAAAGATCATTTTGTTTTAGAATAATAAAAGAGGAAATATGTCAGAGAAAATTCTAAAGAAAATAAGTTATATGTTAGGTATTTTTAGTATCGCGTCTTTATTAAGCCTTGTTGTCTTCTTGACAGGCATTGAGATTCGGGCTTTTGATATATGGTTGCATCTAAAATCTGGAGAATTTATTATTCAAAATGGTTTTATCCCAAGTGTGGATGTTTTTTCTTGTACTGTTTTTGGCCAGCCGTGGAATAATCACGAGTGGCTATTCCAGAGCATATCGCATTTTGTTTTTTCCTCATTTGGGTTTGATGGTCTTTCTTCCATGCAGTCTATTGTTGTTGTTTTTACATTTATGTTTTTGCTTTTTTTAGGCGATATTCGAAAAAGGCAGGTGACAACAGTTTTCTTGTTGTTGCTTGTTGCGTTATCCTACCAATTTCGATTTACAATTCGACCAGATATTTTTAGTCTTTTTTTCCTAGTGGTTTATATTTATTTATTGCAACTTCATCTCTCGAAAAAATGGATCATATTTTTATTTATATTTATACAGATTTTGTGGGTGAACATGCATGGGTTCTTTATTTTTGGCCCAGCCATTGTTCTCGTGTATTTGTGCGCTGAATCTTTTAAAAGACGAGCAAAGCTTCCTTGGAACTGGAATTCTGTAGATTGTCTTAAAGATCAAGAATTTAATTCTTTAAAGATTATTTTTTTAGCGACATTTTTAGCTTCTGTTGTGAATCCGCAATTTGTTAAGGGATTAGTTTATCCTTTTGAAGTTTTGCTTCAGATGACAGGAGAGTCTAAGGTATTTTTTAATAGCATTCAGGAGCTCGCCAGTCCATTGTTGAAACAAACATTGTTTTCGTTTAAATATATACATTATAAATTGTTGATTCTAATTTCATTCGTAAGTTTTATCGCTAATTATAGGAGAATCAATTTAGTTCATTTGTTTTTATGGGTGATTTTTTTATTTTTATCAGTAAAGGCTTTAAGAAATATGGTTTTCTTTTCTTTTGTTGCGTATTGGGTTTCTTTTTACAATTTTAAGAATATTTATCTTGAAAAAGTTTCTTGTATTTTTAAAAATCGAGAAAAGTTAAAATATGTAGGGTTGTCGCTTCTTAAAATAGCACTGATTGTTTGGATGTTTCAGTTTGTATCCCAAGAAGCCGAACTGCGCTATTATGACTTTAAGAATTATGAAATGAAAAGTTTTTTTGGCGGTGTAAGTAAGCGTAATTTTCCATCGGATGCTATTAGTTTTTTGAAAAAGAATCATATTAAAGGAAACTTCTTTAATGATTTTAATTCTGGGGCGTATTTGATCGGAAATTGTTTTCCTGATATCAAGGTTTTTATTGATGGTCGAACAGAGCTTTATGGGCCTCAATTCTTTAAGGAGTATAAAAAAATATGGAATAAAGGCGATAAAGTACTCTTTGATGTGGTGGCCGAGAAATATAATTTAACAGGGGTCTTTTTAAGTAGTGCATTTCAAGATATTCCAAAGAAGATTTTTGAAAAAATTTATGATGACGATAGTTGGGTTTTGGTTTATTTGGATCACGATGCCGTTATATTTTTAAAGGATGTTCCGGAGAATAAAGATTCCATCAAGCGCTTAAGGGTAAATGAGAATAAGGCTTTTTTTTCAAAAACAGATATTCGAGAACTCGGTTTTAAGAAAGTTTCTCCTTATCAAGAAGTGAAAAGAGCGCGTGTTTTTGAAATTTTAGATTGGGATAATTTAGCTCTTGATCAGGTGAAACAGGCACTTTTAATTGGACCAGGATATGCTGAGCCGTATTTTATAAGGGGGAAAATTTATTTAAAACAAGGAAAGTATGATGAGGCTTTTGAGAATCTTCGCATTGCAGCTATGATTTTGCCTAAAAGTTTTGATATTCGGTATTATTTTGCTCTATCTTGTGAGAATCTCGGAGATCTTGAGATGGCGACAAAGCACTATGAATGGATAGTCAAGAATGATGTAAAGAGCAACAAAGTTTTTTTAAAGTTATCGATGGCGTATGTCAAAGATGGTCGTTTTTTAGAGAGTGTAGAAATTTTAAGAAAAAGTGATGGTTTTAAGAAAGAAAATACTGAAGATTTAATCGAAATTGGAGACGTTCTCTTTAGAAATAATGAAATTGAACTTGCAACAAACGTGTATGGGATTGCTCTAGAAGCTGATCCAAATTCGAATGTGATTGCAAAGAAAATAGGCCAGTGTTCAAGCGAGTAAGGTCGCATTTAAAGTGGTAATTGCAAAAAGTTAATGCGATAGTATAATATATATATACTTTAATGTATCTATAAGAAAGGTTTTTATGCGCAATGTTCTTACTTTTATTCTTGCTGGAGGAAAAGGCGAAAGGCTTGATCCTCTAACGCGAGATCGGGCAAAACCGGCGGTTCCTTTTGGTGGCATTTATCGCATTATTGATTTCACGTTGAGCAATTGTATCAATTCGGGCTTACGACGTATTTTTGTTTTGACACAGTATAAATCATTCTCGCTTCAAAAGCATTTGCTAACAGGATGGGATATTTTTTCAAGTCAACTAGGTGAGTTTATTGATGCGATTCCACCTCAGCAGCGTGTGGGGTCTGATTGGTATAAGGGAACGGCGGATGCTATTTATCAAAATATTTATGCGATTAAAGACTATAATCCTAAAAAAGTTTTGATTCTTTCTGGAGATCACATTTACAGAATGGATTACGGGCGTCTTTTAAATCATCATAATGATAAGAAATCGCACGCAACTGTTTGTTGCGTTAAGATGCCAAAGTCGATGTCTGTTCATTTTGGCGTTATTGAAGTTGATCGTAATGGACGCATTTGTGGATTTCAAGAAAAACCAAAAGATCCAAAAACAATTCCAGGCGATCCAAAGCATATTTATGCATCGATGGGAATTTATTTGTTTGATCGCGAAGTTCTTTTAGGTGAACTTACCCAGGACGCAGATAGGGACGATTCTTCTCATGATTTTGGAAAGAACATTATTCCTCAAATGATTAAAGAGAAGAAAAAAGTATATGCTTATAATTTTTCAGACGAAAATGGAAAGTCTCGCTATTGGCGTGATATCGGAACGCGTGATTCTTACTACAAGGCTAATATGGACCTCTTGAAACATCGTCCAGATTTTGATTTATTCAGAAAAAAGTGGCCTGTTCGAACATATCACGAACAATATCCTCCTATTAAAATACTTTCTAAGCCAGGAGAAAAAGGGGTTAAGGCAGGCGTGATTATTGATTCTTTTATATCCGGAGGATGCGTTGTTAAGGGGGCAGAGATTATGAAATCGGTATTGTCACCGAATGTGTCTGTTGAGAATGGGGCAAAAATACGTGACTCTATTTTAATGAGTAGCGTTGTTGTCGGAAAAGATGTCAGGATAAGAAATGCAATTATTGACAAAGAAGTTGTCATTCCAAACAAGACGGAGATTGGGTATAATTTAAGCTTGGATCGTGAACGATTTGCTGTGACAACGTCTGGCATTGTCATTGTTCCTAAAAAAGCTTCTTTTAAGTAAGATTTATTTAATAGAAAAAGGGCCGCAAAAATATTTTTGCGGCCCTTTTTCTATGTAAACTAAAATTTATTGATTCAATGCTTTCTTGAATTTTGCAGTTAAAAGAGGAACAACTTTAAACAGATCTCCGATGATACCATAGTTGGCCACTGTAAAGATTGGTGCGCTAGAGTCTTGATTAATCGCAATGATAATGTCAGCAGATTGCATTCCAACAAGGTGTTGAATCTGGCCTGAAATGCCACAGGCAATATAAATCTTTGGACAAACTGTTTTTCCTGTTTGACCAACTTGATGTGAATATGGAATCCAATCACTATCAACAGCTGCTCGAGATGCCCCAACAGCGCCGCCTAATACCTTGGCAAGTTCTTCTAAGATTTCAAAGTTTTCTGGACTCTTCATTCCGCGTCCGCCGGAAACGATGATGTCGGCTTCTGCGATATTAACGGTAGAGGTAACTTCTTCAACGATATCTAAAAGCTTTGTTCGTGAAGTTAGGAGTGTTTTAGAAACAGTTTCTTCAATAACTTCACCTTTACGCGTTGTGTCAACATCCGCTTCTTTAAAAACTTTATGTCGAACCGTCGCCATTTGAGGGCGATGATTTTTGCTTAAAATTGTGGCCATAATATTTCCGCCAAAGGCCGGGCGTGTTTGAAGCAAGAATTTCTCTTTTTCATCAATATCGAGTCCGGTACAATCTGCTGTTAATCCTGTGTGCAGTTTGACAGCAACACGGGAGACAAGAGACCGTCCGATAAATGTTGCACCGCATAAAAATATTTCTGGTCGATATTTACGAAGTAAGTTAACTAAAACTTTTGTGTATGGCTCATCCAAGAAGTTTTCTAGTTCAGGAGCATCCACCACATAGACTTTATCTGCGCCGCGATGAATCAGTTCTTTGAGATTGTTTTTCATGTTGTGTCCAAGAACAACACAGCATACCTTAGTATTTAATTTTTTGGCAAGATCTTGAGCTTTTCCAAGAAGTTCGTAAACGACAGATTGAATAACACCTTTTTTTTGTTCACCAAAGATCCAAATTCCTTTATAGTCTTCCAAGTTTGGCGTTTTACTAGAATCACGTTTGAGTTCGATAGCGTCAAACTTGCAGGAATCAACGCAAGCGCCACATAGTGTACATTGATCTAAGTCAATGACAGCTTTTTTGCTGACCATTGTGATTGCTCCAAAAGGACAAATTTTAACGCAAAGAGTACATCCTGTGCATTTATCTGTAATAATTTTTATGCTCATTTTAAACTAACCTATCCTTTAATAAATCAGTAAGCTGTGTCGTGGTGTCTTCTGGTTCACCTTCAAAGATTTTGCCTTTAGGTCGAGGAGGAGGGGTGAAAATTTTTGAAACCCATGTTGGAGACCCTGTTAATCCAAGCCGCACTTCATCCACATCGAGATCAATGGCTTTCCACGTTGGAATGATTGCTTTTTTTGCCTTCATTCGACCTTTTAAAGAAGGGATGCGAGGCTCATTGATTTCCTTGACGACTGTCAGAAGGCAAGGCAGAGATGTTTTGACAATTTCAAAACCCTCTTCTGTCATGCGTTCTACAGTGGCTACTTTATCTTTGATGTCTTCAATTTTTTTAACATAAGTGACTTGAGGAATATCAAGCTGCGTTGCGATGCCCGGACCAACTTGAGCTGTGTCTCCATCGGATGCTTGTTTTCCACAAAGAATAATATCAAAATCTTTGATTTTCTTAACAGCCATCGCAAGAGTATATCCTGTTGCAAGCGTATCTGATCCAGCAAAGGCACGATCAGAAATTAAATAGCCTTCATCACAACCCATAGAAATAGCTTCTTTTAAGGCTGCTTCAGCTTGAGGTGGTCCCATGGTAATGGCAATAGTTTTTCCGCCGTGCTTTTCTTTAAGACGAACACCTTCTTCGATGGCGTACATGTCGAAAGGATTGATAATAGATTCGACACCTTCACGAATTAGCGTGTTTGTTTCCGGATCAATGCGCACTTGCGTGGTATCTGGAACTTGTTTAATTGAAACGATGATATTCATATTATTTTGAAGTTTCCTTGATTAAATTAAGGGCAATAATATTTCTTTGAATTTGATTTGTACCTTCGTAGATTTGAGTAATTTTTGCATCACGCATAAATTTCTCTGCAGGATATTCATGCATATAGCCGTATCCACCAAGAATTTGAACAGCGTCCGTTGAAACCTTCATAGCCGTATCAGAGGCAAACATTTTTGCCATGGCAGAATCTTTAGCCAGATTTTTTGCGCCTGCATCAATTTGTCGTGCAGAAGCATAGACTAAAGCGCGAGCCGCTTCGATCTGTGTTGCCATGTCAGCAAGCATAAATTGGATACCTTGAAAACTAGAAATAGGTTTTCCAAATTGTTTTCTTTCTTTGGCGTACTTAACGGCAACGTCTAGAGATCCTTGAGCGATACCTAAGGCTTGAGCGCCAATGCCTGGTCTAGACATATCAAATGTGCGCATAGCAATAATAAACCCTTGACCTTCTCTGCCGATCAAATTTTCTTTAGGGACTTTGCAATCTGTAAAAATAAGTTCTCGTGTGGAAGATCCTCGGATACCCATTTTGTCTTCTTTTTTTCCAAATGTAAATCCAGGAGTATCTTTTTCAACGATAAAAATACTTGCGCCACGTGCGCCTTTGGATTTATTTGTCATAGCAACGATGGTGTAAATTTCTGCGTCACCACCGTTTGTGATAAAG
The DNA here is from genome assembly GCA_030765785.1 of Candidatus Aceula lacicola. Classification (GTDB taxonomy): domain Bacteria; phylum Omnitrophota; class Gorgyraeia; order Zapsychrales; family Aceulaceae; genus Aceula; species Aceula lacicola. Next base: position 30,981 of record JAVCCC010000003.1, on the reverse strand, counting down.
TGTTTGGTTCCATTTAAGATATAATGATCGTCATCTTTTTTGGCTGTGGTTTGCATGGCACTTGCATCAGAACCAGCAGCTGGTTCAGTGATACCAAAAGCAGCTAGTTTTTTACCAGAGGCGATGTCTGGAAGATATTTTTCTTTTTGTTCTTCGTTTCCAAATAAAATGATAGGGTCTGTTCCAAGAGCTGTGGCTGAGAAGGCAAGAGCGATACCAGCACATCCTCTTGAAAATTCTTCAATGGCAATACATAGCTCCATAAGTCCGCCACCCATTCCACCGTATTTTTCGTCGATATAAACGCCGAAGATATCAGATTCAGCCATAACCTTAACGACATCCCAAGGGAACTTTTCTGATTTATCAAGCTCTCCAGCAACTGGTATAATTTTCTCCACAGTGATTTCTCGGCAAAGATCTCGGAGCATCACTTGTTCTTCGGTTAATAAATAATCCATAGAAGTCCTCCGATTGATTTGGATAAAATTGACAATTTAATTTGTTCTTACGAAACTTTCCCATACTACCATATAGATAGTATAGTAGGCAATATTTTTTTTGATTTTTATGGTGGTTAAATAAAATATTTTTTTAGGCTTAAAACGCATTTAAATAGATTTTCTTATGTTCTTATATATATTAATCTTTATTTATATAAATAAGTAAAAACTAGAATTGGTAAAGCATGCTTGCTAGAGTTTTAATTTTAATATTTTGTTAGGTATTAATTAAGGAAGAAATTGGCGTATTTTATAGTTTTTTGCTAATATGTAAAGGATGTAAGTTTATGTCAAAGTATGTAAGATAGAGTATTTTTAATGCAGTTTAATGACTTTTATAGTTAAAAGAGGTGAATACAGAAAATATTATGTAAAATTACTTGACATGCTGTATTTTATGTAATAAAGTAGTTATCAAAGTCACTCGATGTTGTTAAAAAGTTTAAAATGTTCTAATAAGATATAAAAAGAAAGAAAACGGAATGGCCATTAATTCATTAATGACTATAGAGGAAGTTGCTGACTATTTACGCGTTAAAAAGCGTACTGTTTATGATTGGGTAAAAAAGGGAAAAATTCCTGCAATCAAGGCAGTGGGGCAATGGAGATTTAAAAAGGAAAAAATTGATCAATGGTTGGAAACTCAGCACCAAGGAGGAGGAGTATGGCAAATATAAGCAAAGTCGATCTTATTGAAGATTTACGCGCGCTTGTTGCCGAAATTTTAGAGTCAGATTCGTCGGAAATAGACGGGGATGCCAATTTTGTTAAGGACCTTGGTATGGACTCTATGATGGCTTTGGAAATTTTGGCAGGGATTGAGAAGAAATATAAGATTGTAATTCCAGAGGATGCGCTGCCAAAATTTACAACGCTTAATGCAACAGCAGAAATTGTTGACAATATTATTGCAGGTGTTTTATCCGTGTAATGATAGTTATATTTTTGTAGATTTTATTTTAAGGAAAGGGTATTTCTATGTATTTAAAGCGACTTGAAATTTTTGGATTTAAGTCTTTCGCAGACAAAACTGTTTTGAACTTCGAGCCTGGCATCACTGCGGTTGTTGGTCCAAATGGTTGCGGAAAAAGTAATGTGTTTGATTCCATTCGTTGGGTTTTAGGTGAGCAGAGCATTAAGGAGTTACGCGGCTCTTCTCGAGAAGATGTTATTTTTAATGGAACAAATAAAAGGGCGCCTTTAAATTTTGCAGAAGTGAGCCTGACTTTTTCTAATGAAAATAAAGTTTTTCCTATTGAATATGATGAAGTCACTGTATCGCGAAGATTGTTTCGTTCTGGCGAAAGTGAATATCTTTTAAACAAGACACCTGTTCGGCTTAAAGATATTTTAGAGCTTTTTATGGGGACCGGCGTTGGAGCAGAAGCGTATTCTTTAGTGCAGCAGGGAAAAGTAGATTTGATTGTCAGTGCTCGTCCAGATGATCGACGACTTATTTTTGATGAAGCGGCTGGAATCACAAAATATAAATCTAAAAAACGCGAAGCGTTAAATAAACTTAAAGATACAGAAAATAATTTATTGCGAAGCAATGATATTATTATTGAAGTTAAACGGCAAATTTCGTCTATTGAACGTCAGGCAAAGAAAGCTCAGCGTTACAAAGAAGGATATGAACGACTTAAAGTATTAGAATTTATTTTTTCTGAATATCAGCTGTCGACGTTTGGCGAAAGACGGGATGAGCTTCAGAATTCTTTGAATGATTTTCAGGCTGAAGAACAAGCGCTTCATAATCAGCTAGAAGTTCTCAATGGTCGGTTATCACAAGAAAACAATTTTATCTCTGAATTGGATGAAAAAGCAAATGAACTTCATAGAGAAAACATTAAAGTTGAAAACCAAATTGAGATGGAAAATAGACAAATTGGGTTTAATGAAGAACGCATTGAATCTATTGACACTAATGAGGTTAAGATTGAAGAGCAAAAGAATCAACTTAAAGAGAGATGTCGCACACAAGAAGAAAAAATTAATTCTTTAAAAGAATCTTTTCAGACTCTTAAAGAAACGATTATTCGAAACGTTGAGACCGTTGCAACACGAAAAGATTATCTTGCTCAAATAGAGGGAGATATTCGCAACAATAAGAATGGAATTAAGCAAGAAGAAGAAGTGATTCTTGAGCGATCAACATCTCAGGTTCATTTGAAGAATGAATCCACAGAGATCATGAAAAATTTTCAAGGGGCTTTAGCACGTAAACGTCGACTAGATCTTGAAAACAATAAAGTCAATCTTGAAAAAGAGGCGATTGACAATAAGCTTAGAAGTGTTTCTGAAGACATTGATCGTTGTTCTGAGAAAATCGATGATCTTAAGACGAATCGAGAATCAAAACAAGATGCCCTTAATGAAATTAAGCAAAGGTTTTCTGTGCTTGAGAAAACGATTAGTGAGCTGGAGAATTCAAAGTTATCTTTGATATCAAAACGAGAGTTTATCGAGGACATGCGTGCTCAGTATGAAAATACATCAGATCCTGTTGCTCAAGGAACGCTTTTAACATCGCAGCCACCGCTTGAAGAGATAAAAGGAATTATTGGAAAAATAAAAGGTGTTGTAAAGTGTGATGAAGCAAGGCAAAGAGTTTTGGCTGAGCATTTTCAGAATGCACAAGCGCAAGGATTGTATGAGGTTTCTTGTGAAACAAAGTTTATCGAGTTAGATCCAGAACAAATTACGTCTAAGATTGAGGAGCTTACATCTCAGATCGCAAGATATATTGAAGAAAAAAATAGTATGGCAGATCAAGTCGCACGACAAGAAGATGAAATCAATCATGTTAATCTTGATATTCATCAACAAGAGCGAGAATTGTCTCGATTTGAAGCTGATAAAAATAATATTTTAGATGAATCTAGTAAGCTTTTGGATGAGCTTAATATTATTAGCCAGGAATTAACTGAAGCAAAAGAAAGTTTGAATGACTTAAAGAATAGAGAAGACAATCTGACAGAACAGCTTAATCTTGTTGATGATGAGATTAATCAGTTAAAGGCGCGCATTAAGCAGCGCCAAGATGAGATTGTTGGAAAATCAGAACAAAGAGAGTCTGTTGTTGTTGAAATCGCACAACTTCAAACTGAGCTTGAGTCTTCACGTGAACAAGAAGAAGGACAAGAGGAAAATTTAAGAATTTTTGAAGAGACTTTTAATGGTGGCGTTGAGGAGTTACGCCGTCTTGAATCAGAGGCCTTTGAACGTCAGGCAAAGAAAAGAGAGCATTTGCAGTCTAGCGATCAGATTCGTTTCAAGATACAAGAGCTTGAGATGAAAAAGCAGAATCTCAAGGAAGCGTTGACAGCATATGATCGTCAAAAAGAAGATGTTTATAGCCGAATTTCTGAGATGCGGCCTCAAATTAGAGAGGTGGAAGAAAATCTTGAAGAGATTCGAAATGATGCTCATAATCGGGAACTTAAAAAACAAGAATTATCTTTTGGTGAGCAAAGCTTAAAAGACAAATTGTCACAAGCATATAAAATTGATTTTGACGAAGTCCTTAATTTATCAATCGATGATATTGAGTCGTCTGATGATTTTCAGAATGTTGAGCTTTCAACTTATGGTCTTGAGCAAGATGAAGAGCAGATAAATCTTCAAAAACGTAAAACTGAGATTAAAGAGTTTAAAATTAAGCTTGAGGAGATGAAGAAAGAGGTAGAAGCTCAAGGGCTTAAAGAAGAGATCGATCAGCTGAAGAAGAAATGTGAATCTTTCGGAACAGTTAATTTAGTTGCTATTGAAGAATATGAAGAGCTGAGACAGCGCTTTGAATTTTTAACAAAGCAACAAAGTGATCTTTTGGAAGCAAAAGATTCGCTTCATCAAACGATCAATAAGATTAATCGAACAACTAGGCAGTTGTTTATTGATACATTTACAAAAGTTAGTGAAGAATTTCGTATTTATTTCCGCATGTTATTTGGCGGTGGGGAGGCAGATCTTGTTTTAGTTGATCCAGAGAATGTTTTAGAATCTGGAATTGATATTATTGCGAAACCTCCTGGAAAGAAATTGCAAAACATTAGCCTTCTTTCTGGCGGCGAGAAAACGATGGCTGCGATTGCTTTGATCTTTGCAGTATTCAAAGTTAAGCCAAGTCCGTTCTGTGTTTTAGATGAGATTGACGCAGCATTAGATGAGTCTAATGTTGGACGTTATAGCTATCTATTGCAAGAGTTTTCTAAGATCGCCCAGTTTATTGTTATCACGCATAATAAGAAAACGATCAATTGCTCAGACGTTATGTATGGTGTTACTATGCAAGAGCGTGGGGTTTCAAAGATTGTTTCGGTTCGCTTGTCTGAGGATGAAGCTCCTAAACAAGTACGGGAACCTCTTGGTGCAGGGGTATAAAGCTCAAGATAACTTAATAAAAGCAGATATTCATTCGTAATTTAGGATTAATATTTAATATTTTTGTTTATTAGATTTAAAAAAAATATAAATGTTTAATCCCCCCCTTGACAAGTTGTAAGTCATTATTTGTCAACATCTTGCATCCTAGTTATAAAGAAAGCGCTTTCTTGACATCCCCCAAAGCATATGTTATACTTTGGCAACTTTAATCCTATTGCAATTATTTCTATATGATATTACAGATTATACGTACTTTTAATTGGATTGACCTTGTTATGGCGGCGTTGATAATTCGGTCGCTTTATATTGGTATAAAGCGTGGATTTGCTGATGAGATGCTTCATTTGCTTGGTCTTTTTCTTTCTATTTTTATTATTTTCCAGTACTATCCGGCTCTTGGTAACTTCTTAGAAAGTAAAATATTCTTTAAATCTACGCTTGCTAATAGTCTCGCATTTGTTTTTTTATGGATTCTGACAGCCATTGTTGCTAAGTTGGTTCGATTTGGAATTCATACTCTTTTGAAGATTGAGGCGAGATCGTTATTTGATAAAGGAGGAGGACTGGTTGTTGCAATCTTTCAAGGATTGTTGATTTGCAGTCTTGCTCTGTGGTTTATGCGCACAACGGGAAGTGAGTATGTGATTAGAAACATTGGTTCGTCTTTTAGCTCTTCTCGGCTTGCTAAGATTGCGCCGACTGTTTATCGAACTACCTTTAATGGGATCATTGCTAAGTATTTTCCAAAAGAAAGAATTAACCAAGACGTATTGTCTCATAAAAAAGATTCTCTAAAGAAATAGAATTATACATTGAAACTAAACGAAATTTACCAATTCATTATTACACAAGGCATTGCCGAGGATGTGCGAACTAAAACGCAGATTCAGAAGAAGTTGTCTTTGGCAAAACAAGAATATTGCAAGCTAAAAGGCTTGTCGAAAAAGTTCTTTGATAAAGAAAATTTAGTTAATCCATATGCAGATACGCGCATTTTATTCGGCAATTTTAATATTGAAGTTAAGCGAGCCTTAGTTGGTGTTGACATCGGTGTTGATGAAATTCTTTTGGCGGATCGACTTTCTTCAAAAGATAAGAAGATAGATTTGGTTATTTCGCATCATCCTTTAGGAATTGCATTAGCCGGACTTTACGAAGTTATGGAAATTCATACAGCGCTTTTGTCGTCTCTGGGAATTAAGGAAGAAATTGCTGAAACGTTGATGAAAGAGCGCATTGAGCAAGTTGAGCGAAGTTTGCACTCTGTAAATCATTTGCGCGCTGTGGATGCTGCAAGACAACTTGGAATACCTTTAATGTGTTGCCATACGCCGGCAGATAATCATGTTGCTCAATATTTGCAAAAGATTATGAATCAAAAAAAGCCGAAGACACTTAAAAATGTTGTTGGCCTTTTGCTTAAAGAACCAGAGTACAGGCAGGCTTCTTGTTATAAAGCTGGACCTAAAGTTTTAGTTGGGAAGCCTGACGATAAAGCTGGAAAGATCGTTTTGGATATGACAGGAGGAACAGAAGGTTCTGGTGATGCTTTTGCGCGATTGTCCCAAGCGGGTGTTAACACTTTACTTGGAATGCATATGTCGGAGAGACATTTTAAGAAAATCAAATCAGAACATTTGCATGTTATTATTGCGGGTCACATTGCGAGTGATAATTTAGGGCTAAATCTTTTGTTTGATAAGTTAGAGAAAAAAGCAAAGAAGATAGAATTTATTGAATGTTCAGGATTTAAGAGAGTAAAGCGATAATGGGATTAATTCCAGACGAAATAATTAGTCAAGTATTAGATCGAAGCGACATTGTTGAGATCATATCTGAATATCTTTCTCTTAAGAAAGCAGGAAGAAATTTTAAAGCTTGTTGTCCGTTTCATAATGAAAAGACACCATCGTTTGTTGTGAATCGAGATAAACAAATTTTTCATTGTTTTGGTTGTGGGGCAGGAGGCAATGTTGTTAGTTTTGTGATGCAGCATGATCACGTAGATTTTCCAATGGCATTGCGTCAACTGGCACAGCGTGCTGGTATTTTTATTCCAGAAACGAATAGTGAATTAGGTGGAAAAACAAAAAGTCTTAAAGAAGTTGTTTTTAAAAGTAATGAGCTAACGAGTGAATTTTTTCATGATATTTTGGTGCGAGGAGATAAAGGTTCTGATAAAGCGAAAGAGTATCTTCAAGCGCGTGGTATTCGTCTAGAAACAGCGCAAAAGCTTAAGCTTGGATTTGCGCCAGATGGTTGGGATAATTTGATTTCTTTTTTGCGATCAAAGGATATTAATCTTTCTAACATGGAGAAGTCTGGACTTGTGGTTGCGAAAGAACGCGGACAAGGATTTTATGATCGTTTTCGCGGTCGCATTATTTTCCCGATCTTTGATATTCGTTCACGTTGCATTGGTTTTGGCGCACGTGCAATGGAAAAAGATACAACGGCAAAATATATTAATTCGCCAGAAACACCTGTTTATGTTAAGGGTGAACATTTGTATGGATTTCATTTATCAAAGAGTGCTGTTGCGAAAGAAGATTATGTTGTTGTTGTTGAAGGATACATGGATTTCTTGACACCGTTTCAAGAAGGTTTTGAAAACATTGTAGCGTCACTTGGAACAGCATTAACGACGGAACAGATTCGTTTGATTCGTCGATATACAGAGAACGTTGTTATGTTGTTTGATGCGGATAATGCAGGGGAGCTTGCAATGTTGCGTAGTCTTGACTTGTTAATCGAAGAAGGAATGAATGTAAAAGTTGTTTCTCTTGAAGAGGGAAAAGATCCAGATTCGTTTGTGCATGAAGCCGGTATTGAGAAGTTTAAAGAACAAGTTCTTTCGGCTCAAACATTATTTGATTATAAGATGGATGTGTTATCGAGACGTTATGATGCGAAGACTGTTGAAGGAAAAGCGCGTATTTCTGCAGAGATGTTGGCAACAATTCAGAAATTTAGAAATGAAGTTATTAAGCAAGAATATGTTAAGAAGTTAGCACGAAGATTATCGGTTTCAGAAGGCGCATTGTTTGTTGAGTTAGGAAAGATTAAGGGTGTATTGTCGGGAGAACCAGAGGTTGCAAAAAAGAAGATTCAGAAAGCTTCGATACGTATTGTTGAGAGAAACTTATTGCGTTTATTGCTTGAAGAAGAACACATGATTCCATCTGTTCTTGAAGAAGTTGATATTGAGGATTTTCAAGATGATCAGGTGCGTCCGATTATAGAGCATATTTTTGATTTATCAAAAACACAAAAAGATTTTAATACGGCAAGTTTAGTTCATTTTTTTAATGATCAAGAAACGATCCAGTTTATTTCAGGGTTAATGGCGTCGAGTGATTTTGAGTCAGCTGATAAAGAGATTTTAAAGAAAGATTTTATTAATCGCATTAAGGGTGACCGGGTAAAGATTCAGCGAAAGGATTTATGTTTTCAAATTCAGCAAGCTGAAACAGATGGTGATCATGAGCGTTTAGAAGATTTGAAACAGAAATTTAATCAATTAATAAGAGGTAATCAATGAGAAAGAAAGTCGTTAAGCAAAAAGGCATTCAAGAGGGCTTTGAAAAGCTAGTCACCCTTGGTAAAAACAAAGGGTTTCTAACCTATGATGAAGTCAACGATACGATGGCTAAGGATATTGAATCTTCGGATGAAATTGATCAAGTGTTTGACTCTTTAGAGAGTAGAGGCATTCGCATTGTTAGTTCAGAAGAGGATGGAAAAGCAGAAGTTGGACCGAGGGTTCGCGATATGCGAAGGGCTGATGAACCAGAAGAAAAAGAAGAAGTGACATATAGTGATAAATTTATTCCGCTAGACGATCCTGTCAAAATGTATTTAAAACAGATGGGCTCCATCTCTCTTTTGACACGAGAAAAAGAAATTCTTTTAGCAAAGCGAATTGAAGAAGCAGAAAATAAGTTTGCGGAAGCTCTTTTTGTGATGAACTTTGCTCGTCAAGAAGCGATCGGCATTATTAGCAGTGTATTAAAAGAAGAGACTAATGTTGAAGATGTTGTTAAAGATGAGCTTGAACGTCGTCAGAAATTAATACGCGATTTAAGAAGATTGCTTAAGAAGGCGCGTCATTCAAGAAAAGGCACAGAGAAATCTGCAAAGATTATTGCTGAATTTAAGCTAACGTCGAATGTTAATGAGGTAATGGTTAAAAAAATTAAGTTGATTATTAAGAAAATTGATCGCATTGATCGATCTCTTAAATTAAATAAGAAAATTCCTAAAATAACTGAAATTCGAAAGCAGCGCACTGAGCTTTTAAAAGAATTAGGAGAGCCTTTAAAGCGTGCTAAGACGGAAATGCGCATTATTCGCATGAGGCAGGTGCGATTTAATAAGGCAAAAAAAGCGTTGGTTGAGGCAAACTTAAGATTAGTTGTGAGTATTGCGAAGAAGTATATCAATCGTGGACTATCTTTCTTAGATTTGATTCAAGAAGGAAACATGGGTCTGATTCGTGCTGTTGAAAAGTTTGAATATCAAAGAGGATATAAATTTTCAACATATGCCACATGGTGGATTCGTCAGGCGATTACTCGTTCAATTGCAGATCAGGCGAGAACAATACGCATTCCTGTGCACATGACAGAAACGATTAATAAAATTATTCGTGTTTCACGTTTGTTTGTTCAAGATTCTGGGCGAGAGCCAACACCAAAAGAAATTTCAAAGCAAATGCACTTGCCGGTTACTAAGGTTAAGGAAATTTTAAAAATATCACAGGTTCCAATTTCTCTTCAAACGCCAATTGGCGATGAAGGCGATACGCATTTTGGTGATTTTATTGAAGATAAAAAAGCTGTTTCGCCGGCAAATGCAACTGTGCATTCGATGCTGAAAGAAGAAATTATGGAAGTTTTAGAAACGCTAGATGATCGAGAAAAGCAGATCCTAGAGCTTCGTTTTGGAATCAAAGATGGCTCAACAAGAACTTTGGAAGAGGTGGGAAGTGTTTTTAAGGTTACGCGCGAGCGTGTTCGTCAGATCGAATCAAAGGCGCTTCGAAAGTTACGCCATCCAACGCGATCTCGTCGTCTTAAGACGTTTTTAGATATGACGATTAAAGAGGGAGACGGATTATTATAAGTATCGTTTCTTGTTTTTTTAAAAGAAATTAGAGGGCCTATTTTCAATTATGAAAATAGGCCCTTTTTATAAAACATTATTTTATTTAAGGACAATTTTGGTATAATATTAGCCATCGAGAGGATTTTTATGAAAATAAAGAAATTATATTTGATTATTGTTATTGCTGTTCTTTTTGTTTTTTTAATTTCTTCATGTGAACAAAAACCAAAAGACACGCTTTATCAAGTTTCAACGATTGATGCGCTTTTAGATGGAGCCTATGATGGGGAAATAAAGTTTGGCGAGGTTAAGAAGCATGGTGATTTTGGAATTGGCACTTTTGATGCCATTGATGGGGAAATGATTGCTTTAGATGGACAATTTTATCAGATTAAGACCGATGGCAAGGCTTATCGCGTTTCTTCGGCGACAAAAACTCCTTTTGCTGATGTTTGTTTTTTTAAGCCAGAGCAAAGAATTGTTATCAAAAAGAAGCTTACTTTTGATCAACTCAAGCAGTTTATAGACAAGCTGCTTCCAACGAAGAACATTTTTTATGCGATTAAAATCAAAGGTAATTTTAATTATGTTAAGGCTCGCAGTGTTCCTAAGCAAAAAAAGCCATATCCTCCTTTAGCTGAGGTTGTTAAGGATCAGGTTGTTTTTGAGTTTCATGATAAAAAAGGGACAGCAATCGGGTTTTATTCGCCCAGTTATGTTAAAGGCATTGGTGTCCCAGAGTATCATATGCATTTTTTACAGGACAATCGGAAAAAGGGTGGGCATATTCTTGATTTAACTATTAGCCATGCGGTTATTGAAATTGATTATTTAGATAAGTTTTATTTAGTTTTACCTAAAAATGCTTCTTTTTTGAATGCTGACTTAGCAAAAGATAGACAAGCTGAGCTTCAAAAAGTCGAGAAATAAGCTACTTGACCCCCTAGGTTTTTGAGTTTTAATCCGCGCAAAACTCCCTATACAATAGATAAAAAATCTGGTATACTAACTTTTCATTTTAGTATTTGTTTAATAAAGATATATTAGTATAATTATTATAACGAATATATATGTATCGGGCCCATAGCTCAGTCTGGTCAGAGCAGTTGACTCATAATCAATTGGTCCCAGGTTCAAGTCCTGGTGGGCCCAGGTTAACTAGGGGCGCACAGCTTGGGCTGGTTAAAGCGGTACGATTGTATCGCAACGGTTGAGGGTTTAAGTTTTTTGTGTCCATTATAAATAAAAAATAGGGGTTATTTATGCCAGAAGTGTCTGTAAGAGATCAAATAAAAAGGCTTGTTGAGCTTCAAAAGATTGATGAAGAAATTTATGAACATAAAAAGAATTTAAAAGAAAAACCTGAAGAAATTGCTTTGGTTAAAGTTGAGTTTGAGAGGAGAAAGAGTGGTCTGCAGGTCTTGGAAGATCAGCTTAAAACAAAACAGGTTGAGCGAAAAGGGAAAGAAGTGGATCTTCAGGCAAAAGAAGAGGACATTCTTAAGCATAATGGGCAACTTTCTCAGTTAAAGACAAACAAAGAATATAAAGCAAAATTGACAGAAATAGAGAGTTTAAAAGCAGATAAATCAATTATTGAAGAAAAAATATTAATTCTTTTTGATGAAATTGATAATGCTGATACAAGCATTCAGAAGGAAAAAGAAAATTTGGTCGAAGAGGAAAAGAAATATTTAGCTCAGAAAAAAGAAGTTGAAGATATGGTCAAAGATTTGGAAGAAAAAGTAAAGGTTTTAGATAATAAGCGTAAGCAAATGGTTGGAGACATTAGTTCAGAATCATTAGCTCGATATGAGCGTATTTTAGTTGGCAAAGAAGGGCTGGCAATGGTTCCGGTTGCTAATGGGTCTTGTTCAGGTTGTTATATGAATGTTCCGGCTCAGAAGGTTAATGAGATTCAAAAACATGACCAGCTAATTTATTGCGAATCATGTGCAAGAATTCTTTATATTGAGGAAGAGCTTTGAGCAAAAAGTTAAGAATGTTTGTTGATGGTGCTTGCCGGGGAAATCCGGGTCCTGCTGGGATTGGCGTTGCAATTTTAGATGGGGATCATATTGTAAAAGAAATTTCGAAACCAATTGGTGATGCGACAAACAATATTGCAGAATATTCAGCTCTTGTTTTTGGATTGCAGGAAGCATTGAAGCTAAAAGCAGAATCACTAGAAGTTTTTATGGATAGCGAGCTAGTATGTCGACAGATTGCTGGACAATATAAAATAAAGAGTCAGAATTTAAAGTTTTTATATGATCAGGCAATGCATTTGCTAGAAGGATTCAAAGACGTAAAAGTCAAGCATGTTCCGCGAGAGCAGAACAAGCAAGCTGACAAGCTTGCGACTGGTTCTTTAAAAGATTAAGAGCAGCCTAAGTGATCGCCCTGAAGTGATTTGCTTTGGGGAGGAAAGTCCGAGCTCCAGAGGATAATGTATTCTGTTAACGCAGAACACTCATCTTTTGATGAGGAGGATTAGAGCTACAGTGACGATGCCCTTTACTGGGAGTGAAACGCCGCAATCTCTACATGGAGCAAGGCCAAATAGGAGGAGATCTTGATTTTTCAAGAACGAAGCGATCCGTTTCGTCATCATTCTCGGGTAGGCCGCAAGAGTCTGGAAAGTAATTTCTAGAGTTAGTCGAATGATCACCACCTCGCCAATAAAATAATCGAGGGAAACAAAACTCGGCTTATTGGCTGCTCTTTTAAGTTTGTTTAACGATTAAAACGATTATAAAAAAAGGGAGGAACGCAAGATGTCGGGACATTCAAAATGGGCAAGTATTAAGCATAAGAAGGCAGCAACTGACGCAAAAAGAGGCGCTGCGTTTACAAAAATTATTCGTGAAATTATTACGGCTGCAAAAGAAGGTGGCGGAAGTTTTGATACGAATATTCGCTTACGTACAGCTGTGCAACGAGCTAAAGTTATCAATATGCCATCAAGCAATATTGATAATGCTATCAAAAAAGGAACGGGAGAACTTCCAGGCGTGATATATGAATCTGGTGCTTTTGAAGGTTATGCACCAGGTGGTGTTGCACTTTTAGTTGAAACAATTACAGATAATAAGAATCGAACTGTTGCAGAAATTCGAAATATTTTAAGCAAGAAGAATGGAAGTTTAGCCGGAGCAGGAAGCACGGCATGGATGTTTACAAAAAAAGGATTTATTGTTATTTCTAAAGATAAAGCTCAAGAAGATCAGTTGATGGACATTATTTTGGAGGCAGGTGCTGAAGACATGATCGTGGAAGGGGATAATTTTGAAATCACAACAGATCCTTCTTCTTTTGAGGCTGTGAAGACTGCGCTCCAAGAAAAAGGCATTGAAACAGCTTCTGGTGAAGTGACTATGATTCCAAATTCGACAGTTAAAGTCCAAGGCAATGAGGCAAAACAGGTTTTGAATTTAATGGAAGCTTTAGAAGATCAAGAAGATGTTCAGTCTGTTTATGCAAATTTTGACATTTCAGATGAAGAAATGGAAAAGATTTCTGAATAATTGATAATGAGAATTTTAGGCATTGATCCTGGATCGAGAATAACTGGTTATGGAATCATTGATTCTAATGGTTCAAAAATAAACCTCTTAGAGGCAGGTGATATTAAGCCCAAAGCAACTGAGACGCTTTCGAATCGAATTTGTAAAATTTATGAGCATCTTAGCGACATCACTGTAACGTATAAGCCAGATGTTTTGGTTTTAGAAAAATTATATACGCATCATCAGCGAATCACAACGGCTTCAATATTGGGCCATGTTCGAGGTGCTATTTGCCTTTTGTCTGCTCAAAAAAAGATTGTTTTAAAAGAGAGTAGTGTCAAAAGAATTCGAAAGGCCTTAACGGGAAACGGATCGGCGACTAAGAGGCAGACGCAATCGATGGTTGCAAGTCTTTTAGGCATTGATGAAAAGCGTTTAACGCCAGATGCGAGCGATGCATTGGCTCTAGCATTAGGATACATTACTTTGAATCGAAACAAATTATGATTTCTCGAATTAAAGGAAAGATTTTTAAAAAAGAAGAGAATGCAATCATTCTTGAGATGCAGGGCATTTATTATGAAGTGATTGTTCCTGATTCTGTTTTGCAGCGTATCGATAATCAAGTTGATGAACAAGGTTATATTAGTTTAATTACATATCACTACATTCAAAATGATCCATCAAGAGGGATGCCGGTTTTAGTTGGTTTCTTAAATGAAATTGAAAGAGATTTTTTTCAGCAATTCATCAAGGTTTCTGGTATTGGACCACGTGCGGCTGTGCGTGCTTTGGATAAACCAATTTCTGATATTGTTAGCGCGATTGATAGTGGAGATTTAAATTTCTTAAAAACATTGCCTGGGATTGGGATGCAGCGGGCTAAAGAAATTGTGGCTAAGCTTCAAGGAAAAGTCGGAAAATTTGGACTTATTCAAGATAAAGTTTCTGGCGACGTTGTTACGAAAAAAGAAGTGTCAGATTTTCAGGATGAAGTTTTATCTGTTTTGTTGCAGTTGCAGTATAAAAAGCAAGAAGCTTTGGATATGATTCAGAAAGCATTGGACCGATCTGAAAATATAAATACGGCTGAAGAACTTTTAAATGAAATTTATAAACAAAGGGTAAGGGATAATGGATGAACAAATTTTAATTTATGTTCGAGGAGTTATTGAGGCGCTACTTTTTGTAAGCGATAAGCCGGTGACTTTGGAGCAATTTAAGGATGTGCTTGGTGATGTGGAGGGCAAAACGATTCGTTTAGCTATTGATGAATTAAAAGGATTATATGATGAGCAAAAGCGTGGCATGAATATTATGGAAATTGCTGGCGGGTATCAGCTTTTAAGTAATCCAGATTATGCGCAGGCGATTCGTGATTTTTATAAGACACAGAAAAAAGAAAAGCTATCTAAGCCGGCGCTTGAAACGCTTGCAATTATTGCGTATAAGCAACCCGTGACAAGGCTGGATATTGAATTGATTCGTGGCGTTAATTCTGATGGAGTTGTGAATCATCTTTTGATAAAGGATTTGCTTAAGATTGCAGGGCGAAAAGATGTTGCTGGAAAACCATATTTATATGCAACAACAAAACGTTTTTTAGAATATTTTGGCTTGAAGTCTCTTTTTGATTTACCTAAACTTGAAGAATTTATTTCTTTAGACGATGAAAAAGGTACAGAAAAGATTGAAGCATTTCAAAGAATTTCAGAAGAATTTAAGGAGCAAGCTGTTCTAGATCTTCCTGACAAGACTCCTCAGGAAATAGAAAAGCAAGCGCAGGAAGCTGAAATTCAGCCGCAGGCTGAACAAGAGCCAGAACAGGAAAAAGTGGAATCTCAAGAGCAAGAGAATTTGCAAGTAGAAGATATTCAAGAACAAAACGAAGATAGCCAGGAAGAACAGGAGAAAGTTGCCTCTGTTTCTCAAGACGCTATCGCTGATGGAGGGAATAATGAGCATCCCCAAGTTACGTAAGAAAATAGATTCAATTGATGCAAGAATTGTATCTTTATTAGATGATCGCGCAAAGGTTAGTCTTTTGATTGGGAAAGAGAAATCAAAAACAAAAAAGAGCGTATATGCATCTGATAGGGAAAAGAAGGTTCTTGATCGCATAAAGAAATTAAGCAAAGGTCCTATTACGTCAGCTGCGCTTGATGCGATTTATCGAGAGGTCATGTCCTCGTCGCTATCGCTTGAGAAGTCTTTGAAGATTGCATATCTTGGGCCTCAAGCCTCGTATACTCATCTGGCAGCGCGGAAAAAGTTTGGATCTCAAGTTACGTACGTTTCTTGCAGCAATATTCCAGAGGTTTTTCAGAGAGTTGAAAAAAGTGATTGTGATTATGGCGTTGTTCCTATCGAAAATTCGATTGAGGGAGCCGTTACCCATACTCTTGATCCACTGATTGATTCTGATTTAAAGATTTGTGCTCAGGTGATGCTTGAGATTTCTCATAATCTTTTGTCTAAAGGATCAGCGGATAAGATCAAGGAGATTTATTCAAATCCGCAGGTTTTCGGACAGTGTCGCAATTGGATTCGAAATAATCTTTCTAAAGCAGAGCTTGTAGAAGTTTCGTCAACAACAAGAGCGGCTCAGATTGCATCTAAGAAAAAAACATCTGCGTGTATTGCATCGGCATTAGCTGCGCAGGTTTATGATTTAAAAGTTTTAAAAAAAGGCATCGAGGATTTTTCTCACAACATTACGCGTTTTTTAGTTATTGCAAAAGATGATGTTTCTCCGACGGGAGAAGATCGAACCTCTGTTCTTTTCTCGATTAAGGATAAAGTTGGAGCCTTGCATGAAATGTTAATGCCGTTTAGTCGTAATAAAATTAATCTAACAAAGATTGAATCTCGCCCATCTAAAAAGCGGGCATGGGATTATTATTTCTTTGTTGATTGCGAAGGCCATCGTATGGATAAGAAAGTTCAGAAGGCCTTAAAAGAATTGGAAGGAAAGTGTAAGTATCTTAAAATTTTAGGATCGTATCCACTTTAAAGAATATGAGACATGCTGCAAATAAAAATATATTAAAAGTTAAACCGTATCCACCCGGAAAGCCGATCGACGAGGTTAAGAGATCTTTGGGTTTAAGCGAGGTTTTTAAACTAGCTTCGAATGAGAACCCGTATCCTCCGTCGCCAAAGGTGATTTCTAAGCTAACAAGAGAGCTTAAAAATTTTAATCGGTATCCGGATGGAAGTTGTTTTTATTTAAGAAAAGCTTTAGCTAAAAAGTTTAAAGTTTCACAAAGGCAGCTTATTTTTGGAAATGGATCAGATGAAATTATTGTCATGGCGACGCGTGCGTTTGCTGGCCGTGGTGATGAGGTTGTTGTGGCTCAACCGACATTCTTGATTTATCAGATTGCATCTTGCATTTCTGGTGCAATGATCAAGACTGTGCCTCAAAAAGACTTTCGTTATGATTTAAAAGCAATGAAAAAGGCGGTCACGTCAAAAACAAAGATTATTTTTATTGCCAATCCTGATAACCCAACAGGGACATATGTCACTAAGAAAGAGGTTGATGTGTTTTTAAAAGGATTGCGTAGTGATATTCTTGTATTCTTTGACGAGGCATATTTTGAGTTTGTTAAAAAAAATGATTTTCCAGATACACTAAAATTTTTGAAAAAATATAAAAATGTCATTTTGACCAGAACATTCTCAAAGCTTTATAGCTTGGCAGGTTTGCGCATTGGTTATGGTATTGCTAATGAAGAGCTAATTGATATTTTGAATCGAGTTAGAGAGCCATTTAATGTTAATTCTGCTGCACAAATAGCTGCACTAGAAGCGCTCGATGATAAAAAATATTATACAGGTGTTTTAAAGACGATTGAAAAAGAAAAGCAATATCTTTATATGCAAACTAAGAAAATGGGATTGGATTTTGTTAAAAGCACGACTAATTTTATTTTGATAAATGTTGAGCGTGATAGTACGCAAGTTTTTCAAGATCTTTTAAATAAGGGAATTATTGTTCGCGATATGGCATCTTGGGGATTAGAAGGGTTTATTCGCGTAACGATTGGAAAACCAAAAGAAAATAAACGTTTTGTTAAAGCGTTAAAGGAGATTTTATGATTGTTATTTTAAAGAAAACAGCAACTGAAAAGCAGATAGATCATATTTTAAAGAAAACAAAAAGTTTGGGACTTAAAGCGCACGTGTCGCGTGGCGTTGAAAGAACTGTTATTGGTTTTATCGGACCGGAAGATGTCTTGCGCGTCACCCCTTTAGAGGTTTTTTCTGGTGTTGAGCAAGTTATGCCGGTTTTAGCACCGTATCGGCTTGTTTCGCGTGAGTTTAAGAAAACAAATTCTAAAGTTACGATTAAAAAAGGACTTAAGATTGGTGATAAAAAGATTGTTTTGATGGCGGGTCCGTGTGCTGTGGAGAATAGAAAGTCGCTTTTATCGGTGGCGGCAAAGATAAAGAAATCTGGAGCCAATGTGTTGAGAGGTGGTGCGTTTAAGCCAAGAACGTCTCCTTATGATTTTCAAGGTCTTGGTGAAGAAGGGTTAAAATATTTGAAAGAAGCATCTGATAAAACAGGCGTTGCAACAGTGACAGAGGTTATGGACCCACGGCACGTTGAGTTAGTTGCAAAATATGTTGATATTCTACAAATTGGTGCTCGCAATATGCAGAATTTTAATTTATTAAAAGAAGTTGGCATGACTAAGAAGCCTGTTTTGCTTAAACGAGGAATCAGTGCAACGATTAAAGAATGGTTGATGAGTGCTGAGTATATTCTTTCTGAAGGAAATTTTAATGTTATTTTATGTGAGCGTGGTATTCGTACATTTGAAACATATACGCGCAATACACTTGATATTAATGCTGTTGCAGTTGTTAAACAGCTTTCTCATTTACCGATTATTGTTGACCCAAGCCATGCCACTGGAAAGTGGGGGCTTGTTGCCAGCGCAGCAAAGGCGGCTGTTGCAGCTGGGGCAGATGGACTTATGATTGAAGTTCATGAAAAGCCAGAAGCGGCAATGTCGGATGGTGGGCAATCTTTGCTACCGAAAAATTTTGATAGTCTTGTGAAAGATTTAAGAAAAATATCAAAAGCCGTTTCAAGAGACCTATAAAATGAAAACACAACATCATCCTTTGCTGTTTAAGAAAGTAACAATTATTGGTATCGGGCTTTTAGGCGGGTCCATTGGCATGGCTCTTAAGAAGAATCGCCTTGCACGTGAAGTTGTCGGAGTTTCTCGACGGCAAGCAACTCTCGGATATTCGTTAAAGAAAAAAATTGTTGATAAAGCTTCAAGCAATATTGTTAAATCTGTTCAAGGAGCAGACCTTGTTATTCTCGCAACTCCTGTTCAGACGATTGTTACACTTTTAGCAAATATTGGGAAACATTTAAAACGTGGCTGTATTGTGATGGATGTCGGAAGCACAAAAACGAGCATCGTCGAAGTTGCTGAAAAAAGTTTGCCACCTCATGTATTTTTTGTTGGAACACATCCTCTCGCAGGATCTGAAAAAAAAGGTGTTGAGTTTAGCAGCCCAGATTTGTTTAACAAAAGTTTTTGCGTTGTTACGCCAACCGATAAAACAAATAAGCAATCTAAAGAAAAAATAGAAGCGCTTTGGTCCCACATGGGATCTATTGTTCAGAGCGTTTCTCCTGACGAGCATGACAAGATTTTAGCATTCACAAGCCATGTGCCTCACTTGTTGGCGTATGCGATGATTGATGCGATTCCAGGAAAATATCTAGAATATGGATCAACAGGATTAAAAGATACAACTCGTATCGCAGGATCTAATCCTCAGCTTTGGAATGATGTTTGTATGGAGAACTCAAAGAATGTTTTGTCTGTTTTAGATGAAGTGGTAAAAGTTTTGTCTGGATATCGAAAAGCAGTCACATCTAAAGATGAGGCCGTTTTAATAGATCAATTTAAAAGAGCAAAGAGTAAAAGAGATGGCATTAGATAACAAAGTTCAAGATGCTGTGATTGTGGCTATTGACGGTCCAGCGGGTGCAGGAAAAAGTACGATTGCAAAAGAAGTATCAAAGAGGCTAGGTTTTACGTATTTAGATACAGGGGCAATGTATCGATCGTTAACGCTTAAAGCGTTGAATCAAGGCATTAATCTTGAAGATGAAGATGCGCTTGTTGATTTAGCGAAGCAAGTGCACATTGATTTTTGTACAGACGAAAATCATAAGCTGCAAGTTTTGTTGGATGGAAAAGACGTGACAGAGGATATTCGAACTTCTGAGGTAACAAACAATACGTTCTATATTGCGTGCGTTGTTGGAGTACGCGAAATTATGGTTAATCGTCAACGCGAAATTGGTTCAACGAGCAATATTGTTGCTGAAGGGCGGGATATTGGTACCGTTGTTTTTCCAAATGCAAAAAGAAAGTTTTATCTTGATGCAAACTTTGAAGAACGCGCACAAAGGCGTATTAAAGAGCTTCGAGAAAAAGGAAAGCAAATAGAGGCTGATGAAATTCAGAATGATCTTAAAGAACGCGATACAAAAGATTTTACTCGAAAAGTAGGCCCTCTTAAAAAAGCTGAAGATGCGATTGTGATTGACTCAACGCATATGTCTATAGAACAAGTCGTCCAAAAAATAATTGAAGTTATTCTCCACGATGGATAAATCCCTTATACGTAATTTTTCAATCATTGCTCATATCGATCATGGTAAGTCAACCTTGGCGGATCGCTTGATGTTGTCTACCGGTGCGATTGACGAGCGTAAATTTCATAATCAAGTTTTAGATGATATGGATCTAGAGCGGGAGCGTGGCATCACGATCAAGGCATCTGCTGTGCGTTTAAAATATAGAGCAAATGATGGCAAGGAGTACATTTTAAATCTTATAGACACCCCCGGGCATGTCGACTTTACTTATGAGGTTGAAAAATCTCTGCGTGCATGTGAAGGTGCACTGTTAGTCGTAGATGCATCGCAAGGGGTTGAGTCGCAAACAATCGGAAACTATTATCTTGCGATTGATAGTAATTTAGAAATGATTCCCGTTGTTAATAAAATTGATATTGCCAACATTGATATGAATATTGTTAAAACAGAGCTCAAAGAGATTTTTAGCTTTAAAGAAGAAGATACTATTTTTGTTTCAGCAAAAGAAGGAATCGGGATTGAGGATGTTTTAGAAAAAATTGTTGAGTTTATTCCTCACCCAGAAGGTAATGACGAGGACCCTACGCAGGCCTTGATCTTTGATTCTAAATACGATACGTATAAAGGTGTGGTTATTTATATTCGTGTTATGAACGGTGTTTTAAGAAATGGTATGCGTATCAAAATGATGAATTTGGATAAAGAAGTAACGATTGAAGAGGTCGGCGTTTTTAGTCCTGAAGCACAAAAAGTAAAAGAATTGACGAGTGGAGAGGTTGGATATATTACGTGCAATATTCGTGATCCACACGAAGTGCATGTCGGCGATACAATCACAGATTCAAAGAATCCATGCAAAAAACCTTTAGATGGGTATCGACGTTTAAAGCCGCTTGTTTTTGCTGGTGTTTATCCTGAGAATCCGGCTGAGTTTATGAATTTACGCGAGGCTTTAGAAAAGTTAAACTTAAATGATCCAAGTTTTGTTTATGAGCCAGAATCTTCGCAGTCTTTTGGTCATGGTTTTAGATGTGGATTTTTAGGTCTTTTGCATATGGAAATCGTGCAGGAGCGTTTGCAGAGAGAATATAATTTAAATCTTATTCTAACAACCCCAAATGTAAGCTATCGGATTACAAAGAGAAATAAAGAAGTTATTGAGATTGAAAGTCCAGCACAGCTTCCTGATCTAGCTGAGATTGCCCAAATCGAGGAGCCGTATCTTTCTGTTTCTGTTTTTACCCCAGTATCGACGATGGATGCTGTTATGGAAATGGCTAAACGTAAAAGAGCGGTTTATCAAGAAAGTCTGTATGTTTCTGATCGCATGAAGATTATTTTTGATGTTCCATTGTCAGAAGTTATTGTTGATTTTAATGATCTTGTTAAGTCGGCAACAAGAGGATATGGATCTATTGATTACGAGTTTAAGGGATATATGGTCACGCAAGTTTTAAAGTTGGATATTCTAATTAACGAAAAAATTTGTGATGCTTTCTCTTGTCTTGTTCACAAAGATCATTCATATGAAAAGGGACTGAATCTTGTTTCGAAGTTAAAAGATTTGATTCCAAGACAGCTTTTTGAGATTAAGATTCAGGCGACATGTAGCGGTCGTATTCTTTCGAGTGCGAAGGTTAAATCTGTTGGTAAAAATGTTACGGCTAAGTGTTATGGTGGAGATATAACGCGAAAACGAAAATTGTGGGAAAAGCAAAAGGAAGGAAAGAAACGTCTTAAGCAGGTGGGAAGAGTTGAGATTCCACAAGAGGCTTTTCTTGCGGTATTAAAGATATGAAACTAAAGAAATATTTTAGAAAAGATTCTGTTGTTCGCGAATGGGTTGAATCACTTGTTATTGCATTTCTTTTGGCGATGGTGATTCGCACGTTTGCTGTTCAGGCGTTTAAGATTCCGACGGGTTCTATGCGTATGACACTGATTGAAGGAGATCGTATTTTGGTCAACAAGCTAAAATATGGACCGAATTTGCCTCTTAGCGATAAGCGTCTTTGGGGTTATGGTGATTTGGAAAGAGGAGACATTATTGTTTTCAAATATCCAGAGGATCCGAAAAGAGACTTTATCAAGCGACTTATTGCTTTTCCTGGTGAGGTTGTTTCTATCAAAGATGGAGACGTGTACATTGACGGTCAAAAAATAGAAGATGAAAAAAATCGCGATATCCATTATTATAATAGAGGTGATTATGGGACGTATAATCAGATTGTCAAAGTCCCGGAAAATTATTATTATGTTTTAGGCGATAATAGTGCATCGAGCATGGATAGTCGTTTTTGGGGATTTGTTCCAGAAGAGTATTTAATTGGTAAAGCAGAAGTTATTTATTGGCCACTTAATCGAATTCGTTTATTAAAATAATGAAAAAAAAGTTTTTTATTATTTTGTTGGTTTGCTTTCTTTTTGCAGGATGTCAAACAACGGCATCCAGCAAAAGTGCTGCGCAGTCAAACGAAAAAACAATGGATGTGCGGTCTGCTATCGAAGCCGTTGCGGACGTTATGACAACCAATGAGGTAAAAATTAAGTATTGTCCAGTTTGCGGAAGAAGGTTTAGTCCTAGCGTCGAGACTTGCCCGTATGATGGAGCAACGTTAAAAATATTGGAATAAAAATAATGAATCTAACATTTGCAAATAAATTAACAATTGGACGTATCTTATCAGTCCCTTTTTTTATTGCGTCTTTAATGTATTATACGTCTGAGCGTGATTATTTGCGTTATTGTGCGCTTGGCATCTTTTTGCTTGCGATTATAACTGATGTTATCGATGGATATGTTGCGCGCACGCATCATCAAAAAACGACAGCAGGAGCTATTTTAGATCCTTTGGCGGATAAGTTTTTGTTGATTAGCGCATTTGTCTGCTTGCATATTGTTAAAGAAATTGCTGTATGTCCATTTTACGTTCCCTTAGTAGTTTTGCTTATCGTGATTAGCCGAGATGTTATTATCTTGATGGGTTCTGCTATCATTTATCTTGTTAATGGAAAAATCGATATTGTTCCGACAAAATGGGGAAAGGCGACGACATTTTTTCAGGTTGCTTCAATTGTAGGAATTTTGTTGCGTTTACCCATTTTTCCATTGGCTTGGCATGCTGTATGTTTTGTAACAATTATTTCCGGTTTAGGATATATCAGGAATGGAATAAAGGCGCTCAATGCTACAACTCATTAAAATTCTTTTTGGTTTAGGTTTGTCGTATTTGCTTGGGTCGATTCCAACGGCATATATTGCTGGAAAGTTTTATAAAGGCATCGATATAAGAGAGCACGGTTCTAGAAATGTTGGTGCGACAAATGTTTTTCGTGTTCTTGGGAAAGTTCCAGGAACGATTGTTCTTGTTATTGATATTTTAAAAGGTGTTTTGGCAGTTGCACTTGTTTCGAGTTTTTTAGGGTTAGAATCTAATATTTTTTATATTTTGTTTGGAATGGCTTCTGTCTGTGGGCATAATTGGACTGTGTTTCTGAATTTTAAAGGCGGCAAGGGTGTCGCGACAAGCTTGGGTGTCTTAATTGGGCTTACCATCAAAATTATATCGATTCGTGCTGTTTTAGCTTTGGCTGTTCTTATTTGGGCTGGAGTATTTATTGGCTTTGGATATGTATCTTTAGCTTCTATTGTATCAGTTATCTTTTTGCCACTTCTTATGTTGGTTTTTACTCATTCCTTTGAACTTGTTGTTTTAGGCGTTGTCTTTTGTGTTTTTGTTGTGATCCGTCATCGACCAAATATTCAACGACTTTTAGATGGCAAAGAGTCCAAGGTCAAGATGCCTTTTTTAAAAAAAATAGTTAAGTTTTAAAGTCAAAGTTTATCTTTAAGCGTTTTCGAAAAGAAAACGCTTTCTTTTTATCCTCCCTAAAATGTCAAGCTTTAAGGTTAATTTATTCTTAAAAAGATTAGATTTATTTCTGATTTCTTGGAAGCAGGACGTTAGTTTGTCGACGAGAACATAAGAATTTCTTGGTTTCAAAGAAAGCGTTTTCTTTATATGATGCCCAAGGCATTGTTTTTGATAATGGCGATGATATACTTTCAATAGATTTAAAAGCCACGGGACATAAGGAATTTAGACATTGATGATCGTCCCCACCAGCCATGGAGGACTAACCGAGTTGCCCGAGGTCAAAGCCAAGAGCAACTCGGTTTTACATAAAGGGGACGCAAAAAAAGGAAGAAACGATGAAAGAAATAGCTTTCAAAAACTTAACATCAGCAGAACGTAAGCGAAAGATTGTCTCTTTAAGGGAAGTAACCGAAAGAGACGGCTGCGCTATTTCTTCACAAAAAACTCTTGTCTACATTGTTAGCCACCAATCTGGCAAAGTTAGAAATATTCAAAAGCCAGAATATCATATTGGAAAGACATATGATTCTATAACCAAAGAAGAACGATTTTCTCTTCGCGTTAAAGGAACTTCATATGTTGTCCAAGACTCAAATCTTCTTAAAGTTGACTTCTGTCATTCTTTGAAGATTGATATCAAACCACTTTAATAATATAAAGATTAATATTTGTAATAAATAACAAGGCATTTCTTTGTTTAATTGAGATGTCTATATATTTATTGACGGCTAAAAATTTTTGTGATAATTTATGTCAATGATTCGAGACAATATCTTGCGATTAAAAGACAATATTTCTTTGATTTGTAAGCGTTTAGGAAGAAATTCTGATGAAATTACGCTTTTGGCGGTTACGAAATATGTTTCGGTTGAAGAAGTCAAAGAAGCTTTGGATGCAGGAATTGTTGATGTGGGAGAGAACAAAGTTCAGGAAGGTTGTGTAAAATATAAAGCTCCTGAAATTTCTGTCTTTGAAATCACAAAGCACATGATAGGTCATTTGCAGACTAATAAGGTCAAGCTTGCGCTAGAAGCTTTCGACATAATTCAGTCTGTTGATAGTTTTCGAATTGCTCAAGAAATAGAAAAGAATTTAGCAAAGTTAAACAAAAAAACGCGCATTTTAGTTCAAGTTAACACATCGGGAGAAGAGCAAAAATTTGGAATTCCTGAGAGTGATGCGATTTTGTTAATTGAAAAAATTTCTAATTTAAAGAATATTGAAATACAGGGACTAATGACAATGGCTCCTTGGACAGATAATAAAGATATTGTTCGCGATTGTTTTAAGCGATTGAATAATTTGAAACGAGAGGTTTCGCGTAAATTTTGTGATACATCTTCTGTGCAAATGAAGTTTTTGTCTATGGGCATGTCTCATGATTATGAGATTGCGCTTGAAGAAGGATCAAATATGGTTCGCATTGGGCAAGCTATATTTTCTTAAAAATTATTCTTTTTGGAGAATATTATGAAAAAAATAGGTATTATTGGTTGCGGCAATATGGGCGGAGCTATTTTAGCGGGTGCGAGACGTAAGTTTTCGATTGTTGTCAGCGAAACATGTCACACACGTCAGAAATATCTAAAGAAAGTCTATCGTGTAACAGCAAAGAGCCTTAAAGATCTTTTAAAGGCTTGTGATGTTGTTGTTTTAGCTGTTAAGCCACAAAATATAGATGATGTTTTAAAACAATTTGAAGGCCTTGCTCTTAATAGGAAACTTTTTATTTCAATTGCGGCAGGCATTACAACAAACTATTTAGAAAAAAGAATTGGTGGAAAGATCCATGTTGTTCGCGCGATGCCAAATTTACCAGCAAAAATACAAAAAGGTGTTACGGCTATTTGTAAAGGAAAAAATAGCAGTAGTAATGATTTAAAAGTTGCGAGTTCTATTTTTAATACAGTTGGAAAAACGATTGTTGTGAAAGAAAATCTTATTGATTCGGTTACCGCTGTTTCTGGAAGTGGGCCGGGATATATTTATCTTTTTATTGAAGAAATGATTAAAGCGGCAAAGGCGCTGGGTCTTAGTGATAAGATTGCAACGGATTTAGTCATTCAGTCGTTTGATGGAAGCATTGAGCTGTTAAGAAATAGTACGGATAGCGCACAAACATTACGAAAAAAAGTAACTTCAAAAGGTGGTACGACACAAGCTGCGATTGATGTTTTCTTAAAGAAAAAGATAGATGTTATTTTTAAGCAAGCTCTCAAAGCGGCGCAAAGACGATCTAAAGAATTATCGAGGAGATAAGGATTATGAGAAAGATTGGAATCATTGGTGGTAGTGGACTTTATGATATTGAAGGCATTGAAAATGTTAAAGAAATAAAAGTGCAGACACCTTTTGGCGATCCTTCAGATGCGTATCATTGTGGAGAGCTTCAGGGAGTTGAAGTTGTCTTTTTGCCGCGTCATGACAGAGGGCATAAAATTTCTCCTAGTGAAATTAATTATCGGGCTAATATTTTTGGCATGAAAAAATTAGGAGTAAGTGCTATTTTTTCTGTTTCAGCTTGTGGTAGTTTAAAAGAAGAATTAAAACCAATGGATTTTGTTCTTCCAGATCAATTTATTGATCGAACAACGAAAAGAGAATCAACTTTTTTTTCAGGGGGGATTGTTGTTCATACTGGTTTTGCGGATCCGGTTTGTTCAAAGCTTGTGGATATTTTAGAAAAAAGCGTTCAGTCCATTGGGGTTAATGTCCATCGAGGTGGAACGTATTTTAATATGGAAGGCCCTCAATTTTCCACAAGAGCTGAATCAAATCTTTATAGATCTTGGGGATTAGATATTATTGGGATGACTAATGCTACGGAAGCAAAGCTTGCACGTGAAGCTGAGATAGCGTATGCCACGTTGGCGGCTGTGACTGACTATGATTGTTGGCATGAGTCACATGAAAGTGTTTCGATCGACATGATTATTGAATATTTAACAAAGAATGTGGATAATGCAAAAAAGATTTTGAAGAAATCTATTGGCGAAGCAGCTAAGGTTGAACATTTTGAAGCAGAAAATGCGCTTCAATTTGCTTTTGCAACAGATAAGACAAAGATTTCTGAAAAGTTAAAAAAAGATTTAGATATTATTATCGGAAAGTATATGAAATAAGAAATGAATTATCGAGATACGCTTAATCTTCCAAAAACAGATTTTTCTATGCGTGCTGGTCTTGCGCAAAAAGAGCCCAACCTTCTCAAGAAATGGGAAGAGCAGGGTCTTTATCAATCTATTCGAAAAAATTCAAAAGGCAAGAAAGAATTTATTTTGCATGATGGACCTCCGTATGCAAACGGCAATATTCATATGGGTCACGCCTTAAACAAAATTTTAAAAGATATCATTGTTAAATTTAGAACCATGCAGGGATTTGATAGTCTGTATGTTCCGGGATGGGATTGTCATGGGCTTCCGATTGAGCATCAGTTGCTTAAAGAAATGAAAGCACACAAATCTCAGGTTGAACTGGTTGATTTTAGAAAGAAAGCGCATGATTATGCAATGAAATATGTTGAAATTCAAAAAGAACAATTTAAGCGTCTTGGTATTTTTGGCGAGTGGGATGATCCCTACTTAACTCTTGATCCTGAATATGAATATTGGATTTTAAAGTCATTAGCCGAACTTAATAAAAAAGGATATATCTACAGAGGCCTAAAGCCAGTGAATTGGTGTGCGGTTTGCGAGACAGCATTAGCTGAGGCTGAAGTTGAATATGAAGATCACAGCTCTCCATCTGTTTTTGTAAAGTTTAAGATCAAGAATTCTCAAGAATGCAAAGAGATGGATCAAAACAAGAATCTTTCATTGCTTGTTTGGACGACAACTCCTTGGACGCTTTTAGCGAATGTTGCGGTTGCGGTTCATCCAAGCTATCGATATGTATTTGTCGATATCGGTAAGGAAATTCTTGTTTTAGAAAAAACTTTATCTGTTTCTGTTCTAGAAAAAGGGGGAGTCAAAGATTTTAAAATTATCAAAGAGTGTGATGGAAAAGATTTAGAAAAGTTTGTTTATACGCATCCGTTTGAACTTCGAGATAATTGTCCGGTTGTCAGTGTTGATTATGTTACCAAGGAAGATGGAACAGGTCTTGTGCATACAGCTCCTGGTCATGGGCAAGAGGATTACGAAACAGGGTTAAAATTTAAATTAGATGTTGTTGTTCCTGTTGATCATCGAGGTGTTTTTACTGAAGAGGGTGCAGAATTTAAAGGGATGCATGTTTTTAAAGCTAATCCAAAGATTATTGAGCGACTAAATGAAAAGGGAATTCTTTTCTTTAGCCAAGACGTGGCACATTCATATCCACATTGCTGGCGTTGCAAGAAGCCAATTATTTTTAGAGCAACAAAGCAATGGTTTGTATCGATTGATCACGATCAATTGCGTTCAAAACTTGTGAAGGCGATTAAGGAAGAAGTAAAATGGTTTCCTGAATCTGGTGAAGATCGTATTTTGGGTATGGTTAAAACGCGTCCAGATTGGTGTTTGTCTCGACAGCGATATTGGGGAGTGCCTATTCCGGCGCTTATTTGTCATGGATGCGGAGATGAGCAGAAATTATTTTCTGAGGTTGTTGAGCATTTGGCTGATCTTGTTAAAAAAGAAGGAACAGATATTTGGTTTAAAAAAGATGTTAAAGATCTTTTGCCAAAAGGATTTGTCTGCCCTGATTGCGGTAAAGCTGATTTTGAAAAAGCGAGCGATATTTTAGATGTTTGGTTTGATTCTGGGGTAAGTCATCAGGCTGTTCTTAAAGGGAAGATGAACAAGCCTGTTCCAACTGATTTGTATCTAGAAGGATCTGATCAGCACAGAGGATGGTTTCAATCTTCGTTGATTCCAGGAGTGGCCATTGAAGGACATCCGCCTTTCAAGGCTGTTTTAACGCATGGTTTTGTTGTTGATGGAAATGGTAGAAAGATGTCAAAATCTTTAGGCAATGTAATGTCGCCGCTTGATATTATTAAGAATTATGGTGCAGATTTTTTAAGGCTTTGGGTTGCTTCTAGTAACTATAATGAAGACATTCGTATTTCAAAAGAAATTATGGATCGCCTGATTGATGCGTATCGTAAAATTCGAAATACGGCTCGTTTTATGTTAAGCAATCTGTTTGATTTTGATTTTGAGAAAAACGTGATTGCTTATAAAGAAATGTTGGCGCTTGATCAATGGGCTTTAGATAAAACGGCAACAATGGCTGAGGAAGTAGAGAAAAGTTTTGATCAATATAATTTTTCTGAAGCTTATAAGAGGATTTATTCGTTCTGCAACGAGGAGATGTCAGGCAAATATCTTGACATCCTAAAAGATAGATTGTATACTTCTGCGTCCAAGTCGCTACGCAGACGTTCAGCGCAAACCGCTCTTTATTATATTTTGGATACGTTAATTCGATTAGCTGCTCCAATTTTGAGTTTTACTGCGCAAGAGATTTTTGAGTCTATGCCAAAGAGCTTAGCAACAAAAGAGGTTTCAAATATACATCTTTTAAATTGGCCTAAAGAATTGGATCAATGGCAAAATAAAAAAGTTTGTGATCTCTTTAAGGTTGCTGAGGAGTTTAGGCCTAGTGTTCTAGCCTCTTTGGAAGAGAAGCGTCAGCAGGGAGTCATTGGAAGCTCTCAGGAAGCAAAAGTTATTTTTGAAATTGCAGATGATAAAGCGTTTCAAGATTGGCAGGCGTGCGATAAGATGTTTGATTTAAGAACCGTATTTATTGTTTCTGCGATTGAGATAAAAAAAGGAAACAAGGGACTAAATATTGTTGTTGAGAAAGCAGATGGAAAAAAGTGTTCAAGATGTTGGAATTATAGCATCAAAACAGGTGATGACAAAGAACATTTAGAATTGTGTGAGCGCTGCCTTCCTGTTGTTAAAGATATGTAGAATATAAAATAAATTTAGAAATTGTTTTAGATTTTAGAGTAACACAAAGGAGTTTTAGATGAAAAAAAAGGATTTAGACAAAAAGAAGGTTGCTGAATATCAAAAGAGTTTGTTTTATCTTAAAGAAAAGATTGTTAATGATATTAAGCAGATTTCAAAAAATAGTTCTTCGTCAGACCGAGGGGAATCTGGTGATATTTCAGGGCATGTGATGCATTTGGCAGATGTTGCAACAGACATGTATGATCGAGAGTTTTCTTTAGGGCTGGCTTCTAATGATCGTGAACTTCTTTCAAAAATAGATAAAGCATTAAGGCGTATCGAGAGTGGGGCATTTGGCGTTTGCGAGGAATGCGATGGCCCTATTCGAGAAATTCGTTTAAAAGCACTTCCTTATGTTGATAATTGTCTAAAGTGCCAAGAAAAACTAGAATCTCAATAAACATCACTTGATAATTACGCATGACAAGGCCTCAGCTGACTATTTTTATTTCATCTCTAACGATCACAACGATTGTCTTTCTTGATAGAATTTCAAAAATATTTTTCTCTCAATTGCTTTCCGTAGGAGAATCTATTCCTGCTATTCGAAATGTTTTTCATCTAACCTTGGTTCATAATACAGGTATTGCTTTTGGTCTTTTTAAGAATCAGGGCATCGTTTTCATTGTTATTTCTGCAGTCGCGATTATTTTATTTAGCGTTTATCTTTATTTGCATAGAGAAGATGAGCGTTTTGGTTTGTTTAATATTTTTGCCTTTTCTCTAATTATAGGTGGAGCCATAGGAAATTTAGTTGATCGATTGTATTTTGGATATGTGATCGATTTTATTGATTTTCGAGTTTGGCCTGTTTTCAACCTAGCTGATAGTGCGATTACTATCGGAACAATTATTATTTTGGTGACATGCATCCCATTTTCTTCAAAATAGGGCCTTTAACAATTTATTCGTATGGAGTGATGTTGGCTCTTGCGATTGTTGTTTGTTCTTTTTTGCTGCAAAAAGAGGCAAAGAAGAAAGGAATAAATCCAGATTTTATTTTTGATT
>JAVCCC010000052.1 GCA_030765785.1 Candidatus Aceula lacicola | reverse complement strand
TCTAGTGTATGTGAAATTTCTTCAGCCGTTGGTGCTGACTCCCCCTTATATTGATGTTTAATACACAAATGCGTGATGGCTAACGCCATAAACCGCCTAAAAGATCGACTCGCCTTAAGACAATCTGGTTCGAATTCATATGTTTCAACATTTTGCTTTGCAAAAGACACTTCTGCGCCAAAAAGTACAATCAACCAACTTATTTGAAGCCATACCAAAAAAAGCGGCAAAGCAGCAAAGCTTCCATAAATCGCACCGTATTTACTAGCACCAATCTGAAAGTTAATATACGCCCATTGAACAATCTGATAAACTGTTCCAGCAATAATGCCACCTAATAAGGCTGAAGAAAATTTAACTTTGGTATTCGGCATAAAAATATAGATAAACGTAAACATGACCCAAATAACACAAAATGGTAACAGCTTTAAAGATAACAATATAACTGGTGCAATGGCTCCCAAGATTTCAATTTTTTCTATAATCGCTGTTATTTGACTAGCGACCAAAACCGTTGCGCTGCTAGACATTATCAACAAAATAGGACAAATTAACATAATAGAAAGGTAGTCGCTAAATTTACGACCAAATCCTCTTGATTTCTTGATACCCCAAATATCATTAAAAGAAGTTTCAATATTTCCTAAAACCTTAATGACTGTCCAAAACAAAACAGCAACACCAATACCGGCAATTAATCCACCTTTAGTATTGTTCAAGAATGCGTTTGCAAAACTAATAATCTGCGCAATAACTTCTTCTTGCCCAGGCATGCGATTATAAAGCTGCGTTTCAAGCATGCCTTCAAACCCAAATCCTTTTGCGATGCCAAATGCCATCGCCACAACAGGAACAACAGACAATAAAGAATAAAAGGTTAAAGCCGAGGCCCTCAGCTGACATTTGTCTTCAGCAAAACCACGCAAAGATACTAAAACAATACGTAATTGCTGAATTAAAAAGAATTTTGTTTTTGGTAATTTTTTAGCACGAATGCGCCAAATATCTGTCTTTAAGAATTGAATAAATTTTGAAATAATGACCATGATTAACTTTCGGTAAGAATATTATTAAAAATTAAAGGGAGACATTCTTCTCGTTCTTAAGAATATCTCCCTTTTAAAAACGCGCAAATCTTATTTCTTTTTCCCAACAAGATAATAAAGAATTAGACCGACCAATGGAAGAATAATAATCAAAACAATCCAAAGAACTTTTTTGCCAGTATCCTTAATTGTTTTAATACAGTCGACTATGGCTAAAACATCTAAAACTAAAATAACTAGACCTAACAAATTACCCATTGCCTCCTCCTTTCAATTTTTAAATGATGGATTAATATACCTCGTTTTACAAATATCAGTCAAGCATAAAAAAACAAAGCTAATCATTTTAATTCTTACCGAAAATCTGAAATCTCATTTGCAGATTTTCTTACCTTTTCTCGACAAGAATCATCTTGTGGATAACCAACACTAATGATAATATCAATCCGATCTTTTTTTGAAAGCCCCAAAACTTTCTGAACTCCACGCTGATTAAACCATCCCAGCCAACATGTGCCTAACCCTTCTTCAGCCGCTTGTAAACAAAAATGCTCCCCGGCAATACCAATATCAATCAGACTATACTGAACACCTTTAAAACTTCCGGCAAGTTGTGCCGCATATTTTGAACGCTCCGTAACAATCACAACTAAAACAGGTGCAGCCTTTGCAAAACTATTCATAGAATACAATCCAGAAAAAGCCGTTTCAGCAAGCTTGTTCTTCAGTTCTGATTCTGCCACTATAATAAATCGCCATGGCTGCGAATTGCACGCTGATGGCGAAAGCCGTGCCGCTTCGAGGCAACGTTCAAGAGCTTCTCTTGACACAGGCGTGTCTTTATATTTTCTACAACTTTGTCTTTTTTTTACAAAATCTATAAAATTCATTTATCTAACAAATATTTCTAAAATTTAAACCTTAAAGAACATCTTTACAACAAAATCGCTTCTCTTCATTAAGATATTTTTGAATCTTCTCATCATTCGGAAACTCCAAAAAACATTTCTCAACTTGACGCACAGATTCAAAACTATAATTTATTAGCGATAGGTGATGATGTCCCCCTTGAGGAATGCGTTGCATTACAACAATCTAAGGAATAACTTTCTCCTAAAAGCGTGCTCTTTCTTTGCAACCTTTGGTTCATAAACTTCATTCCAATTCTTTTTATTCTTCATCAGAGTTCCTCCTAAAACATCACATACTCGCCAGTCCCTGCATGAGGGTACTTGCGTTTATAGTTATATATCTCAACTTTAGAGGAGTCTGAAGTTCCCCACGCCTTCTGGGTGTCAGCTCTGACGCACTTACCGTTGTCTTCGACCACGAAGGTGATCGGTAAATCATGTCCTTGTGCATAGCGTATAGATTCTTTAGTAATACCACACTCATATCCAGCATCTCCAATAAAACACCAGACATGTCCAGGCTTCCCAGCCAGGTGCAGCCCCAACGCTACCCCAACGGCAATGGGAGAGATGCCTCCGACAATGGCTGAAGTTAGGAAATGCTTGTGTGAATTAGATGGAGTCATAGACTTTCCAGCTAATATGAATTGCTTTAATACCTGCCAACTTAACCCAAACAACAACCAGTGATAATGATTCCTCCAAGTAGAGAACACCCAATCATTCTTCTTATCTACTCTCCTGAATATCTTTATCAAAGCTTTCTCGTTAGTTCCACTCAAATGAATCGGTCCTTTAACAATTCCTTTCTCAAAGAGGTCTTTTATATTATCCTCAAACTCTATAAGCTTTTCTGGCGTATATTCTTCTTCTTCTTTATCTATTCTATTCAGTTTTGCCATAAAGCTCCTGTCTTTCTATAAGCATAATGGGCTTATGTGTATCAATTGCTTCTTTGTAACCATTGTCTATGTCCTCTATGTTCTTTAGTTCTAGAACTTTGAACTTAACCAAGTTTTTGAAGGCTGTCACGTACTCAGAGCTATGCTGGATTCCAACGTTTAGTGGCGTATTGCTACCGATGGTAGTTCGGATGATCACATGTGGATCCCTGCCATGGAGTTCTTTCCACTTATCTAGGTGGTTAACTATCTGGTCGGCTGCTCTTAATAGGAAGTCCATGCGTTGAAATATGCACACTGGTATCTTCCCAGTCAGCGCTAACCCCAAGCACATACCCATCTGAAGTTCTTCGGCCACTGGCATCTCGATCCTCCGTTCCAACGGTACCCTGCCAAGCGTCTTGTAGAAGTCTTCAGATCCAACCTGTTGACCTATGAAGATTGTGTAAGGATTGGTAGATAACGTCTGCATCCAACTCTCTATTGTCTCCCGGTATGTCATTCTTTAACTCCTAACGTTCCTTTGAACTTCCTATTATAATCATCTTCTGGTATTAACATGTCCGCCATCTTCCAAGTTTCCTTACCTTTAAACATGTTCCATAATATCATAATACGCATGACGACAATAACTCCTGCCAACATTATTGCAAAGGGAATAAACAAGATAAATTTCATGCTCTCCTCCCTTATCCATTCAACAATTCTTTCCCATAAAGATAATGCATATGCTTGTCGAATATAAGTTTTACTCATCACTCCTCCACTTTATGTCTTGGTTCACTTCTTCTGTCAGGAAAATATTTTCTTAAACATTCTTCACTATACAGACTTCTCTCTAACTCCTCTGCCTGTCTCATACGCTGGCCAGGATGTACAGTATCCCAAGCAGGTATGTTTTTAATTCCGTCAATTTCACGCATTGGTGGATTGCTTAGTATATCATATATCTTCTGTTTCATCTCCAGGAGAAAGATTTAAAAAACTCATTGTCTTTGCTTTAAATAACTTTTAATTATTTTTTTACCCACACGGTCGTCCATAAATTTATTTTCCGAGGACTCCTAGGGTAAAAACGGACTTATGGTTTACGTACGCTATCGCTTACGCAAACCATGTCCTAAATACTCTTCGAGTATTTTTTTATGATCAAAAGCATAGCTACCCCCTAAAAGCTCGTCATAAGGTACAACTTTTAAATTCTTGGCGTCATCACCAGATTTAGGCACTCCGACGCCTTTCGCAATAAAAACAGTATCAATAGTATGAAATCGCGGATCACGATTAGGCTCTGAATACGTATGAAATTGTTTTAGATTTTCTAGCTTTAAATTCGTTTCTTCCATGGCTTCACGCTGAACAGCGATCTCAAGACTTTCGCCAGGATCAACAAATCCTCCTGGAAGCGCCCAGCCAAACGGAGGATTGCTTCTTTCAATAATAACGACTCCGTCGGATAACTCAATAACAACATCAACCGTGCAATACGGCTCACCTGCCAAATCTTTGAGCAAATGATTTAAATATCCGAAAACTTCTTTTTTAAAAACTTCAAAAAGTTCTTTATCTTCACAGGCAATAATAATCTTTTCAATTGAAGTCTTATTACGTTTTAAAAATCGATGAATCTCTTGCGTAACAATTCGCGTTAATCCTAAAACAGGAAAGTTATCTAATAAAATCGGCACAAACATAACTGTTCTGCATTTCTGCAAAATTGCTTGATTTAAAATATCACGACAAAATTCTCGAACAGGTATTTCTCTTTGCTCAATAGGCAAAGAACTACCTATTTCTTTTAGGGATAAAAAAACACCCACAAAATCTGCCTTAACATCTTTCGAATTCTTTAAAACAACATCAATGTCTGTATTTTCAATACGTTCCATAAATGAATGCCTGACTTACGTTAATTCTTTTTTTCACGGCGTTAAGTCAGCCGCATAAATTTACCCCAGGAGCACTTTTTAGCGACGTGGGGTTTCCTTATTTATCTTACCATTTTCTTAGCAACATCAAGCGCTTGTTTTTTTGTCTTGATCTCACCTAGGGCATATTTTTCTTCAATACGTGCTAAAATTTTTGTGAAAATTGGCGAAGGCTTAAGCTTCAATTGTTTAATTAAATCGTTGCCCGTCAAAATTCGTACTTTCTTTTCTTTTTTTTCCTCAGTAAAATACCTAAAAATAAGATCATGAATAATTTCTTCATGATGCTTTTGATCTTTTTCTGTTGTAAGCGGTCCTCTTGTTGAGCGCTGATCCGCTAAAGACAAAAACAATACGCCTA
The DNA here is from genome assembly GCA_030765785.1 of Candidatus Aceula lacicola. GTDB lineage: Bacteria > Omnitrophota > Gorgyraeia > Zapsychrales > Aceulaceae > Aceula > Aceula lacicola. The sequence goes on along the minus strand of JAVCCC010000052.1, from coordinate 26,533 downwards.
TGGCTTCATCCCCTGTATCTCGAAAAAAACGAAAAATCGCACGTGGTGTTGGATTCTTAAAATTTGATAAATATCCTGGTCTCAAATGATGCCCGACCATCGCCTCAAGAGATGTTCTCTCGCGCACAGACATCTTTATCATTTTTGCAATACTGCGCACAATGTAACGGCCAACATGTTCGTGGCCATGATACGTTGTCTTATTGCGTTCTTTTTTGCATGTTTCTGGTTTTCCAATATCATGCAAAAGTGCTGCTAATTTTATTAAAGCAAAACGTTTTCTTCCTGAAGCTAGCTCTTCATTAAGATATTTTTGAATCTTCTCATCATTCGAAAACTCCAAAAAACATTTCTCAACTTGACGCACAGATTCAAAACTATGATTTATTAGCGATAGGTGATGATATCCCCCTTGAGGAATATGTTGCATTACGCTTATCTGAGGAATAACTTTCCCTAAAAGACCAAGAGAATTCATAGCCTTAAGGTTCTTATAAGCATTCTTAGACGACAAAACTTTAAATAATTCTTCGCGTACGCGCTCACGAGCAACCTGGCTCAGAAGAGACAAATCTTTTTTAATTTGTGCTTTTGTTTTTGCTTCCATCTTAAAATTTAAAGTCGCCTGAAGGCTAAACGCGCGCATCATGCGCAACGGATCTTCAGCAAAAACTTTCTTTGAAACCATTTTAATCATCTTAGATTTAATATCCTTCAAACCTTTCTTGTAATCTTTAGCCTGATTAAAAACATCTTTTTTACCACAAAGATCTTTAATATCAATTGAAATCGTATTGATTGTAAAATCCCGATGAGAAAGATCACCTTTTAAATCCTTAGATCGAAAATCAGCGAAATCAAACGTTAAAAGCTTTCCTTTTTGTTTGCGAGCCACGCGTGCGCAATTATGCTCTTGGTCTAAAAGAACAAAAGCCCCTTTTATCTCTTTAGCAAAACTTTTCGCAATCTTAATCGCATTTTTACTCGTCGCAAAATCAAAATCGATGACCTCCCGACCAAGATAAAGATCTCGCAAAGCTCCTCCAACTAAAAAAGCCTGAGCGTGATTCTTTTTTATAACAGTATTTAAAATTTTAATAAATGGGGAAATATAAGGTAGTGTTTGTTCGCACATGGTATGAAATCAACATTACTATTTTAAAAACGTTTAAAATTTTAGGATTTCTGTGCTTTTTTATTGACCTTTGTTTCATTAAAAACTAAAGAAGTCAATATGTGGCCGCTTTTCCAGAAAAACAAAGGTTTCAATATTGGTCGTCATTATTCCATTTTAAAAGAAGTGGCCAATAAAACTTCTTCTTCAACAAAAATCGGTATTTGAGCACGAACAGCCAACGCGACTCCATCTGAAGGTCGTGAATCAATTTCTTTGACTGTGCCGTCAGCCGTCTCAACAATCAACTTTGCATAAAACGTATGGTCAACAATCTTATCAATAATAAGTTTTTTAGGCGTTGCTTGAAGATCTTCAAAAATAGAAATAATTAAATCGTGCGTCATCGGTCTTGGCATTTCTAGATTGGACAACTTCATCTTTATGCTCGAAGCCTCAACAAGACCAATCATGATAGGAAAATGACGCTCTCCCCCTCGCTCTTTCAAGACAATGACTTGGTCGCGACGTTTTTCATCAATAATAATCTTATTCAGATCAACTTCAACTAAACTCATAAATTATTTCTTTTCTTTTTGCAACAAATGGCTAAGCTCGTTCACAAATTGATTAACATCTCGAAACTGTCTATAAACAGATGCGAATCGAACATAGGCAACATCATCTAAAAGCGCGAGCTTTTCCATAATCAGTTCACCAATATCTTTAGAATTAACTTCTCGATCATTCTTTTTCTGAACAGCCCTTTCAATTTCCGATGTCACTTCTTCCATTTTATCCATACTAATCGGTCGTTTCTCACAAGCCTTTACAATACCAGATAAAATTTTTGCTCGATTAAAAGCTTGCCGACGACTATCAGACTTAACAACCATCAAAGGCACTTGCTCAACATATTCGTACGTCGTAAAGCGATCTTCACACTTCAAACATTCTCGTCGACGACGAATCGAAGTTCCGTCGTTATTAAGACGAGAATCAACAACCTTTGTTTCTTTATAATGACATTTTGGGCATTTCACAAATAAACTCCAAGCTTATTTATACAACGGAAATTGTGCCGTTAACTTCTGCACATTTGCTTTAATTTTCTTAAGCGCAACATCATCATCCTTATGCGTGATCGCATCGTCAATAAATGTTGCAACTTGTTTCATTTGATCTTCTTTCATGCCACGTGTTGTAACAGCAGGTGTGCCAATACGAATGCCACTTGTGACCATAGGTGGTTCAGAATCATATGGAATCAAATTCTTATTAACCGTAATGCATGCTTTGTCTAAAACATCTGCCGCATCGCGTCCGGTGATATTCTTAGTGCGAAGATCAAGCATAAACAAATGATTATCTGTTCCTCCAGCAACAATACGATAACCTTTTTCTGCCAAAGCATTAGCCAGCACAAAAGCATTATTTTTAAGCTGCTTTTGATAATCTTTAAAACTATCTTCTAAAGCTTCTTTAAAACAAACTGCTTTTGCAGCAATCACATGCATCAAAGGTCCACCCTGAACACCTGGAAAGATGGCAGAATCAATTTTTCTAGCAAATTCTTTGCGGCATAAAATCATTCCGCCTCGTGGTCCACGTAAAGTTTTATGTGTTGTGGTTGTAACAAACTCCGCATAAGGCACAGGATTTTGATGAAGCCCTGCAGCCACAAGCCCTGCGATATGCGCCATATCAACCATTAAAAAAGCTCCAACCTCATCACAAATTTCACGAAACTTTTTAAAATCAATACTTCGAGAATACGCTGAGGCACCCGCGACAATCATTTTTGGTTTTGTTTCTCTGGCCAATTTTAAAATTTCATCATAATCAATCATCTCTGTTTCTTTATCAACACCATAACTAACAATCTTATATGTCCGTCCTGAAAAATTAATCTTATGTCCATGCGTCAAATGTCCACCGCATGCCAAGTCAAGCGCCATAAGCGTGTCTCCGGCTTTAAGTGCCGCTAAATAAACAGCCATATTTGCCTGTGAACCAGAATGCGGCTGCACGTTCACATGCTCTGCTCCAAAAAGTTCTTTAGCGCGATCTATGGCAAACTGCTCGACAACATCAACATTTTCACAGCCATGATACCAACGAGCATTCGGATACCCCTCAGCATACTTATTGGTCATAACGCTTCCTTGTGTTTCTAAAATAGCTTTTGAAACAAAGTTCTCAGAAGCGATCAACTCTATATTATTATTTTGACGCTCAAATTCTTTTTGAATTGCATCAAAAACTTGCTTATCTTGCTTTTTTAAGTCATCCATCATATTTCTCCTATTTACAACAACTCTTTTTACTTATTTGATCAATCTGATTAACGCGTCTCAAATGGCGTCCACCTTCAAATGGTGTTTTAAGCCAAACATTTAAGATCTTAAAAATCTCTTTGCGTGTAACAAACTTTGATCCTAACACTAAAATATTTGCATTATTATGTTCTCTCGAAAGTTTTGCAGCCTTGACGTTATAGCATAGCGCAGCACGCGCACCCATCACTCGGTTTGCTGCCATGGAATGCCCGATGCCCGTCATACAAACAAGAATCCCTCGTGCCGTCTTATCTCGAGCAACACTTTGAGCAACACGAAAAGAAATTTTTGGATAATCACAAGACTTTTTAGAATCATGTATGCCCACATCAATAATATCAATTTCTTTTTTTCCTAAAAAATCAACAATTTGGCTCTTTAATGCAACGCCTCTGTGGTCGGCTCCAATATAAATTTTCATCCCGTTAGACCTCTTTTAATTCGATTCTTAAAATATCTTTTACCCATTCCTGTTTTTAAATAACGTTCTCTATTGTAGGCATCTTCTTTATTTAAACATCCTTCAAAATAAACTAATTTTACAGGAAGCCTGCTTTCTATATAAAACACTTTTCCCTTTTAGTGTTGCTTAATTCTGCTTTCTAAATCTTCCGTTGCACCCGTATAAAAAGTGCTGGTCTTCTCGCATTTCAGAACATACGTGTAAAACCAATTAGGTCTAACGGGATTTATATTAACTCCACGATCTTTTCTACAGACTCTTTAATAATTCTTGCACACTCACTATATGTTTGTTCGCCTTGCCCGATAGGATCGGGAACTCCTAGATCATACTCCCCTGCGGCAGTTTTCGCAAATTCTCTTAATAAATACGTACGATTTGCGGCCTCTGCATCAAAACTAACAATTTGATATCGATGCATCGATGTCATCGCCAAAATTATATCCGCTTTCTTAGTCATAATTTTATTTAGACATCGCGCACGATGATTTTCGACATTAATACCTTCTTTTCCAAGCGTTTGAACCGTTTGCTGCGTTGGACCTCCACTTAAAAAAGCACTTGTTCCCGCAGAAGAAACCTCCACATCTTTTCTTCCAGCTAACATTTCTCTTAAAAAATATTCTGCCATAACAGACCGACAACTATTCCCGGTACAAACAAAAAGAATATACTTTTTATTAGCTTCCGTCTCAATATCTTGTTCACTAATGGGACCCTGACGCACAATCTTTCGTCCATCTGTTAAATCCAAAATAGTCGATGCCTGCCCAATTTCAGAAGGCCCGGAATCAATCGCTACCTCAACAAGATCATTTAATTTTTCAAGAGCTTGATCGCAATTGATTGGCGGATTATCACCTTCCACATTTGCTGAAGGGGCCGCTAAAACACAACGCGACTGCCAAACAAATTCAGATGCAACAGGATGACTTGTCATCCGAAGACCAATGGTCTGTCCTTCGCGCGACGGAACAATAACTGTTAGTGGTCCTGGCCAAAAAGCATCAATAATTTTATACACCGAAACATCCATCGGCATTGTTAAATCATCGAAAACTTCTTTTGTTGGAATAAGCGCCGAAAATGGCTTATCGTCTGCTCTTTGCTTAACCTCGCGCAATGCCTGCATTGCTTTTTCATCAAAATAATTAGCACCAACACCATACACTGTTTCCGTCGGGAAAATAACCAATCCACCGGATTGAATCACAGCGCTTGCTTGCGAAACTTTTTCTAAATCAAGCTGCTTAGGATTGATCTCAATTCTTTTTGTTTTCACGGTATAATTTTTATTTTCTTAATTTTATCCGCTTGCATTTTCTTAAATTTCTTAAGTTTTGCATTAAGAACTTTATCGCTTAGCGCCAAAATTTTCATTGCAAGATATGCAGCATTCTTTGCACCCATTTTACCAATAGCAACCGTTGCTACAGGAACGCCTGGAGGCATCTGCACGGTTGAAAGCAACGCATCCATGCCATTTAAAGAAGTTGCTTCAATTGGAATGCCAATCACAGGAATCGATGTGTGTGCAGCCATAACGCCAGCAAGGGCAGCAGCACCACCGGCTGCAGCGATAGCAACTTTAACGCCTCTTTTTTCAAGACCCTCAGCATACTTAGAAGTTTCTCCCGGAGTCCTATGAGCTGACAAAACTTTTGCTTCGAAAGATATTTTAAAATCTTTTAAAATTTTTGCTGTCTCTGTTAGAGTCGGCCAATCAGATTGACTCCCCATAACGATAATAACTTTTGGATTTTTCATCTTTAACCCCTTTGCATTAGATTCTTTTTTCAGATAGCTCTTCTTTGTATTTCAAAGCCTTAGCGCCAATATCTCGCCTAAAAAAACATCCCTCGAATTGAATCTTTTCAACAGCATTATACGCCTTAGCAATAGCCTGCTCAATATCATTTCCAATGCTTGTGACGCCTAAAACGCGTCCTCCACATGTAACAATTTGTCCATTTTGTTTTTTCGTTCCAGCATGAAAAATAACCGTATCTGCACAATCATCCGCATCCGACAAACCCTCAACAACTTTTCCTTTTTCATAAACGCCAGGATATCCTCGAGAACTCATAACAACACATACGCAAGCGCCCTTGTCCCATTCAAGCCTTGTTTCATGAAGCATTCCATCGCAAGCAGACAAAAAGACATCCAAAAGATCTGTCTTTAAACGCGGCAAAACAGCTTGTGTTTCAGGATCACCAAAGCGCACATTAAACTCTAAAACCATAGGGCCGTCTGACGTCATCATTAATCCAGCATACAAAACACCCTTAAAAATAGCTCCCTCTTCTTTCATTCCTTGTATTGTGGGTCCAATAACATTAAGAGCAATATCTACCATTTTTTCTTTTGTAATCACTGGAGCCGGCGAATAAGCACCCATGCCTCCTGTGTTTGGCCCCATATCATCATCAAAAATACGTTTATGATCTTGAGAAGAATCTAATACAACAAACTGATTTCCATCACTAATCGCTAAAATAGAGGCTTCTTCTCCAACTAAACAATCTTCAATAATAACTCTATTTCCTGCGTCTTTAAAAACTCTTGCAAGCATGATGTCATCTAAAGCTTGCTCGGCTTCCTCTTTATTTTGACAAATAATAACGCCCTTGCCAGCAGCCAATCCATCAGCTTTCACCACAACAGGAAAAACTTTATTTTCTAGAAATATCTTGGCTTCTTCCATGTCGCTAAAACTCTGAAAATTAGCTGTTGGGATATCATATTTTTTCATAAACTCTTTAGAAAACACTTTGCTTCCCTCGAGCTGAGCCGCTTTCTGACTCGGACCAAAAACCTTCAACCCTTTTTCTTCAAAGCAATCAACAATGCCCGCAACCAAAGGAATCTCAGGGCCAACCACAGTTAAATCAATGCTGTTCTTCTCAGCAAAATCACGCAATCCTTTAATATCATCAGCTTTGATATCAACACATTTTGCATCTTTCTCGATGCCTCCATTGCCTGGAGCACAAAAAATATTTTTTATCTTTGGACTTTGTTTTAATTTCCATACGAGCGCGTGCTCTCTACCGCCAGAACCAATCACTAAAACGTTCATAAAACAATCCTCTTTTGATTATGCTTAATGACCCGCCCTATTTGCCAGCACTGCAATCTGCTCTTTTTTAAATCTTTCATAATCGAAACAACATCTTTTTTGGAAACAACAAGAACAAGGCCAACGCCCATGTTAAACGTTGTAAACATTTCCTTGTCAGAAATCTTGGCTCTCTTTTGAATAATTTTAAAAATTTTCTGAATCGGCCAGCTTCCTTTTTGAATCTCAAAACATTTACCTTTAGGTAAAAGCTTCGTTAATTTCTCGTAAAATGCACCGCCCGTAATATGAGCAATGCCATTGATACGATATTTTTCAACCAGCTTTAAAATTGGTTTAACATAAATTTTAGTCGGTCGCAAAAGCTCCTGGCTTAAACTTTTTTGCTCAAAAGAGGAAAACACTTTTCGCACAAGAGAAAATCCATTGGAATGAAGTCCATTCGATGCAATACCGATAACAATATCACCCTCTTTAATTTTAGACCCGTCGATAATCTTTGATTTTTCTACAACACCGACAGCAAATCCAGCTAAATCATAATCCTCTTGCTTATAAATTCCTGGCATCTCGGCTGTTTCTCCACCGACAAGGCTACACCCAGATTGTTTGCAGCCTTCAGCAACACCTTTAACAACTTTTTTTAATACATTCGGATCCAATTTTCCGCATGCAATATAATCTAAGAAAAATAACGGCTTTGCCCCTGTGCATAAAATATCGTTAACATTCATCGCAACCAAATCAATCCCTAGCGTATCGTGTTTATTCGCAAGGTTGCCAACCATCAACTTTGTCCCAACGCCGTCTGTTGATGAAACTAAAACAGGCTTCTTATATTTCTTCGAATCAAAAGAAAAAAGACTTCCGAAGCTTCCTTTTCTCTTAATAACCGAAGTGCTCATCGTTGATTTCGTCATACCGGAAATGGAATCAACAAAAATATTAGCTTTCTTAACATCAACACCGCTCGTTTTATAAGTAATCTTTTTCATGCTTAATCACCTTTATAATAAGTTTTCTTTGACGTATTGAACGCCATTTTGAAAGATCTTAGCACCATCTCCATAGCGCGCTTTTGTTTTAAATCTTGTCCAAAACGGATGTTGCGTAAAAAAGAAATGTCTTTCTGGATGAGGCATCAGACCTAAAATGCGCCCTGTCACATCTGTAATTCCTGCAATATCATCAACTGATCCATTTGGATTATCTGGATAAAAAGGTTCTTTGCCATCTTTCGTGCAATAGCGAAACACAACCTGACGATTATTCTGAATTTTCTTTAAAATCCCTTTCGTTTTGCACATAAATTTTCCTTCGCCATGCGCAACCGGAAAATAAACAACTTTCCCATCGATATCTTTTGTCCATACGCAATTACCTGTTGTCTGCAGATGTGTCCATCGATCTTCAAATTTTGCTGAATCATTCGTCATCAGCGTTGTGGTTTGCACAAACTCTTTCTCTTTGTTTAAAAGATTGCCTGGCAAAATACCAGCCTTAACTAAAATCTGAAACCCATTACAGATGCCAATGATCAATTTTCCATCTTTAATAAACTTTTTTAAATCTTTACCAAGCTTAACACGTAATTCATTAGCAAAAATACGCCCAGCAGCGATATCGTCACCATACGAAAATCCACCTGGAAGAGCTAAAATATGATAATCCGACAGCTTCTTTTTGCATTCAAAAAGCTTATTGATATGAACTAAGTCAACATCAGCGCCACTATCTTTAAACGCAAAAACTGTTTCCTTGTCACAATTTGTTCCAGCTGTCCTTAAAACTAAGACCTTAACGTTTTTTGCCATTTTTCTTATCTTTACCGTAAAACTTCTTTATCTCTTTAACAACTTCTTGTGGCGTATCAACAATTTTAAAAATATCAAAATCTTCTTCACTAATACATCCTTCTTTTAAAACTGTTTTTTTAAGCCACTCTATCATACCTGACCAAAACTTTGACCCAACAAGAATAACAGGAAAACTCGGCATACGATTTGTTTGAATTAAAGTGATGCTTTCAAAAAATTCATCAAATGTTCCAAAGCCACCTGGAAAAATAACAAATGCTTTTGCATATTTTAAAAACATAAATTTTCGACAAAAGAAATAATGAAAATTAATTAAAAGTGTAATAAATCGATTTGGGACCTGCTCAAAAGGAAGCTCAATATTAAGCCCAACAGACTCTGCCTTCGCTTCTTTAGCGCCTTTATTAGCAGCCTCCATAATACCTGGCCCGCCTCCAGTGATAACGGTGTATCCCGCTTTTCCTACAAGATACGCTGTCTTTTCTGCCATCTTATACATCTCATGATTCTCAGCAAGACGTGCAGAACCAAAAATTGTAACAGCTCTTCCTACTTTTGAAAGAACATCAAATCCATCGACAAACTCAGACATAATACGAAAAACGCGCCACGGATCTTCCATGCTGATAATATCATCGTTTACTTTTCGCCTATTTCTCATATCTCACCACCTTAAAGTTTTTTGCCATGCTTGTTTTAATGCACCAATATTAGATTTAATACAAATCTTTTCATCCAACCCATAAACAGTTACTTCTTTTTCTTGTTTAACGCAACCAACGCAGCCGAAAGAAACACCTTTTAAAAGCGACTCAAACTTAACTTGATTTTTAGACTCAACTTCAACAATAATTCTTGAATTCGATTCAGAAAATAAAACGACATCATTTTGCTTTTTCTTATCCTTATACGGAACTTTTTTCAATGAAATAGTTGCTCCAAGCTCACCGCTAAAAGCCATTTCAGCAATCGCAACAGCAAGGCCACCTTCAGAGCAATCATGTGCAGATCGAATTAATTTCTTAAAAATTGCCTTTTCTATCGCCTTAAAACTCTTTAAAGCTATTTTAGTATTTACTTTAGGGGGGTTCGCTCCTAAGCTTCCTAACGTATCAAGATAAATAGAGCCACCCATTTCATCAAAAGTATCTCCGACGACATAAATCAGATTACCATCTTCTTTAAAATCCATGGTCACTGCTTTTTGAATATCATCAACAAGTCCCATCGCGGAAATCAAAATTGTTCCAGGAATAGATATTGTTTTTCCTTTTTGCGCATATTCATTATAAAAACTATCTTTACCAGAAATAAATGGCGTTCTATAGCTAATAGCAATATCTCGACATCCTTGTGCAGCTCGCACAAGAGAACCTAAGCGATCCGGCTTATCCGGATTACCCCAGCAAAAATTATCTAAAATCGCAATGTTATCAAGTCTTCCACCAACAACAATGATCTGGCGAATCGCCTCGTCGATACAAGAAGCGGCCATCCAATATGGATCAAGCATACCAAAGCGTACATTAATACCATTAGAAATCGCAATACCTTTTTTTGAATCAAATTTTGGCTGAACAACGCTTGCATCAGAAGGTCCGTCACAATTTATCCCAACAAAAGGCTTAACCACGCTTCCACCTTGCACCTCATGATCATAGCGACGTACCACATTTTCCTTAGAACACACATTGTAATGAGATAACACTTTTTCTAAATTCTTTGTCAAATTCTTAGGAGAAGTTCTTTTAAAATCCTTACCCTTTGATGAATGCCAAACAGCCTTCTTAATAATTTTAGGAATACCGTCGTATAAAAATTTCATATCCAAATCACAGACTTGCGCCCCTTGATAAAAAATCTCTAATCTTTTTGTCGATGTAAATTCTCCGATAGCAGTCGCCTCAACACTTTCTGATGCGCATAAATCTAGAAGCTTTTTAATATTCTTTTTTGGAACAGAAATAACCATGCGCTCTTGTGATTCAGAAATCCAAACTTCTTCATATGTTAAACCATCATATTTTGTCGGAGCCTTATCTAGCTCTACACGACATCCAAGTTTTTCAGCCATCTCACCTACCGCTGAAGAAAATCCTCCGGCTCCACAATCCGTTATCGCCGTATATAAGTTCTGATCTCGCGCTTGCAGAAGGACATCCAATGTCTTTTTTTCCTGAATCGGATCTCCAATCTGCACTGCACCTGAAGAAACAGTTTCAGACTCTTCGGTCAACTCCCCAGAAGAAAAAGTTGCGCCATGGATACCGTCTCGCCCGGTGCGCCCTCCAAGGCTAACAATTAAATCTCCCTTATAAGCTTGTTTCTTTACTTTATCTTTTGGCATAATTCCAATTGTTCCACAATAAACAAGTGGATTGCCCACAAAACGTTCATCAAAAATAATAGCTCCATTAACCGTCGGAATACCCATCTTGTTTCCGTAATCACGAACCCCGTTAACAACACCCTTCATGACTCGTTTAGGATGCAAAGATCCTTCAGGCAAATCTTTAAACGACATATGAGGCGGTGCAAAACAGAAAATATCCGTATTGCAAATCGGCTTAGCGCCTAAACCCGTTCCCAGCGAATCACGAATAACCCCACCGATTCCTGTGTTCGCTCCACCGAAAGGCTCTAATGCTGACGGATGATTATGCGTCTCAACTTTAAAGCAAATATGAGAATCTTTATCAAATTTAATAACACCAGAATTATCATGAAAAACAGATACGCACCAAGGCGCATTGATTTCATAGGTAGCCTTAACAATCGTTGATTTTAAAAGATTGCGAATCACAGATGTCTTCTTTTTTCCATTCTCAACGCAAGTGTACTCAACGTCTCCTCGGAATGTCTTGTGATGACAATGTTCACTCCATGTTTGAGCAATGGTTTCTACTTCGCAATCCGTGGGATTTCGTTTCAATTTTCGAAAGTGCTTTTGAATCGTTTTCATTTCATTCAAATTCAAAAAAAGCTGACCTTCTTGGCTTAACTTCAAAAGCCCCTTGTCGTTTAAATTTAAAATATCAAGAACAACAACCTTGACATTCTTTTGACCTTTTGTTTCTTTAGAAATCTTGGATATTCGAGAAGAGTGATCAACAACATGCTGAATAAGCTTGTTAGATAAAACTCGATTGACAATGATATCTAATTCTTTTCGGGTAGGATTTCCAAATAAAAGATATTTCTTGGCGGTGCGCACAGAAGATACGTTCACAATACCTAAATCCTTGATCCCTTTTAGAGTAGATTCTTCAACTGGATCCATGACGCCAGGATTATACGCAATCTCGACGAGATTAAAGCCTTTTTTCTTAGGAGAAGATACTGCTTTTTGAAGACATGCATAATCTTGTACAACAGAATCAACAAGCAACTCTCGACAAATCTTATGAATTTCCTTTGATGTGATCTGGCCATCGATTAAGAAAACCTGTTCAACAAGAACTTTGTCGATAGACTCAATGCCTAGGTCCTGTATGTCACAAGCTACGGCTTGGCCTACAGCATCAAAAACACTTTCCTTGTCTTTTATTTCAACACGCCAGATCATAAATGAGGATTTGTTATTTTAAAATACTTATTAAGAAACAAAAAAGTTTATTTAACGACTCTATTTAATACTTCCTGATAAGCTTCTTCAACGTTTCCAAGATCTTTTCGGAAACGATCTTTATCCATTTTTTTACCTGTTCCAACTTCCCACAACCGGCAAGTATCAGGAGAAATCTCATCTGCTAAAATAATTTTTCCTTTAAAGCGACCAAACTCAACCTTAAAATCAATTAAATCAAGATTGATATCTAAAAAGAATTTTTTCATTAAATCATTAATTTTAAAAACATATTTCTTTATCTCTTCAACTTCTTCATCCGTAGCCCATCCTAATGCACGAATATGATATTCACTTATCAACGGATCATTAAGCGAATCTTTTTTGTAACAAAAATCTAGAATCGGAACTTTAAGCTTCATACCCTCTTCAAGATTAAGCAATCGACACAAAGAACCAGCTGCCACATTGCGAATAATAACTTCAATTGGAACAATTTCAACTTTTTTAACAAGCATCTCTCGATCGCTAAGCGTTTTCTCATAATGAGTCGGGATGCCTTCTGCTTGAAGATATTCAAAAATACGAGTTGAAATTTTATTATTGAAAACGCCTTTTTGATTAATTGTTCCTTTTTTCTGAGCATTAAACGCTGTTGCATCATCCTTAAAATACTGAATCAAGTGATCTGAAGAATCTGTTTCAAAAAGAATTTTTGCCTTACCTTCATAAATTTGATTTTTCTTTTCCATAAAACCTCCTATTTTTTAGAAATATTATATCTTAATTAAAGTCCAACTCTTTTGAAAATCTTATCGCGATAACGAATATAATATTTTGCATCAAAACAAGCATCGATCGCCCCTGGCCCCATGTACTTCCGAAGTTTTCGATCTCTCTTAAGAACATCTTTAAAGTCTGAAGTCTCTTGCCATACTTGCATAGCGCATCTTTGAATAATGGCATAAGCATCGTCTCGAGTTAATCCTTTTTTCATAAGTTCTAAAAGAATTCTCTGTGAATAAATAAGTCCTCGAGTCTTAGTCAAATTCTGAATCATATTCTTTGGATAAACCAAAAGTCCTTCTAAGACAGGAATAAACTTACTAAACATATAATGAAGCGCAATAGTGCTATCCGGCAAAATAACGCGCTCGACAGAAGAATGACTAATGTCTCTCTCGTGCCAAAGATTAATATTCTCAAAGCCAGCTAAAGCATTTGATCTCAAAAGACGAGCAAGACCAGAAATTCTTTCACAAGTAATAGGATTTCTTTTGTGTGGCATCGCAGAAGATCCGATTTGACCTTTAAAGAAAGGTTCTTCAACTTCTAAAATTTCTGTTTTTTGCAAATGACGAATTTCAGTTGCAAATTTATCTAAAGAAGAGCCTGTAATGGCTACTGTGTTTAGAAATTGACAATGAATGTCTCTTTGGATAATCTGCGTCGCTACATTTGCAGCCTTTAAACCTAACTTTTGACAAACATATTCCTCGACTGATGGATCTACATTTGCATATGTTCCAACAGCACCTGAAAGTTTTCCAATACGCAGACTTTCTCTAGCTTGTTCCAAACGCTCTTGGTTGCGCACCATTTCATCATACCAAACAGCTAGCTTTAACCCAAAAGTTGTTGGCTCAGCATGAACACCGTGAGAACGCGCGACACAAAGAGTATCTTTATATTTCTTAGCTTGCTTTTTTAATGCTTTTAACGTTTTATCAACATCCGATAACAAAATATCACAAGCTTCAACACACTGCACAGAAAGAGATGTGTCTAAAAGATCGGAAGATGTCAAGCCCATATGAAGATATCGTGCATCCGGCCCAATCGCTTGACCAACATTGACAATAAAGGCCACAACATCATGTTTCGTCTTCTCTTCAATCTTCTTAACTTCATCAATGTCATACTTGGCCTTCTTCTTAATGTTTTCCATAGACTTCTTAGGAATAAGCTTCAGCTTAGCCATGGCTTCGCAAGCTAAAATCTCAATCTTGAGCATAATATCTAGCTTACGTTTTTCAGACCAAACATTTCCTATTTTTGATAAGGTATAACGTTCTATCATATTGTTTCCTCTCCTTTTTTACTAATTTTTCTAAAAATTATGTCACCAAAAACGAATTTGCCCCAATTTCTCGGGACAAATTCCTGGGTTTTGAACTCACACAATATATCAAAAAAGGTATTTAAGGTCAAACGAAAACACTTAAAAATATATATATTTATTATATAATTAGATATAACCTATTGAAATATATATAGATATGGATAATGATAATTCTTAAGAAAATAGCCCATTTTTTACAAAAAATGGGCTAAAAATCGAATATTTTAAGAAAATAGAAATAAAGATTTTTTACAAATACTTACACAACAATAAGTTTTGCTTTTAGCAAAATCTTCTTATTAAAGCTTTCCTTCAAAATATCTATAACTTATCTCCATACTATCTTTCAAAAGCATAGGATTAACTTCTAAAACCTTCTGACCAGTTGGACTCTGATAAAAATCAATCAAGTCCTGAAGTTCCTCATCTGTAAAATATCGATCATAAACCGGCACAAGCTCAAGAACAATCTCTTCAACATTAAACGCACGAGACAACTTTGCTCTATCTTGCTCAGGAGCTTGAGAAATCACATTATCAAAAGTTTTACGCATGCTTTCTTTGACTCCCGAAACTTCCATGTAGCGCAACGCTAAGCTACTATTGTCCCCTGAGAAATTTCTGGTCTTTTTTGATACTGTTTCCGTGCTTCCCGACAAAGATGCTCCATCTCCGATGCGATCAACTTCATCTAAATAATAAGTTAAGGGGAAACCATCAATTTCAACCTTAATCTGTCGATCTGTCTTCTCAACAATAGTGCCTGTAACCGAACGTCCATTCTTGAGATAAATTGTTTCTGCTGACGCAATACTGACCAAACAACATAAAATAAATATACTCAAATTAAAAATTAAAAACTTTTTCATAAAATCTCCTTTTTACTTTTCAACAATCGACTTTTCCATATTGTATCGCGTTGTATCCATTCAGTCAAATAATGACTACAGCATTTAAAACTTCTTTAGCACCTAACAATTAAAGTTGAATCCGAAACCTTCCTATGCTACGATATTTTTCAAAACAATCTAGAGTATATATGATTAAAACATACAAAAAACACATCGATCAAAATCTTCAAAACTTTTTAATAAAAATTAGGAAAGAATACAAATTCCATCTAGTCCACCCTATTCTTTTTGAGAGCATCAAGAATTTCTGCTCTCGCAAAGGAAAACGCATCCGACCGCTTTTAATGATCTTGAGCTATAACGGTTACACTAAAAAAAGCGGATCATCCAAAAACCTCTATACCGCTTCAACATGTCTCGAGCTTTTGCATAATTTTATGCTTATTCATGACGACATTATCGACTGTTCTGATTTAAGACGCGGAAAACCAGCCATTCATAAAATTCTCGCTAAGACAATTAAAACAAATAACAAAAAAAAACTTGGAACAGATTTAGCCATTGTTGCAGGCGATATTGTTTATTCCCTAGCAATTAATGCTTTTTTATCTATCAACGAAGATTCTCAAAGAAAAGAACAAGCTTTAAAATATTTTATTCAGACAGCCGCCCACACCGCCATCGGAGAATTTATTGACATTGTCCACGGTTTTGAAAAAATTAATCGCATTAAAGAAAAAGATGTTTTTTTGAATTACAGTTTAAAAACGGCTCGTTACACATTTGAAGGCCCTCTCGTTATTGGCGCACTTCTAGCTGGCGCTCCAAAAAAAGACATCAAAAAACTTTCACGCCTAGGACTCCTCATGGGACAAGCCTTTCAAATACAAGATGACATCTTAGGAATTTTTGCGTCAGAAAAAAATATTGGAAAATCAATTCTTAGCGATATCGCTGAATTTAAAAAAACTATTCTTGTTTGCCATGCATACCGAACACTCTCTGGACAAAAAAAGAAAGCTTTTGTAAAATGTTTTGAAAAACCCAAAAAAACATATTCAGATTTGACAACAATTAAAAAAATATTTATTGAGTCCGGTAGCCTTGACTATAGCCTGAAAAAAGTTGCAACTCTTATCAAAGAATCAAAAAGAATTTTCACCAAACTTGAACTAAAGCCAAAATATAGGCAACACATTGAAGATACTCTGTTTAAGCTTTTTAAACAAACGGATCGCATTGCTAACATGGCGCATCTTAAGAATCAAAAATCCTAATTTATGAAAAAAGGGAATGGCTAGATTAATCGGGCCGAAAGCTCATCTAAAACAAGTCGCCCCTTCATTGTAACTTGAAGAACACCTCTTTTGAGCTCAAAAAATCCATCATCTATAAAATCTTTAATCATTTCTTTTTTCTGAAAAGATATTTTCCTCCCAAACTCCTTTTCAAGCACACCTATTTTAACACCCTCATTCATGCGCAATCCAAAAAGCAAACTTTCCATAAGCCGACTCTGGACACCTAATTTTTCTTTTTCTTCTATGGGCGACTTATTTTCCTGCATTCGCACAATATAGTCATAGAGCTTCGAGATATTCCAATAACGTTTTCCATCTAAATGCGAATGTGCTCCAATGCCGAATCCGACGTAATTTCCCCCTCTCCAATAAACGCAATTATGTTTTGATTGTTTTTTGTTCAATGCAAAATTGCTAATTTCATATTGTCGAAATCCTTTTTTTTCAAGAAATTCTACAACCAAGACATAAAATTTTGCCATTGTATCGTTTCTTGGAAGCAACATTTTTGTCTTATAAAATTTACTATGCGGATCGATCGTTAACGTATAAAGCGAAAGATGCTCACTTTTCATATCCGTTATTTCTTTAAGATCCCGCGTAAGCTCCTTAGCAGTCTGCCCTGGAAAACCATACATAAAATCAAGATTGATATTTAAGAATCCAGCTTTACGTAAAATAAAGACGGCATTTCTTATATCTTTTGAACAATGCGTTCGCCCTAAAAAATTTAAATATTTATTGCTAAACGTTTGAGCGCCAACACTGATTCGGTTAACCCCAAGCGATCTTAACAACTCTGCTTTCTTAAAATCAATAGAGTCAGGATTGACTTCAAAAGTAATTTCACATTCTTTTTGAATTAAAAAATTCTTTCTAACAATACTGAAAAATTTTTTTAATTGTTCACTGTCTAAAAGACTCGGAGTTCCTCCTCCAACATAAAGTGTTTTTATTTTTTTCTTTGGATAATTTTTCATTTCCAAATTTAAACTATCTAAATAATCGTTTATGCGGTGATTTCTTGCAACGCAAACAACAAAAGAACAAAAAAAACATTTTTGTTCACAAAAAGGAATATGGATATAAATTGAGGAAAAATCTTTTGTCATTTAGAATTCTTTCTAAGTTTACAGTTTAAAATTACTCCCGACGAGGAAATAAAAATATATTTATAAAATAATATAACTTATTTTACAGCGCTTTATCACAAAACTCAACAAAAGTATTGTTTTTTAAAAAAAAATAATTATAAAAAAAATAAAAAATATTTTTTGCATCATAAAAAATAAGGTGCTAATATAAAAATAACAATTACGAAAGGAGGAATTCCAATGGTCGTAAAGAAGAAAAAGCCAGCTAAGAAAAAAGTGGCAAAGAAGAAAGTAGCAAAGAAAAAAGTTGCAAAGAAAAAAGTTGCAAAGAAAAAGGTCGCAAAGAAAAAAGTTGCAAAGAAAAAAGTAGCTAAAAAGAAAAAGAAATAATCGCGGCTCATAGATTTTAAAATAAAAACCCTCCCCTTTTTGGAGGGTTTTTATTTTCTATAATAATCTGCAAAAAAAAATATACAAAAAAGCCCCGCATTTTTTAATGCGGGGCTTTGTATTAACTAATTAAAAACTTTATTTTTTTGCGACTTTTTTAGATGCTTTTCTCTTTGACAAAATCTTTGGCTTACTAACCTTTTTTGTTTTTGGCTTAGCTGTCTTTTTTACCTTTGAAGTCTTTTCAGACACATGATACTTCATCCATCCCTCTGCATAAAGTCTTAGCCATTCATCTGTTGCCCTCTCTAGCCCTATACTATAGCCAGCTTTTTGACTTTCAATCCAAAGATGCTTATGAATCTCCTCTTTAACTCTCTTATCCTTCAAAAGCTCTCGAATCTGTGTAATTTTCATGCATCCTCCTTTATTTCAATTTAAAAGTCACCTTTTGCATGACTATCATAGTTTAGAAAATAAAAAGAATCAATATAAATTATTTCTTCTTTTCTTCAAACAATTTTTGATAAATTCTTAAATCTTGAATTGAAAAACAAACAAAAAAAACGCATTCTATCTGCAAAACTTCCAAACATTCCTCTACTGTTTCAAGCGCAATCTGAGCTGCCCTTAACTTAGGAAAACAATAAACACCTGTACTAATGCAAGGAAAGGCAATCGTCTTTATATTATGTTCGCTGGCAATTTCAAGGCTTCGCTTATAGCAATTCTTTAAAAATTTATCTTCATCCTTGTTGCCGCCAGACCAGACAGGACCGACCGCATGAATCACATATTTAGCTAAAAGATTATGCCCTTTTGTTATCTTTGCATCACCCGTTGCACACCCTTTAAGCTTACGACATTCCTCTAAAAGTCTTGGACCTGCGACTCTGTGAATCGCGCCATCAACGCCCCCGCCTCCAAGTAAAGATCGATTAGCTGCATTAACAATAGCATCAACACTCAGTGCAGTAATATCTTGCTGGACAACTTTGATTATACACATATATTATGAAGAGAAGAATGGAATAAAAACAACCAAAAGCATTGCTAAAAACATAGTTAAAACGCCAACAATAAAACCGATGCGAAGCCATTGCATAAAATTAACCTTTAGATTTCTTTCTTTTTCTAAAATCCCCAAAGCAACAATATTAGCAGTGGATCCAATAAGTGTTATGTTCCCTCCATAGCACGCGCCAAAAAGAAGCGCCCACCACAAAGCTTTCATGTTAACATGCAACGTGCCTAAACTTTGAACAATGGGAACATAAGAGGCCACCGCCACAACATTATCAACACCACTTGAAAGAAATCCGCTCGACATCAAAACAATCCCGGACAAAACCTGGGGATAACTTCCGATAGAGTTTACCATCTTTTGCGCAAGGAAACTTGCGATACCTGTTGATTGGATGACCCCGGCTTGTGCAAATAAAAATAAAAAAAATAAAATTGATGGCCATTCAACTTCATGCTCAATATAGTACCTTGCCTTATCATGTCGATACGCCATAACAATCCCCGCAGAAATAATCGGAATCATAAAAAGCAATGTATTTTCCGTTAAACCTAAAAGAATTTCCAATCGTTTATGCAAAGAAATCAAAAGAATCGTAACTGCAAAAATACCGATACTAATTTTAGTTCGCTTATCAGGTGGAATAGATATCAAATAAAGAAAACTTTTATCATCCTGATAATCTTTAAGCTTGTCACACATCTGGGCAATATTTCTTCGATAATAAATAAGAACAATGCCAATTGCTAAAATCAAGACAAGCATAGAAACTGGCATTGCATGCGTCAAAAAATCTTCAAAAGAAAGCTTACCGCGTGCAGCAATCAAAACACCTACAGGATTCCCCAAAACAGTTGCCGCAGAACCAATATTTGTTGCAATAATCGATGAAATAATAAGAGGAATAGGATCAACTTCTAAAAAATCGCAAATGTCTAAAATAACCGTTACCACAACAATAATAGAAGCTACCTCTCCCATCAAGCCAGACAAGAAAGCTGATGTCAGCATAGTCAGAACATACAACTTCATGCCATTTAAGTTTTTAATACGCAAAACAAGCGTGACAAGCCATGTAAAAAGACCAGCCTCTTTCATCATGCCCACAATAATCATCATAGAAATTAGAAATAGAATAACATCAAGAGAAGCAAAACGAATAAAATCTTCGAGATGAACGGCATTCATCATCAACAAGACACCGCTTCCGATAAAAACAAAGCTTAAACGGAAATCCCAAAAAAAAAGCGTTCCTAGGATAGAGGTAGCAAACACGGCAACAATAACCGCCTGATGAGCACTAAGACCAATATAATAACCCAAAACGCCGATTGCCAAAGAAAGAAGGATGAGCCAAAAGAATTTTCTAAACATGATAATTTTCCTTAAATGAGCCCCTGCTGCTTCGTTTTGCGCGCAAAAGCGAAGCAAAACGGCAGGGGTAAATTTACTCCGCACGTGAAACGTATCGGAGCTTCATTAAACATCTTTGTATTTTTTCATCTTAAACCTTTTTTCCTACATCTTCTAAAAAAAAATAATATTTGTCTATAATACTCTTACGTATTTTTTTTGCAATAGATTTTAATAGGTCGACTAGCTATGCTGATACACCGCGACCTTGCGAGAGACCAAGTATTTGATAAACATTTGTTACGGGAACAATATTAATAATAACAGGAATAAGACCTTCAATATTTTCTAAATTAATATTTTGCATATCTACAGGAATTTCAAAGTCAATCTCTCCACCCCTAGTTGTAATATTCATGTTCTCCGCATTAAAATCAATGCCGCCAGTAGAATCCAAGACCGAAAAAGAAACATCATTGTTTATAATAATTTCTTGAACAAGTTGCCTTGGATGTTGCATGTGCCAAAGCAACTCTACGCTATTGTGCACACCTGCCATCTGGAAAAAACTAAGCTCCTCAGCTTTATCAAACTTGGCTAAATTTTCTATTGCCTCCCACAACGCTTTTACATCTTTGGCCTGCGGATTTATTAAATCTCTAACTTTCTTTAGCTCATCATAGGCCTCCACAGCAGCCAATGTAACATCAATAAAATTCTTATCAAACTCGTTTTCTGAAAGATCCCTTGCTTTAACAAAAAAATCATCCATAGCCTTCTTTGTTCCTGAAGTAAATAACAAATTAAACCGTATCATTTTCCATACAACTCTGGGCATAGATTTGAAAATAGAAAACTCATTAAACGTTCCCTTCATCCTTGCCCTATGGTTTACCAGATCATCATAGCCGCCAATATAATCATCAATAAAAGGATCATCAGAATGCTCATCAAATTTTAAAATCAATCTATCAACTGTAAAATATGGATCAAATCCTAGATGCATTCTCTTAAAAGGACCTTCGTCGTTAACATAATCTATTTCTTCGAACACCTTTCTTGGCAGCATTGACTCAAGTTCTTTCTCGATCAACCGTTTGTCAATTCTGTCAGAAATAATATAATCAAAATCTTTTGAAGGAATTCCAAAAAATAAATTTCTCACAGCCCCACCGACGAGAAAAATTTTATCTCTCATTGATCCATCTCTGACTGCTTTTAAAAATATCTTTGTAGGAGATTCAGAAAGGCTATCCATGCTTATACGTTTTTTACCAAAGCTATCAACGTAAACAATTAAATCTTCCGTTTGTAGAATTACATTCTCTCTGGCGCTTTGTTGCTTCTTAGCTGTTACCGCATTCGACGAACTTTTTTTCTCAATGCTCAAGGACGCAGGAAAAGCATCAAAAGCATAAGCTTCATTAATTTTATAAATAATAATTTCATTCATTTTTGGTTGAAAAATTATATTCCACCCAAAGAATTTTCTTCCAAAAATTTCAATAAAACGCGCTGTCTGAATATTAAACTCTTTCGCTAAATATTTCTCTGATTTCTTTGCTGCTTCTGCATTATTCGTTAAATAAATCGCCTCTTTTTCACCATCTCCTAAATATTCTATAAATTCACTAAGAGATAAATCTCCATATTTCTGATTTTTAACAGTTTCCTGTGTCTGAGTCTTATGTATTCGCGCCCAAACCTCACTTGCGGTCTCTTCCAACCCTTTTTCTAAATGAAGAAAAACATGTTTATTCGTTTCCTTATTACGAATAAGAATAGCGTGACAATACAAAAACTCTTCCTCGCTAGTCATAGGAGTGAATCCTTGGTTTGCCTGACCTTGATTCTCTTTTACGGCAACAACAGGCTTAGATAATACTTCTTTTACGCGTTTCATATCAGAAAGCTTACGAACAAATAAGTCTCCATCTCCCTTATCTTGAAAAGGAACATTTTTAACATTACGATGCGGAGAAGAAATCTTGCTGCTAAGCAATTCAGACTTTATCAAAATCGTTGTGGTCAGTGGCGTTTTGCCGTTTTCCGATTTCCCTCTTTTATATTCTAAGTAAACAGGATTTTTCTTCATCTTTAATCCTAAAAAACTAAAAGCATCGCCATACTTCTTTAAATTTCCATCTTCTCGCCTTAAATTTTCATCCATCAAATAATCAATACCAGCATCTTGACCTTCCTGCCATTTTTGATGATTACTATTCATAACTTCCCAGTCTTCATCGCTAATATCCTCTTGCACAATCTCTGCCTTAAGAATTCTTGACTTTTCTTTTAAAGGGTCAGAATAAAAACTAATCGTCATTTTTGCATTCTTATCTCCACCTCTATTCATTGCGTTTGTCATCAAATGATACAAAAGCCCATCAACTAAATCATAAACAAAAACCCTATCATCCGACGAATATTCTTGCTTATCATCTCTTATCTGTTTCCAAAAAGAATTTATAGGCACCGTACCATTTCCTTGCGCTTGCGTAGTAAGATTCATTTTATCAATATTAAATTCTTTTCTTTTTGTTTTTGAAAAGATTATTGAAGACGAACCTGATTCTTTTTTCAAGCGATCTTCAATCACCTTAATCGTCTCTTGAACCATGTCGTAAAGAGGATTTGGATCATTAATTATTTCATAGATAAGCTTATCCTCCCTACCCACAGATTGTCCAGAAATCTTTGATCCAATAAATTGAGTTGTCCCGTGAGCACTAAACATCTTTTCTTTCGAGGTATATTCAAAAGACTCAAAAGGATCCCCCAATCCCGTTGTTTGAGTGTATCGATAAATTGTTCTTTTCTTAGGAAGTTTAGTATCGTCCTCTAAAAAGGATTTTAATAAACTTTTAGTCTTCTCATCTCCTACCATTTTTAATTGTTTAACAATAATTTCAGAAATCTCTTGGTTTGAATTCGTAGCTGAAAAACGCTCACCAGGAGATCCACCGACAAGGATTCCTTTGGTAATTCTAAAAAGTAAATCAACTAAGAAAGGAGCAGCCTCTTTTTTTCGCATCTGCACAAAAGTATTCAATGCATCCTTAACAATCCTTTTCTTATAAGAATTAATATTTATAATATTTTTTAAAACGCCATCAATTTCATCGCTAGGCAGATACTTCCCGAGAACCAATACCGCCTCTTCTCTTATAACGCCAAGTTCGCCAGCTTGATTCCTTGCAATTCTCAAGAATAGCTTAAGGTCCTCGTCGTCGTTTAAGCTACTCAAAACATCAACGGCCGCAACCACGGCCCAGTTGTCCCTATAATTTGAATAATTTTCAATGACTCCTCTTAGGATAGCTTTAATCTCATTCGCATCATCCTGACTTAATTTTTCGCTCTTTTCACCCAACTCCTTGATGGCGTCTCTTATTAAAAACGGATGTGCTTCATAATCTAAATATTTTTCTACATCTAAATATTTCTCTATAAAAGGAAATATTTGATCAAATGCATTTTCTTCAGAAAGCGGCTCTTGTTTCTTTTGAGAAGAAAAATCAATCAAAGCAGGATTTTGACCATCAAATCTTTTTTCAAACTCTAAAATCTGACGATCAAGCTTAGACTGGTCTTTCAATCTATATGCTGTATTAACATAAACTCTTGTCGCTGATTCTTTAAGAGGTTCCATGTGTATCTCAAAAACCTTCAGCTTATCACTTTCTTCTAACTCTGCACCTAAAGCACTGTTGTTAAAATAAATAGGAATCTTTTTTTTTCCGCTTATATCTACTTTTGTTTTGCCGATAAAAACGATGTTGTCATCATTAGGATTAACTGGTTGAAAACCAAACTTTTCTTGCAACAATAAATTTAAAAGAACAACCCATATCGGCGCTTCTGCAATAATCGCCTCTGGATGAAGCTTTAAGAACGCAGATATCATCATCACTGATAAATTATACTTTCTGTACTGTTCCTTAAAATGTGGCTCGATCCAAATACCGCGAAGCTTTAGCTGTCCATCCTCATAAACACCATAAATATTCCCAACGCTTTCCCCTTTTCTAGAATCTTGAAAAAATGATATATACTGCCGTCCTCCACTCTTCATTCCAATCATCTTAAGATTCTTTAATCCACAAACCAAAAAACCTAGATCCCACATCTCGCTTTCCTTCATATTAATTGCCGATGAACCATGCGGAAACATTCGATATGTCTCTTCACCACGCTCATTGGTAAACGGCTCGGCTAGACCTTCATCTACAAGCTTTTTCATCATATTCTCAAGCTTTCGAACCGGAGGCCCCTCGTACCCTACTTCATGAACAGCATCTAAAACTCCACCAGCTTCAACAACTCCATTATTATGAAGCCCTAAAAACTTATTCAGAGTCTTAAAAATAACCGTTCCGATTCCCTTACGCTGAGAATAAAGAATAATAGTCTGAATTTCTAAATCTCCAGATTCTTTAGCGAGAACATCCATTGTCCCAATGAATTCCTTATCTTTTTGAACCTCAAGATAAAACCAAGACTCCGTCTCTTCTTCTAATAATTTAAGACTAATGCCTAAATCCACTACTTCTTCATTAAATTGATTAACAATTCTAGCAAAATCTTCCTCTTTAACTAAAAGCGGTGAAGCGCCCTTTGCCTCCTCCAGAACATTATTGAATCCATGTCCATTATCATAAATCATAAAAAGCTCATCTTGCTCGCCTTTTTCATAGTATTCTTCAAATTCTTTATGAGTTTTTGGGTTGCGACCACGTCCATTAATTGCGGAAGATCCAACATTCCTCTTATCATCCTTTGTCTTTTTAAAAACTTCTTCTATATATTCCTTAACTAAATCTGCTTCAAAATCAATATTTGTAATTGGTTTTTGTAAAAAAATTCTTTCATAAAAATAAACCGCACTTCTTTTTATTTCTTCATCTGTAAAAAAAACAAGGAATCCTCTAATAAGGTCAAGATCATAATAAATCATGCCTGACTTAAAATCTTTGATTCTTTCCGGATACTTCTGACGAATAAAGCTTCGATATCCAAGCTTATCTAATACTTTTCTAGAAATCATCTTCGAAACATAGGGTTCTGAGCTACCAGCTTCTGCACGAGCTTCCATAAGTAAAATCTTCGAAAAGAATAACTTCGCATGGCTTCCGGAACACAACATCGACAAATATCCTTCAAGCTCAAAAAAAGTATTTTCATAAATTTCTTTTGGAACATTAAACTTGCGAAATAAAGAATTTAATCTTCCTATCTGATCTCCGCTAAAACCCTCTTCTTGAAATCGCCTTTGATGGGTGACTTCATGGATTAAAACAAGACGCATAAGATCGAGAGATAAGTTAAAACCCAGTTCATGCGTGGACATTTGTGATAATTCTTTGCTGTCGATGACGCCCTCTAAGAAATTACCTTTACTAGAAATTGAATCAATCGCTTGTTGTACTTTTCGAATAATCGAACCTAAATATACCTGGATCTGTCCATCAACCATTTTAGCAAAAATTCCTTTTTCTTCTTTTGTAAAAATGACATTAACCTCTTCGCCTCTAAGCAAAATTTTCTGAGAAGAAACAATTGATCCCGTATCGATTGGGTCAAGTCCACCAATTATTGTATCAACAAGCAACTGTGATTCGAAAGGAACTGTGGCTTCTCCATAAAAATCCCCATTATATTCAATAGGAGTCTCGCTCGAACTTATCAGGCCAAAACTTTCATCAGTCTGCGCAAAACTTTTTGGGCCCATTAAACTCAACCCAACCGAAACTAACACAACTAATGCTGATTTCTTAAGAATATTTCCAATCGCGCTTCCTGCTCTCTGCCCTCTTTTTGTATCCGCATGAAGAATCTCTACGTTTTCTGGAGCAAATCTTCCAACAACGCCTCCAGAAAAATACTTCCTGGGAATATTCTTTCGAGCGTACTGATCGTATTCGACCTTTATAAAATCGCAAACACCTTTTTTAAAAGAATCAATGTATTGCTTATAGATATCTTGGGAGATATCCTTAGTATCAACACCCTTGATCT
>JAVCCC010000019.1 GCA_030765785.1 Candidatus Aceula lacicola | reverse complement strand
GGAAAAGGAGAAATTTGGCTTAGATTCCAAGAAAGATATAATGACATCATTAGTAAATTCGTACTCTTCCACACACGCCCAATCCGCCCAGGCGAAGTTCAAAACAAAAATTATTATTTTAGAAGCCCAGAGTATTTAGAGAAATTACGCGCTGAAGGCAAGATCATCACAACTCTTGTTAATAACCAGCCACAAGGCTTAGCCCTTACAACATTTGAAGATATTTACATTGATCCTGTAACCGGAGATATGCAATCAGCATTAGTTAAAGGTCTTGACGAGGTTTTTAAAGGAGACAAGCTTGTTGTTCTTGAAGGTGGATTAGGATGGTTTGAAGAGCTTCGCCAGCAGTATGGTGAAGATTTAGCATCTATTTTCATTGCTCCATTTTCAGACAAAGAGTTTGAGGAACATGCTGAGTATGCTGAATTCTCTATCGTTTCTTATGAGACAGCAAAACGTATTCATAAACGTGAATATAATCTTGGTCAAATCACAGATCATGATAATTTTGTTGATCGGACTAGAGAAGCTGCTTACCAGGTAAAAAGACGCCATGAATATAGTAAAGTTTTAGTCAACACATTCCAAGATTCACCGCAAGCATTTAATCGTTATATGGAGAAATTAACAGATCAGTTTGCGCTAGAGATTTTTGGGAATGTTTATAAAGCAATTGAAAGAAAAGGTAATTCGCCGATAATTGCAAGCTCTTTTGCAGTTGTTTTGGTTAATATCTCTTCGCTTGTTGATTGGTTTGTCCAGCTAGACGAAATGGATAGATTGTGTGTTGGATTTTTTGGATTCTTCTTTCTTGGAGCAATTATTTTTTATGTTGGTTTGTTCTTATCTGATTTTGTAAGCTTTTTAAAGTTTATTACTTTTAATAAAAATTTAATTATTAAGAAGATAAGCAAGAATAGGATGGTTGTATATATTTTGAGAACTATCTTTAAGAAAGCAGATAGGGCGATAGAGAGTAAGTTAGATCCAAAATATTATCATTTGATTAATTTTAGAGAGAGGGCAAGGGTTGCATTCTTTCTTATAATTGAGAGATCTTTCGTAGTTGCATATTGCCCAGAGATTAAAGATGTTATTTTTGAGTGGATGACAAGAGCATGGGTTCTTGATGGGGAAGAATTTGATGCAGCTAATACAGCAGCTGAGCCAGAAAGCACTTCTGATTATGAATACGAGACAGAGGTTACTCGGAGAAAAATTATAAGAAAGGGAAAGAAAGAGCGCATTGTAATTTTTGGTGAATATTCTGGTAAGGAAATAAAAAGAGAGCCAGGGCATAATTCGTCACCGATCCGTGTTCCTGCGGAGACTCCTGCTAGCAGTCCTGCATCAGCGCCAATTAATATATTGCGAATAAATAATTTAAATAATTTGATTACACCGATAATTTCATTTGTCATGCCTTTAATAAGCAAGGCGAATAAAAAGAGAACATATTTTTCTGGATTAGGTATTTTAAGTGATATAAAACGTCTAGCTTGGATTGCTAAAAAACAAAGTGCGCCAAATGTCGTCCATACAAACATAGTTATTTTAGAGCCGCTATCAAACAAATCAAATTCCTTAGGCAGGAAGATTTCGATAGCGGCTTTTCTATATAAATTTACGCCGGCTTTTGCAACATCTTCCTTCCGTGGCAGGATTAAGATTTCAGAGCCGGCATTTTCTTATTTAAAGCCGTTGTCTTTACCAGTTCTTTTCCGTGGCGGAGAAGCTTTTAAGGCAGCGGCGATTTTATTAAGCAGAAGCAATAATCATGAGTCGCTATTTTCTACAGTTCTTTTCCGTGGCAGAATTAAGAGTTCATCGCCAGCGGCGTCTTCAAAGATCACAAAAGAATCTCTTGAGGCTAAAAGACAAAAGCTTGCTTTATTAATTGAATTTGCTAAATCTTTGCCAGCAAAATATAAAAATGCTCTGACAACAGCCAAATTTATTATTTATTCGGGAACTCCAGGTGGCGGAAAAGGATTAACGTGGGAAGGCGTTGAAAAGGTTATTAAAGAGCTTTTTAGCAAAAACAAAGATATTAGCACTATGGATAAGTTTAGACTTTTTCATACGCGCGGTATTCGACCGGGAGAAAACCAAGATGACGAGTATCATTTTAGATATCCAGAGCATTTAGAAGACCTTGAAAAAGAATTCAAGATTATTACAACGCCTGTCAACGGACAGCCACAAGGCCTTGCGTTATATGATTTTACAGATACTTATAAAGACCCGACAGATGGAGGAAAAATAAAGACATGTGAGGTTAAAGGTCTTGATTCAAAGCTTAAACAGAATAAGATTACGATTCTAGAAGGCGGTATCGGATGGTTTGATGCCTTAAACAAGATATTCGCAGACTTTAATAAATATCCTCAATATCAAGGCATTGTTAATGATGGATTATTTAGCTTATTTATTTCTCCTTTGACAGAAGATCAGATCGCAGGGATGAAAGATAATCACGCTGTTGTTTATCGGCAGAAGTTGTCTCAATATGAACAAGGTATTGCCTTACATGAATCTGAATATCAGCGTTCTAAAGAAGTTCAAGAATTATTGATTGCAAAGATTCTTGCTCTTGCAAAGCAAGGACAAGAAGTCGTAGCAGCTGTCTTAGAAGACCTTGAGCAGAAAATGTTTAAGATGGATACACAAGACGATTTTACTTCCTTGATTAACAAAGCATCTCTTATTAAAGATCAAAAAGTTATTTCCAGAACAACAACACCTGAAGATGCTGTCAAGATGGCTTCTCGTCTTGAAACAGTTATTCGAATTCATAAACGAGAAATAAAAGAAGCCAAGGAGGTTATTAAGGAATTTGAAAATCTAGTTAAAGAAGGAAAGGTCGATGAAATCATTGAGAATTTAAGTGGTGACACTAAGGCGATTAAGAAGGTTCTTTATGTGCCAATTGGGCAAAAAGAATTTAGAGCTCGTTCTAATGAAGCTGCTATTCAAGTTTGGAGACGTCTAGAATACAAGAAGCTTTTGTATAACGTTTTTGTTCATACAGATGAGGAGCTTAATCCTCTTCGATTAGATTTGGGGTATGATTTTTGTATATCGTTCTTAGAAAATTTGAAAGAAAAAGTTTCATCAGCAGTTTTCACAGTTCGTTATCGTGATCTAGAAGAGACGTTTGTTGATGATTTAAAAGCCAAGATTGTCTTAGATGCTAAGAAAAGAGGCGTTGCTTTAGTAAAAGGATCAGAGGGATCAGAAAAACTTGCGCTATTGTTAAACGATACATTAAAATCATTAGAAACTTTAGCTAAAAAGTCTAACGATGAAGCATTTAAACAATATTTAAAAGAACTTCTTACGCGTAATGATAATCGGGGATCGCCGATTCGAATAACGGTTACGCCGAAGTTGCCCGTAGAAACAGCACGTTATTATCATCGCGATACAAATGAAATTGAATTTATTCTTAATGAGCGATTTGCGCTAGAGCTTCTTTCGGTGTACGATACTCATCCCAAACACGCTGCTGCTAAAGCTGCTGTACGAATATTCCACGAGTTAGGTCACACTAGATTTATCAATCAATATCAATATTACAAAGAAGAATACGAGCTTATTAAAAAAGATTTGCAATTATATCTTTTGATAAAAGATGAAGGGTCTTTGGGTAACGCTGATTATCTTGAGTCTTATAGAAATTTGCTTAAAGTTTTAGAGGAAGATTGCTCTATCGTTGAAGACTTTGATTTATTAATTGCTGAGATAGAAAGATTAGAAGAGCAAGCAGAAGAGGTTTATAGGGATAGAGAACACCATAGCGTTGGTAATACTAGGGAACATTTAGATACTTTTGCTAGAGATCAGAGAATCCAGGAGGCCTTTGTTTCAGCGGATCCTGATTATTTTGCAGACAGTTTTGCAAAAAGACTTTCAAGAAAACAATCAATAGAAAATACATTCTTAGCTTTTTATCGTGAAGTTCTTGGGCATCGCGGGATCATGCAAGGACGAGAAGCGTTTTTATTTTTAGCAAAAGATCAGGTGACGATAGCTCCATTTAATCAGCTAAAGGCACCGCGAGTTCCGCCAAACACAGAAGGTGTCTTGGTAGATGTTTCGTCTGAAGAGGGTAGAAAGAAAGAGTCGACAAGATGGGCTAGACAATATTATCCTTTGCATAAAGGAAGAAGGTTTGCAGACGGCATAGGCGTCACAGAAGCAGAGAATGGTCGGGGTATGCAGCAACGATGGCATGTTCATGAGACAACTCAAGAGTTTACGACATCCATTTGCGATAACACGCAAGTTCGTTGGGCCAGAGAAGTGAATGCTGGTGAAAAAACGAAAATGAGTACTAGAGATAATAAGGAAATCGAAGTTATTGTTCAAGGTAAGGATAAGAATAAAGAGGTTATTGAAATAGAAGATAATGGAAAAATTATAAAAATAGTGGTTGTTGCAGAGAAGCTAGTGGCGTTTGCTAATATGATCGCGATGCCAAAAAGTACATTCCACACGCTCAAGAATACACGAACAGATGTTCCGAGTATTGATTTTACAGTTAAGGATCCAGTTACTCAAATAATGAAAACGTTTAGTCCTCCTGAAGAAGTCGCGTTAGGTGAGCCAAAGATCCTTGAACCTAAAAAAGAAGAAAATCAATGGGGTACAATATATGAACATGAATACCTTAGTCCGTATAACACAAGGTTGTTAATTAATGATTTTGGACAGATGGCATATGAACTTGATGAAAAAGGGAATCCTGTGCCTCAGATGTATGATTTAGCGCATATGCGATTAAGAATTGTCGAAGTTAAACCAGGCAAAACAACAGATAAATTTATATTTTCATCGATATATGAGGATGAGCAGTTACAGGTGGTTCGCATTTTCCCGTGGCCGAAGCAAATACCACAAGATAATCCCAAAGATTCAAGCAAGAATTGGATCCTAGACAGAGATCATTCTCAGATTAAAGCAAAGATTAATGTTTATGATGCAGCTGGACAAGAGATTGTTGATGGTAAGGTTGATGCTCAAGGAGGAGATTTCATTCTAATAGATAATTCAAGAAGGGAAAAGACGGCAAGAAGCTTTACGATTACGAATAATTCTGAAAATAATCACAGTCTTGTATTTTTCTTTGTTGAGGCTGCTAAGAGTTCTGATCAAAGGCAAGAGATTCCTGAGATGTTTGATGAGAGTTCTGATGTGGTTATGGGGTTTGGAGAAAAGATTTCTTCATCGCTGGTTTCCTCAAGTAATACTAAGAAAGAAGCAAATATTTTATTAGAAATGGCTGACGCTATGCGCGGTTGGAGCGACGCGGAAAGGGCCAGATATCAGTCCATTGCTGACGTGGTTAAGAAAATTAATCCTTTCTTTAATGAAAAATTTCTTTTTGAAGTCTATCTTGTAAAGAAAGGATATTTTAAGAAAGCAGAACATCAGGATAAGGTTAGTGAATGTAAAATAATGTTAGAGGATTTCCGCTACATTGAAAAGAAGGAAATGTTCATCGCTGATGATGCTGATTTTATAAGGAAATACAGCGCTGAAAATAAGATTATAGAAGATCCTCTTATTAGATATTTTAAAAATAAATTTGGCATCTCCGGTGTTTATATTGTTACCAACGGGAAGGTCGAAGAAACTATTTCGCAGCATTCTTTGCTTGGTTTTATTAGAAGCGATATTTTTGTTCCGAAAGAATTTGGAGATTTTGTAGAGTTTTATTTGCTTGTTGGAAATATTGTTATGGAAGAAATACTATTTGATAAGTCTAATCGTATTAAGAATAAAGTTGATCTCGGAGTTAGAATTCTTGGTAAACAAGCATTATCATTTGAGTTAGGGAACAAGGAGGCTGGATTTCAGATTTTTGAAAGATTAAGACTCCCTTATCCTCCGGGAATTGTGCTTTCAAAAGACTTAGTTTTGGCATTTATTAAGGCAAGTCCTAAGCAAAAGAAAATATATGAGGACTTTATCATGTTGCATCTGGATAAAGTGATCCGAAAGAATAATTATGAGGTTGCTGTTCGAAGCAATCCAAAGAATTCTATGCCGGGCATTCTTAAAACAGGCAGAACGGATAAACTGGTAGCAAGAACGAATCAGATTTTGCACCTTATTCAAGAATGTGCCGAGGCATGGTATTCGAATAAAGCGCAGGCATACAGAAGACGAAAAGACATTGATCATGTGTTTAGCCTTTCTTTGATTATCCAAGAATTCAAAGGATCTTCTTTCTCTTTTAGCTTGAGGGATATGTTCGATTTCTATGGTGCAGGTGTATTTTCAACGCGGGACCCAAAGACTGGCAAGAACTTGCTAGTTGGAAGATATGTAAGAAATAATACTGGCGATAAGCTGATGACGCATGGGAATGTTGGAGAGGATATTCAGGAATTAGAAAAAACTGATTCAAATATTTTCTTACAACTCGTTGATGCAGGAAATAGGATAGAAAAAGAAACTGGTTATCCTCAAGAGATTGAGTTTGTTGCTTATGATGGGAAGATATACTTTTTGCAAACACGAAATCTTGCTTTCTCTGTCCAGGGAGAAATATTTTATATAAAGGAGAAGATGAAATCCGGAGTTCTTTCTCAAGCTCGCGCTATCCCAAGATTAGCAGCTTTGAGTGAACAAATTAATGAAAGAATTTTTTATCGTGTAAGGCAGGGAGCAAATACAAAAGTAATTGCAAATGGTCTTTTCTCTACGCCTGGGGCAATGCAAGGCGTTGTTGCTTTTGGCGTTAAAAAGGCAAAAAAATATTCTAATCAAGGCAAGGCTGTCATTGCTGTGGTAACAGAAATCAATAGAGAAGAAATTATTAATATTATGTTTAAGATTAAGAAATTTGGGCTGATGACAACCTACGGAAGCGATTCTTCTCATGAGGCCGTTCTAACGAGGGCGGCGGGGATACCTTCTATAGTCAATGTGCAGGGGATCATTGTAGAAAATAGGCAATTACTTTATGAAAAGGGTGGAATTGTTAATGAAGGGGATATTGTTGTTTTAGATGGAGATAACAACAGAGTTCTTTTAGCTAAAGAAAATGTTTTAGAAGTAAATACAATCGTAGAAGATGCGAGTCATGGAATAAATATTGCTCAATATCGCAAGGAGGTTTTAGGCGGATATCTGACATCGGCAAAGAAAGTAAAAGAAGAATACTCCTATGAAGTATTAATTAGGATGAATGCTCAAGCAACTGTTGAGATTTGGAGACTTCAATCGTTAGGAAAGAAAAAGGAAGCCTTTAAGGCTAATCTGAAAAAACATTTTTTACATGAATTATTGCTAGAGGTGGCAGAGAAAACTCAACGATTGAATGAAGTTGAGGGTGACCTTGCTAAAGAGTTTATTAAGGTATTTGATATGAAGGAACACATGCCGGTTAGTGATAATTGGAAGGATCATCGTACGCTTGAAGATAACGAAAAAGAATACCCTGCAATCGTTGATGAAATAGAGAAACAAGGACTTGAAATTGTGTCTACCTGGGCAGGTTATTGCCCGATAGGATCGAATGAGAATTTAGGGGTAAAGCGCTTCCTGGAAAGACAATCTGTGGCCAGAGAGCAAAGTAAATTGCTAGCCGATGCCTTTGGAGGCAAAGTAATGGAAAAAGAGTATTATATTATTTATCACGAACCTTGCCATGCGGAAAATGAAGATCTCGTTGCATTCATTTTTGTTGTTAGGGGTGTCTCAAACGCCTCGAGCACGGAGGAAGCAGCGGCATCTTCAAATATCATGGGCAAGGATTTCGAAATCCTGAAAACATTTTTTGATGGTAATTGTGAGAAAACAATGAATGCTATTAACCAGTGGCAGGGAGAATTCAAAGCAAAGCTTGGGCAAGAGAAGACATTGTTTCAGATGACAACTTTTAAAGACGCTGCGCATTTAGATTGTGTTGAGTATTTTCTTATAACAGACGAAGAAGGTAATTATACGGGAGAGATTAAGCCAAGAGATCTTTGTCATTTTGATGGATTATGGCATAGAACAGTTGGAATTATTGTTATTGATAGAGATGGAAAGATGTATGTTCAGATTAGAGCGAAGCGAAGCGCTAATGATACCAAGGCTGGCATGAAAGATGTCTCTGCTGGGGGACATGCGGGATTAGACAGAGATATGGTCGTTGCTGCTATAAGGGAAATTGAAGAAGAGATTTTTGACCAGAAGACAAGAATAAGTGAAGAGCGACTTGTTCGGCTGACTCCGGAAGGAGAATATGTAAAGAATTATGAAGGTTGCGAGAATGCAACTTTCTTTGTTTATTTTATTTCAGAAAAAGAGAAAAAAGAAATTTCTCTTCAAGAATCAGAGCTTGCAGGACTTAAGTTAAAAAACTTTGAGGATGTTGTTTCTGGATATTTATCCAGCAATCAAGGAGAGGGTTACACTGTTGGATTTTTCTTCTTTGATGATTTTGAAACAAGAGCGTTTATTAAGGGAACTCCTCAAAACTTCTTAAAGAATTTAATAGTTTTTGCAAGAAGCTTTATGAATTCTGGTAAATATAGTGACGTGACGTTTGTTATGGATAAAGACGGAACTATGACGGAGCCGAATGAGCTAATAGAAAAGAATATTGTTGATGCTATTGTAGGGCTGATTGAAAAAGGGGTAAGCATTGAAGCTTTGACTGGTGGAATGTTGGTGAATAGCCAAGAGACAGTTATTGTTCCTATCGAAAAAGAGATTAAGAGACGTGGGTTAATAGGTTTATTGAAATATTTTACTTATAGATATGCAAGTGGAGTTGGATATGTTTTCTGGGAGAAAGGGAATCAAGTAAAGAAATTCAGAGCAGAGCTATATTTTAATAAAGATAAAATGATTGCTGTAGGAAAGGCAACGAGCGTAGCGTTTCTTGAGAGTATAAAATCGTTAAATATTGAAGATCTTGATAGTTTTCAAATTGATGAAGTGATTGAAGAAATTAATAAGTTGACTATATATGAAGATATCGTTCTTAAGTTTAATAGTTATATGAAAAGAAAAGAGAATGTTATTGGTAGCATTGAAATTCAGGATGATGTGAACAATGATGACTTATATATCAAGTTTTGTTTAGAATTGGCAGTTTCTGGTGGCAGGCAAGCACGTCAGGACATAAAGAACTCAGTGTTTATGGCTACAGTTTTTAATAGATTTAAAGAGCTTTTAGCGCAAGACAATGTTGAGATTGAGTATATTTTGAATTATGGAGATACATATCTAGAGATGGCATTGATAGACAAAGAAAAAACATTGCGTAATATTTTAAGGGAAAGAAATTCTGATAATCCATTAGTTGTTGGCATTGGGGATGGTAGAAATGATTATGGATTCTTAAGCTTACCTTTAAATAGAGGCACAAAGCTTTCTTATTTTGTTGGAGAAATGGCTGATGATTTACCAGAAAATATTTTGATTTGGCCAACCAGCGGACCGACAGGAACGCAGGAAATATTAAGTCTTGCTTTAGCAATGCTCAAATCTTCTTCAAGCATTGATTTTAATTTGGAGAAATTATTACCTTTTTTCCCTTGTAAAGGCGCCTTAAATCAACAGTTAAGAGTTTGGCAAAAAGAGTGGAAAGAGTCCTTTGAGGAAGAAATTTCTGCGCAAGAGTTAATCAAAAAAGAGTTTTTTTGTGTTTGCGATCTAGATGGAAAGCTTACTGGAGAAATTGTTCCTAGAGATTTAGCGCACGCAAAAGGTGTTTGGCATCGTGGCAGCATTGTTATAGTAATTGATAGCGAAGGGAAGATGCTAAGGCAGCAAAGGGCGTTTATTAAAAAAGTTTTTCCTGGCGCTTATGAAATATCAGCAACTGGACACAATGGAGTTGTAGAAGATTTAAAAAAAGCAGCTGTTGTGGAATTGAATGAAGAGATATTTAATGACAAATATAAAGTTGACTCAGGCAGGCTTGTTGCTGTTAATGAGGATAGCGGTAAGGAATTCATAGAGATAATAGAGGCTAAGGATACAACGAATAATAGAAAAATATATGACAGGGAAAGATCAGTTATTTATTTATTTTTCATAACAGATGAAGAAAAAACAAAGATTGAATTTCAGCCTGAAGAAGTTGAATCGGAGGGTTCAATATTTGTTGATATGGATGCTGAATTTGAAAAGGGTAAGAATAATAAAGAATATACAAATTTATTTAAAGCAATAGCAGGTGATAGCGAGTTTATTCATGCGATAAAAAAGACAGTAAAGGGCATTGATCAAACCCGCGCAAAGAAAGATAAGATTTCCTCCCCATCGGCGTCTTCTAATGTTGATCGTGTTTTTGAGACTTTATCGCTTTATTCTCAAATTACAGCAGAAAACATTGAGCAGCGACTGTTTAGAGGTAGAGACTTTTCTGATGATGAGCAAGCAGAGCTTAATCGATTTAAAAAGATTCTGACACAAGACGGGCTGATGTATGTTAATTCGGAGTTAGAAGATATAACAAATATTCCTCATTTGCTTACGGTTCTTAAAGATGATCGAATGTTTCCAGGTGTTTGTTATGAGGCAACATGGGGCATGGTTAATATTTTACGAAACAATGGGTTTACGGGTCGTTTTGTTATGCGGCGAAGCGAAGAAAATCGATATGAAAATGCTTGCGAGGTTCAGCTTTTAGGAGAAACATTTATTATGTCGCTGACACAAAGTCTTTATATAGAAGATAAAGGAAAGAATCTTCCTTTAGATTTAGTTATTATTAGACCTCAATATGTGAAAGAAAATAGAGATGTTCTTTCTTGGCTCGCAGTTCATCCGATTGTTTATGCGCATACAATTAACAAAGAAGGTCAAATTGATTCTTATTTTGTTAATGATCCAAAAAGTGAAATATTTATTGAGAAGAAAGGCGGTGAAATTAAATCCATTGATCTTCGCCAAGATCGCGATGACCATACGATTTCAAAGGTAATAGTTAAAGATTATAACGGTAATGTTGAATGTATTGAAGCTGTAGAAATGGTTTCTTCATCATTGATTAAAGAAAAAATTACGGATGCATTTCAGATTTCAGCAGGTGTTGTTATTTTGGGACTTATTGTTGCCGGTGGAGCTATTGTGTATGCGGGGATCGGCATTATTCTTGGAATCGGTGCTACGATCTATGGGCTTCAGAAATTATTTGTTAAGGATAACCCTTGGCTGGTTCCGATATCTGTTTTAGGAATTTTTGGAGCAGTAGCACTTACTCCATATCTAGTTCAGAGTTCTTTTGAGAGTACATATGATTATTTGCAAACAATGGAAATGATGTCCTTTTGGATTGCAGGGATTAGTATTGGTGGAATATTTGGTTTTATTTTATATCGAGGTGCTGTTCGATTAAAGAAATATATTGAAGTCAAGGTAGATGAGGCTGACAAGAAAAGAATTATTAAGAATGAAGAAATGGGAAAGAAAAAGACCAAAGAGAGGAGAATATCTTCTTCGCCAGCGGCATCCAACTCCTCATTGACTGCTATTAAAGAAAGCATTAAAAATCTTTTATCTAAGATTCTGTTTTTTTCAGAAGAAAAAGCATCTGAAGATTCTTCTGAGGGAACGCCAGCAGAAGCTGTAGAAATATTTGATGATACTGCAGAAGAAATCGTTCCTTTTGTCGAATCAACCAGAGAGGCTATTTTAGATCTTATCAAGCAAAGAACAAAAGAATATTCTGAGTCAGGTGATAATGACATAATTTTAAACAAGATAAGAATTCCCAAAGCCATTAAAGGTTCTTGGAAAAAGGTTTGGCGAAGGATTGGAAATAATAAGGATATTGTTGCTCTCTGGGGAAAAAGAATTATTCATAGAGAATATCTTCAGGCGCTTCTTGAAAAAGAAAAGATTATTGTGGTTTATCAGCTTCAAGGAAGCAGTCAAGACCTTAAAGGAGAGTATGTATTAAAATCTGATTTTTCAAATTATCGAGAAATGTTAAAAGAAAACAACAGAAATATTTCCCTGCTCTTGGTTCTAAGCACGCATATTCGAACTTCATATATTAGCAACCAGAGTGCTGAAATACTTGTAAAGCTTGACAGAATGAAGGAGATTTTATGTGCTTCGAAATCAGACTCTATTTTTGTTGAAAAGAAATCACTTCAAGATCTTATTGCGCAAGGCAGGATTGTTGAAGGTGTCAATAGCGGAGGAGAGCTTGTTTATATTCTTTTAAACTCTTTACATAAAAGCAAATATTTATCTTATCGTAATCGATGGCTTATTAGGAGTCTTCCAATCGAGGGGGATCATGCTGCTTTATATGAAGCTTTTACTATTGCTTCTTTAAAGCACGAGAGAACTAAAGTTGGAACAGAGGGACCTGCAACGAACATTCTTTTAGATTATCTTTATTTTCTTTATGAAATTTCTAGAAAATGCGCAACTGTCGATCTTTTTATTACAGCGATGTTTCAAGATGTTCCAGGCCTATACCAAGGTGTCTCGAAGAATCAAATGGGACCGTTAAAGGATCGAGGTAGGATTGACACGCTTGACATAGTCCATAGTATTTTAGCACAAGAATTTAGTCCTCGGTCTGCATCTAGCGACCGTCGCAATGTAGATCATGTTCAGCGGAAATACGTCAAGATGTTTGAGCGCGATCTTAATTATAATGGGGATGCTGCTTGGCTTGTTTTTGCAACGAAAATATATACATTTAATCAATTGACTCAAGAAAAAAAGTTTTTAATGCGAGAGGAGATGGAAGATATTTGGTCTCCTTTAGCTGAAGATCTTGGGTTAAAGAAAGTCAAAATTATTATAGAGGAGATGATTTTTCAATCTGATCCAGATCTTTACAAAAAATTAGAAGAAGAATATGTAAAAGGTGTTGGCATGAGTCAGAAGGCGCTAGAAAGATTGTTAAAGGAGGATATCGCCGGAAATATTAAGAAAGAATTTGAAAAGAGTGGGATCAAAGCGGAAATAAAAACTCAAACAAAAGAGTTTTTTTCGATTAATCGAAAACTTCAAAATCAAAAGAATAAGCCAATTGAGTCGGGAAGAAAGGACTACGAGGAGGTCAGGCAGCTGAAAGATCTCGCGCGAGGAATGAGTATTGTGGAGCGCGAAGAAGATATATATCCGGCTTTAGCTGTATGGAATAATTTTATGAGCACAAGATCAACCATTGGCGAGAATGATGATTGCATTGCAAATCCGCGTCCGTATGGCTTTAGAGGAGTTTTCCAGATTTATGATAATTGGCATGGCAATTCTATAGAAATGATTATTTTGACTCGGAAAATGTTTGAACGTTGCGAGCGAGGTGATTTGTCGCATACTCGCTATGTTGCGGGGCTTAAGGGGCATCTGATTAAGTCAGCGGATGACGTTGCTAATTTGATAGGAGAAGATTTGTCGCATAATTTGTCTGAATATGCACGTGTTCGCGATGTTGAGAATAATATATTTGTTAATTATTTTATAAAGAATCAATATGGAGAAAAAGATGGCCCGTATGTTCTTATTTTACCCATAGGTTCTCGTGTCTTAGATTTCTTAGCGCACAGGCGTATTGATATATTGGGTAATTCATCATTTTCTTTCTCTTCAGACAGAAAGCCATCTATAGGCATTAAGCATTTACTTGTTTCTGGTGAAACAATTATGATTGAAATGAAAGCACGAGTAATTTTTCCTTTAGAGATGGTTACATTCAAAACGCTTCGAGGAAAATTAATGTGGAAAGATAGAAGAGTTAAGCTGATTAAAGAAGAAACAAAAAAAGGACAAATAAAACTTAAAGAAGAGATGAGAAAAGAAGGGTTTAAGAGGTGGAATGATCCAAGGGTTACTAGGGGTTTTGATGAATTTATGTTTCGATCTGGGTTTAAGGAAGGCGAAAATACAACGACGCAACATGATGAGCTTTACAGGGCATTTGAATATGGATTAGTTAGCGTTAACGAAATTATTAGGGTGGGGAAAATAAGTTCTAGCGTTGGATCGTCAAAGGAAAAAGTCAATAGCCCGATTGGAAAAATGGATAAAACTTTGCCAGTTCTTCCGGCGACACCTCTGAATTTTTCTATTATTAATGTGGTAAGCCCGCTTCTCTTGACGCCTATGATGCTGGGGCTTGGCGTAAGCGTTGCTTCTATGGCAAAAGGTGTGATTATTGCTACTATTATTTTTGGCATCATCATGTTGCTTCGAAAATGGTTTGCTCAAAAAGTTTCTGCACCAAATACAAGTGAAACAAGTATAGTTATTTTGGAGCCGCTGACAAACAAATCAACTTTTCGTGGCAGGAAGATTTCGTCAGCGGCTTTCTTATTTATAGAGAAAATAAGTTCATCAAGCATCAAGAATACAAACAGAAATATGTTGAATGAAGTATTATCAAGCGTGTGGCGTAGCGTGTATTATTTCTCTCGTTGGGGGAGATTGGCGCAGAAAAGACAAAATGAGAAGAGAGAAATAAAGCAACTTATTGGTAGCCTTGCAAGACGATGGAAAGAAGAGCTTGTTGGGTTTGATGTTGAAGCGCGAAATAAAGAAATAGAAAAAGTTCGAGATATAATGAATTTGGTAAGCAAAATATTACCATTGAATAAATTTAAACTTTTAATTTATTATGAGTCTTTGGAATTAAGATATAAAGCTGAAAAGAAAGATGGAACTTTTAATATTGTTCCTGAATCTTTGGCGACTCCTGCAGGTTGGGTAAGAATTGAAAATTTAAGTGAAAAAGAAATTAGAATTAAACTTAATGAACTTTTACAAATTAAATCGTCCTCTGTTATTGGTTTTCCAATGGATCCTGAAGAAAAAAGATTTGCGAATCGTTTAGTAGCAAAAAAGAATTCTAGCAGTCTTTATGTTTCTGGATTCCTAGATGATGATTATCTTCGATGGTTTGCTTTAAAGGTGAGCGCACCAGATCGAGGAAAAGTTTTTGCTATATTGCCGGACGACGAAGATGTTGAAAAAGTTTCTTTTGTCGGCGGCAAGCCAGATGAGAATGAAGATTTCTCAAGAATAATTCCGCTTTTTGCGCTCCCACCAGAAAATGAAATTGAAAAAGTTTCTTTTGTCGGCGGCAAGCCAGATGAGAATGAAGATTTCTCAAGAATAATTCCGCTTTTTGCGCTCCCACCAGAAAATGAACAAGAAGATTTCTCCAAACAAAAAAATGCAGCACCTTATCGTTTTTCTTTTTTCATCGCTTTTCCTGATGAAAAAAAGAGAGCAGCGTCTTCGATAGGAAATAGAATAACAAAGATTGCAATAAAAGTTGTTCCATTTGTTTTTGCTATCTTTTTTACATTGTTTGCTAATATGTCAGCATGGTCTCAAGATCAAAAGACGCAGGCACCTGTCGCCTCTGTTCAGGTAAGAGATCTAGGCGCGTTTACATTTGATCAAACTCAAATGTTGTATGATTTGTTGAGCCAGATGGGTTATCGGTGGGAAGTTGCAAATTTTATTGTTAATGAAATGAGTCTGGTTGCCGAGCGTATTGGCTTCCAAAGTTTTGTTTCTGACTTTAATAAGGGAGGAATTGATTTTGCCCAGGTTTATATGGACATGAAAGAGGCTTTGAGAGAGCAAGATTATTTTAATAAACAAAGACCCGCTTATTTAGCTCGACTTTTAATGGATGTTTCGCAATATACGCAAGATAATATTTTTGATTTATTAAAAAACGATGATTTAAAACAAAGATATCAAGGAAAGTTTTCAGAAGATGCTCTTTTGGGTAGCGTTGAGACACAGCTGATGTATCTTTTCTTGAAGATAGCAGGAGTTAATGTCAATGTTGCAGCGTCAGAAGATCATGTTCGTCTTATTATTCTTGATGGGGCAGGGCAGATGCTTTTTATCGATGCATACGAAGATTATGTGGATAAAGGCTTTCTTGATAACTTTTATGACCTTACAAATGGTCGTTGGGATGTTATTTTTAATGGAGAGACTCTGGGGGATAGAGATTTTGAATTTATTTTATCAGATAAGGCACCTGTATTCTTCCCAGAATATTTTTATCTTAATGAAGATTTTAGCGGAGACTTTTTGCGTTCAGATATTCTTTTTAATATGGCTATTGCGTATGATTATTTAAAGAATTACGATCGAGCGATTTTCTTTTATGAAGAGGGATTAAAATTTAATCCTTATGAATCAAAAGCATGGGAAGCGTTGGCTTTTGCGTATTTAAATTCAGAAGATCGTTTGAGAAGCCTTTCAGCACTTCACTCTAGGGTGCCAGAAATTCATTTTGAGAGCTTACAGAGCGGTAGAACTCCCAGCCAAACGGACAATGTTAAAGATAAATATTTTAAGGCCATTGATGCGTTTGGAAATGCGGGACAGCTTGATTCATATAATGGTGTTGCATTTTTTTATTTAGGGCGTCTTTATTATTTGATTAGCGAGAACGAAAAAGGAGCCGAGTGCTTCAAAAAAGCGTTACAAGCAAATCCTAATCTTGAAACATATATCGAGAATGATGTTAAAAAGATTTTAAAGGCGCAAAAAAAAGAAAAGAAAGCATCATCTAATACGTTTAGTAAAGAAAAGCCGCTGACAAGTAAATCTTTTTCCCGTGGCGGGAAGATTTCGTCAGCGGCTTGTTTTGTAGATAAAAATTTAGGTCGTTTTAGCACGATTTACCAAAAAGCTATTTTACCTCGTCCGTGGCTGGTGGGGAATAGCTTTGCTAAAGCGGCCTATTATTTTTTACCCGTCGAGAAAGCGCTTTCTTCGCCAGTAATGTCCTCAACTCTTACTTTAAAAGAAATTCTTGAAGATTCGGCGAAACTAAAGAGAGCTTTTGAGGATGGGACGGTTTTACGACATGTCCCAGAATTTGAGGGGTTTGTTAATTTGTCGCAAGCGCGACATGATCAATTTCGAAGCCTTCCGATTTATAAGCATACTCAAAAAGTCTTATTCGAAGAACTCCCACGTATTTTAGAAGAAAATAAAAATGTGGATTTTTCTAAACGAGAGCTTCAAATGATATGTGCAGCTCTTTTATTTCACGACATTGGTATTCGAAAAGCGCATCTTTTAAAATATAAAGAGGTTACTCTCCGGGAAAAGGATGAAGAAAGAAAGCATAATATTTTAAGGCTGATGAAGCTGTTTATTGATCCGAAATCAAAAACAGCTCAAGATTTCTTGGACTATTTAAAGCATATTGATTTGATGCCATTGATTCAAATAATTTTAGGAAAAGATGCCCAAAGAGAAATTGTTAGAATTATTTTTCCTTGGTTTATTATTGGCCTTGTGAAGGAAAGACATTCAATGGGGTTCTCTCCGAACATAAAAGGTAGATTTGATAATGGTGTTGTTCATTTTCAAGGATCTGGAATTATTTTTTATAGTATTTATTGGTATATTTTTAATAAAAAAGTAGATGAGCTTTGGAATATCGATCTACTTTCAGCTAAAAACCTTTGTTCTTCTTCTCTTGAATCTCAAAGAATCTTTTCTGCCTTATTTAACAATATAAAAACAACAACAAAGCCTATCGTCGCTGATATTTCATTAGAAGCATTTTTGCCAGAATTAGATGATAGAGCTCAACTTGCGCTTGCGGCAGGAGGACTTGGATTCTTAACAGGAGAAACATGGGGAGCGTATTCTCATCTTAAGAAAGTTGTTGCTTTTGGTGTGATGCCACTTTATGAAAAAGATAAACAATGGAATCAAGTTAATTGGGCTAAAGAAAAGAATGTATATCCTTTTTTAGCTAATCAAGATGGTCAAGAAAAGATATTGAATTTAGATGTTAATTGTCAGTATTCCAGATATCGAGCGCATATTTATTGGGTTAACAGAGGAGGAACGCTTGTTTTTCTTATTCGATGTCCAGAGCTTTTCTCTAAGCTTTATCAGGGGGGAGATGAGCAGACGGCTCATTATGGATTTTTGGCAAGAGCTTTTGGTGAACTTATGAAAAAATTGGATATCCATGTTTCAGTTGCTAGATTAAATGAGCCTCAACTTGTTTTTGCTGCGACAGTCATGCAAAACGATAGAGATTGGTTTCGAGATAATGGAAAAGGACAAAAAAGTGTTTTTGATCAAACAAAAATTTCTATGACAACACATACGCCAGAGGCTGCGGCTTTACCTTATTGGGACTTGTCGCATATTCGAGCTGTTG
Organism: Candidatus Aceula lacicola; assembly: GCA_030765785.1. Lineage (GTDB taxonomy): Bacteria > Omnitrophota > Gorgyraeia > Zapsychrales > Aceulaceae > Aceula > Aceula lacicola. The sequence continues at coordinate 2,323 of JAVCCC010000019.1, read as the reverse complement.
TTGGAGCAGATTTAGTAAGGAATGAGATTGTTGTGAACGGTCACGTTGTTAACGCTGCGATTGGTTTGGCACGCATGGCAAATATTATAAATGGAGTTGCCGAAGAACATGCAGAAGTAACGAAAATCGCTGTGTTGCCAGAATTTAAAGAAAAGATCGTCGGGATTGTTAATGGTTCGGATCCTGAAATTTGGTCTTCAGATGATCTTAAAGTTATTTTAAGAGAAAAAGGGCTTGAGAATATTACGGGTCAGGATTTATTTGAAGTAAGAAGAAATCAAAAAGAACCACTTAATCAATATTTGAATAAAAATTTTGGATTTTCTTTTAACGATAGTCAAAGACCTTTGGTTGCGTTGTTACGTCGGCTGGTTCCTTATAAGGAGCAGGGTATTTTGATTCCAGGATATGAAAATGAATGGGACAAACTTCTTCATAATAAATATATCGAATGGATTACTGGGGATCGAGATCGTTATTATGAAACTCCCTGGGATGCTAACGTTTCTCAAGCTAAGGGATTGCAAGCAAATCTTTTAATTGGAGGTGATACTTATTACGACACAGGTGCTGTTTGGGTAAGGATTTTTAAAGAGATGATGCTTGATGAGGCCTTGAAAGGGAAGTTTTTGTTTGTTGAGAAAAGTGGGATTGAAATTATGCGCAAGATTGTCAATGCGACTGATGTTTGGATAAGCATGCCAAGACCAACGCGCGAGGCGTGTGGTACAAGCGATCAACGAGCGGGTTTGACTGGAGGATATAATATCGCAACAGCAACAGGTGGTCCGCTTGAATATATTCTTCACAACAAAACAGGATGGCTGATGGATGTTTTTAAAGGTTGGGAGTTGGCTCGCGTTGTTCGAGGGTTTGATCGACAAGATCCTTGGTTTATAAAAGAGTTTCAGGTGCAGGCTGCGGTTTTTTTAAAGAATTATTTAGAAGAAGCGATGAATCGTTATTATGCTTATTTAGACGAGGGGAATACTTTATGGATTGAAGGTCTTAAGGAATCTATGGTGGAAGCTTATGGCAAGGTTTCGATTCATGTGATGGCAAGAAAATATGAGCTTTTGTTTTTGAGTATTTTAGATGGCACTGGACCAGAAGGGTATTTGAAGAAGTTAGACAAAGAAAAAAGAGTTTCTTCGACTATCAAAAAAACAATTTTGTTAAAATGGTTTTATTATCTTTTGCCGGGTAAGGAAACTTTGGCAAAACGGTCTTATTGTTTTTTATTAAATAAGAAAGCGCTTGCTTCCAGAGATCAAAAGACTGTTTTTTTGTTGACGGATTTTAGAAATACTGAGAATAAATCTTGCTCACCAACACTTGTTGATATAATAAAAATAGATTTGTCGCATCAAGAAAGTTTGTCAGGCCATTTTACCTCGTCCGTGGCTGGTGGGGAATGGTTTTTCTTGATGCGGCATTTTTTGTTAGGTCAAAGATGCTCTTCAACATTAATTTCTGAGAATAAAGTTTTTCGCGTTTTAATTGTTTGCCAGTCTAATATTTTTCGAAGCCGCATGCTCAAGTATTGGTTTCGACATCAATATCTCTTAAAAGGCAAGAAGTATAGAGACGATATTGGGATTCGATTTTTTTCGCGAGGCATGAAGAAACCCGATGATGACTCTATTAAAAGACCATGTTTAGCGATCCAACAGTCTTTAATTCCATTACAAGAGTCACTTCCAGAGGAAAGTCAAGAGTGGTTTTCTTATGTTTATAGTCGATACGCTATTCATCGAAGAACCGGAAAGCCAACTTATTTTATTCCACGGATTCTTGAAGAGAGAAATATTGAGAGCGCAGACATTGTCTTTGTTGCAACAGAAAGCCTAAGAAAGAGAGTTTTGCTGGTTTCTAAATCATTAATTGATAGTGATAAAATCTTTTTAATTTCTGAATTTTTACCTAAAGATCATTTTTTCTATCAAGAAGATATCCCCGACATAGGAGAGATGCCTATTGTTGATGAAAAAGGAACGCAGGTTTCCTGGGGGGCCAAAGAGCTTATTGAGCTTTATCGGCAGTTGTCGTTTGAAAATATTGTCAAGGAAGCGCAAAGCGTTTCAAGCAATTTGATGATAGGTGATAATTGTCTAATTGCATATTTAAGGGATGGTAAAAAGTTAGATAGTTCTGCTGTTCTGGAGTTTATTTGTTTTCTTCAGATGGATGCAGATGTATGACCTAGCCCCCGAAAGTTGATCCACTTTTTATGATAGAATAACGATGTCAGAAAGGGGTTCAAAATGGGGAAAAGATTCAAGGCCGAAGAAATCGTCATGAAATTACGTGAAATAGAATTATC
>JAVCCC010000027.1 GCA_030765785.1 Candidatus Aceula lacicola | reverse complement strand
GAGAATTTAAGGAATTGAATTCTGCGGAGTTATTGAAAGAATCTTATGAGATTATAAAGGGACTGGATCTTAAGAAAACCGTATTTCGATCGGATCACGCTTCAAACTATCTCGCGCTGGAAGGGGCTTTCCCAAAAGATAAAATGAAGCTGTTAAATATCTTGGAGTCCGCCATTGGCGGCGAGATAAAGCTGAAGCCGGAGAGCTTCAGAGGCTTGTAGTAAAAAACGGTCTCTTTCGGAGATAAATATGCAAAGGAACGTTTTGAATGACATCACAAAAGGATAATGAGCCCAGAAAAGATAAGGATTCGCTACACGGGATCACTTTGGAGATGATGGTTACGCGTTTGCAGAAATCCTACGGGTGGGAAGAGCTGGGGAGAAAAATAAAGATAAACTGTTTTAATTATGAACCCAGCATAAAATCCAGCCTAAAGTTTCTACGAAAGACTCCGTGGGCAAGGCAAGAAATAGAAAAACTTTATGTGAATTCATTTTTTTTAAACTAATTTAAAAGTTAGAGTCATATATCATAACGAAGATAGACAGAGCCAGAACTAGCAGAAAATAGCGTCTGTCCCTAATTATTGTCTTTAAGTGCGGCCGTTATTTTTCAGCTGATACAACAAGATATAGCGGGCAGGTATCCTCTCCCATCCAGTCGATATTGTTGCCAACTCCAAGAGGACGTTTGACAGAAATGTTTTTAAACCCTGCTTTTTCTAAAACAGATATATAATCTTTTTCACCCCAGAAATAATTTTCAACAATGAGATTTTTAGACGCCTTAAGAGTAAGCTTGACTCTTTGTCCGGGAGTTAATGACGGAATTGAATCAAACTTATACGAAATAAACTCCCGTCCATTACAATGTTCCCAATTAGCATTTACAATAGAAAATTTGCCTCCGGGTTTCAGGACACGGTAGATTTCTCGAACATTTAATTCTAAATGTTCACGCGTTTGAACATTGCAGAAGACAAATGCAGAAATTGCATTATCTACATGATCATTCTTCATAAAATCTATCTTCGCAGGCTTTATGCATCTGTACTCAACGTCAGAGTTGTCATAATTTTGTGTTGTCGTAAGTATTTTAGGCGATATGTCAACGCCGATAACTTTAGAGCCTTTATCTCTGATGACCCTGCATACCTTACCTGTCCCGCATCCATAATCAAGTATCATCTTATTGTCAAAAGGAGCTATCTCGTTGAGAAGCGCAGGATAAGCTATAGCCCAATCCGTTATCGCCTCATTTCCATAATTATCATACTTTTTTGCTACAGCATTGTAATCCATATTGTTTGCCCTTTCTGATTGCGTTAAATAGTTTTGCAAGATGCTTCGCGTTAAAAAAGCTGGTCAAATTCGAATGCTGTTAGTATACACTCATTTTGTTGAAGACAATAATAACATACTAGGGACGCTAGAGGCAACCTGTATTAGTATGACTTTCGGAGTTCGGGGGATACAAATAAAGGAAATAAAGGTGACGGATACTTTTATTGCTATGTTGCAGATTTTAGTGTTAATATCTTGCAGCGGTTTTTTGTTTGGGATAAAATAGGTCATCGGTTCGATCATGAAGGATCGTGGCTGGTTATTTTTCATCACTTAAGGAATTTATTTCATGCTTAACATTATTATATTGATAGGGTATCTTTTAGCCATCATTTCGATCGGCATTGTGACCGGAAAAAAGGTTAAGAACATTGTTGATTTCGCTGTTGCTGGAAAGAATTATAGTGTATTGATTATATTCGCGACATTGTCAGCCTCGTTTATTGGTGGAGGATTTTCGACTGGAAATGCGGAGAAGGTATTTACATATGGTATCGCCAATATCTTTTTCCTTTTTGGATTCAGTCTTCAGATCATCCTTGTTTCATTATTTGTTGCGCCGAAAATGGGAAAATATCGAAACGCGATCACGGCTGGGGATATTATCGGCCAGCATTATGGGAAAAACGCGAAGATCATTACCGGGTTTTTATCTGTTATTGTATGCGCTGGTATTCTCGGCGCGCAGGTTGGTGCCATGGGGTATATTTTCAACGTATTTACCGGCATCCCAAGGGTGTGGGGAATTTTGATTGGATGTTCGGTTGTTATTTTATATTCAACGATGGGGGGGATGAGGGCGGTTGTCGCCTCTGACGTCTTGCAGTTTATCATCCTGGCGGTTGGTATTCCTCTAACGCTTGTTTTAAGTGTTTTTTATGCAGGCGGTGTTCAGAATATTTTGGCGCATGTTCCGGCGTCTCATTTTACGTTATTGGCGGATCGATTCACGGTTGTTTCGTTTGTGTCATTGTTCTTGACCTTTTTGGTTGGGGAGACATTGGTGCCGCCGTATGTTCAGCGTCTTTTAATCAGTGATGATCCTAAGATCACAGCCAAAGCAACTTTTTACAGCGGCCTGTTTTCAATTCCGTTTTTTATTGTTACAGGTTTGCTCGGATTGATTGCGTTGTCGATGGATTCGACTCTGAATCCTAATCATGCTTTGCCGTTTATTATTATGAACGCCTTGCCGATCGGTATCAGCGGAATCGTTATTGTGGCAATGGTATCGATTATTATGTCGTCAGCGGATTCTTTTTTGAATTCAGCATCTGTTTCGATTGTTAATGATATCGTTGTTCCGTTGAAGAAAAAAGGCATGAGTGATCGGGCACAACTTAAACTAGCTAAGATAGCGAATTTAGCCGTTGGGATCTTCTCTGTTGTTTTTGCGTTAAAGATCGAAAGTATTCTCGAAATATTGATTTATGCCTATAATTTCTGGGCTCCGATTATTTTAGTTCCGCTTGTGTCGGCGATTATTGGTGTTAAGGTGGACGCTAAGAATTTTATTGCCGGGACGGTAGGAGGGGTGCTTGCCTATATTCTTTCCGTATTCTATCTATCCAAACTCGTTGGCTTGGATAATATTGTCTTTGGCGTGATCGGTAATTTTGTATTTTTTTACGGGTATTATTTGTATACGCAAAAATCTTGGTTAAGATTCCAGAAGGCCTAGAATTTAATGATACGTTAATAAATTGTGACAGGCATGATTAATGGAGCAGGAGCCTGCTATGGACATTAAGCAGGTGTTTAATTCAGAGATGTCGTTAATAGCTAGATATCTGTGAGGGAGCGATTTCTAACCTACTGTAACGCAGTCAGTTGCAGTAGGTTTTTTAGGTAAAAAAATCTTTGTAAGAAAATAAGAAAGGAGTATAGTGAAAATAGAAATATGTAGTTTTTTCTTAGGGGTATAAATTTTAAAAGTGTAAGAAAATATGCATTAAAAATTTTTAGAGGTTTACTGCAGTGGACACTATCGTTTCACATCAACATACAGCTTTATTTTATGAATCCGAAGAAGAGTATTTGGATATTGTAATTCCTTTTCTTAAATCTGGATTAGAAAATAATGAATTTGTTTTATGGGTTCTTCCAGAATTTATGAAAGTTGAAGACGCAAATATTCATCTGCACAAGTTTTTGGAAAATTTAGATTATTTTGTTAAGAGAGGACAAGTATTAATACAGGATTATAAGGCTGTGTATATGAAAGAGGGAGCATTCTCTTCAATGGGAATGATGGACGACTGGGTGGATCTTGAGAAGAAAGCGTTGCAAAAAGGATTTAATGGAATTTGTGCGACAGGGGATGGTAGTTGGGCATTGGAAGATTGTTATTGGTGGAATTTTTTAACATATGAGGCTGAGCTAAACAGAATTATTGAAAATTGTAAAATGAGAGCTTTATGCACATATTCCAAGAAAAATATTGATATTAAGAAAATTTTTGAAATAGGTAAGAATCATCAAGAGGTCGTTGTCAATCAAAGAGGCGGGTGGAGCAGGCTTGCTCCTGGAGATTTTGAAAATAATTTTAATCTTTGAATTAAAATTCTTGTAGAATGATTTTGAAGTTGGTATGAAATGATTGTACTTTATTTTTTGTTTCTTATCAAATAAGTTCGAAACGCGTTGATATTTTGGCGCTAGTATCCTACAAAAAGTTTTGAAATTTGTTCGAGTGAGGGATCCGGTTTAGAGAAGAATCATCCGAAAAGGGTGGTTTTTTTATTGTTCGCAGATGTTAAAAATATTTTCGTAAGGGCTTAGATAATTTAAAATAGATCTTTACATTGTGAAAGTATAGGAGTCTAATAATACGTTTATTTCAATTTATTTAAGGGAGTATTATGGTAGAGAAAGTTTTAGATATATTTTCAGGCGTATCATTTTTTCATATTAATATGCTTTTTATTTTAGGGTTGGCTCTTTTCGGAGGGACGATTGGAGGCCGTATTTTCCAGAGAATGAAAATACCTCAAGTTGTCGGGTATATTGTGATCGGGATTATTCTGGGGCGCTCAGGATTAAAGATTATTGATGTTGAAACCATAAGAACTTTGCAGCCATTTAGCTATTTTGCTTTAGGTCTAATTGGTTTTATGATTGGCGGAGAGTTAAACAGTAAGGTTATAGCACGATACGGAAAGAAATTTATCAAGATTCTTCTTTTCGAAGGTTTAACTTCTTTTGCTCTTGTGACAATTGTGATCGGTGTTGTTGGGACCTATCTAACAAAGGATGTTTCTTTTTCTTGGGGTCTAGGATTGCTTTTAGGAGCAATCGCCTCAGCAACAGCCCCTGCGGCAACAACGGATGTTTTGTGGGAATATCGAGCGCGTGGTCCTTTAACGACGACTGTTTTTGGAATTGTGGCATTGGATGATGCATTAGCGCTGCTTCTTTTTTCTATTGCGGCAAGCATCGCAACTAGAATTATAGGCGTGTCTCATGTGAGCATTGTATCTGCGATTGTACATCCGTTTTATGAAATAGGAGGGGCTATCGTTGTCGGTTTAATTTCCGGAGGCGTTCTTGTTAAGCTTTTGAAGAAATATGAAGACAGAGAGCGTGTTCTTGCGTTTTTGATTGGCACAGTGCTGTTTGTTCTAGGGTTATCTCTAGCCATTAATGTCAGCATGTTGTTAGCCGCTATGGTATTAGGGGTTGTCGTTGTTAATGGTGTTCCTCAAATTTCCAAAAGAGTTTTTAAACTTGCCGAAGAAGTTACACCTCCTATTTTTATATTGTTTTTTGTTTTTGTTGGCGCCAAGCTGGATTTTGAGAGCATAACTCCACTAACGGTTGTTTTGGTTGTTCTTTATTTAGTCGGACGTACAGCTGGAAAGATGGCAGGGGCTTTTGTGGGTGCACGTATTTCTAAATCTTCAAATGTTGTTCAAAAATATCTTCCATTTTGTCTTTTTAGTCAGGCTGGCGTAGCGATTGGTTTGTCCATTGTTGCGGCACACATTTTACCACCAGAAATGGGCAGCGTTGTCGTTCTTGTGATTACAACGACAACCTTTATTGTTCAGCTGATAGGTCCTCCGTGCGTAAAGTATGCGATTACGAAAGCAGGAGAGGTCGGGCTGAATATTACCGAAGAGGATTTGATTGAAAAAACAAAAATAGAGGAATTACTAGATGTTGATTTTCCTTTAATAAGAGAGAATACAACATTGGCGGAGATTTTAGATATTTTTTGTAATAATCCATATTCGTATTATCCCGTTGTCGATAAAGACAAGAAATTAAAAGGTATTGTGGGTGTCGAAAGTATGCGACAGGCGTTTACATATAAGGATATTGGAGGCGTTGCTATTGCCGCTGATATTATGGAGTCTATTTCATTTCAGGTTTCTTCCGAAGATTCTGCGGTTGAGGCAAAAAAGCTTTTTGATGGATGTCATTTGGATTTCTTGCCGGTTACAGATAAATCTGGGTGCGTTGTTGGATGCATTGAAGAGCGAATATTTTATCAGCTGATTTCTCGAAAGATGATTGAAGCAGAGAAGAAGGCTGGTCTTTTAGAATAATTAAGGCGAGTTTTTTTAAAGGGTGATGACACTTTTAGACAGGCTGAGGGCGTGAAATTTGCCATAAAAAGATTTATTAATGTCTTGCTCTCCTTGTTTTGATATGTTAGAATTCTGCTGAAATTTGAAACAAACTTTCCACAAAATGATATATTATATAATCAAACGAAGGGACACATGATTACAACAGAAGTAATATTCTTACTTATGGGCGGGCTTGCCTTTTTCTTTTTTGGAATGAAGACGATGTCCGATGGATTAAAGAACGTTGCTGGTGATCGACTAAAAAGTATTTTGCATCTGGCAACAAGGATTCCGATTGTCGGTTTGCTTGTTGGAGCTGTTGTGACGTTACTGCTTCAATCGTCGAGTGCAACGACAGTTATGGTGGTTGGCTTTGTTAACGCAGGGCTTCTTGCGTTAAAGCAGGCCATTAGCGTTATTATTGGTGCGAATATTGGAACCACGTTTACGGCTTGGCTTGTCTCTGCGATGTCTGTTTTCAAAATTTCTCACTATGCCCTTCCTTTGGTGGCGATTGGTTTTGGCTTAAACTCGCTTGGCAAAACAAAAAACATAAAATTTTGGGGACAAATCCTAATGGGATTTGGTATTTTATTTGTTGGTTTAAGCTTTATGAAGGAAGCCTTTGAGCCTCTTAAGGAAAGCCAACACGTCAAAGATCTATTTGTCAGCTTTAGCGCCAATCCTCTTTTAGGTGTTTTGGTAGGTGTTATTTTTACGGTTTTATTGCAAAGTTCGAGTGCGACAATTGCGATTGTTCAGGTTTTGGCTTTTAGTGGATTGATTTCTTTCCCAGCGGCAATTCCTTTGATTTTAGGAGACAATATTGGTACAACGATCACCGCTCAACTTGCTGCGATGGGGGGCAACACCAATGCCAAGCGGGCTGCTATGTCACACACGGTATTCAATGTGGTTGGCGTTTCTTATATGCTTGTTTTTGTGTACACAGGCTGGTACGTCAAATTTGTTGAATTTATTATTCCAGGTCAAATCACGCTTAAAAATGTTATGTTTTATATTGCTGTTTCTCACAGTCTTTTTAATGTGTTTAATGCCTTTGCGTTTCTTCCGTTTATTGGTGCTTTAGAAAAGATTTGTATTCGTCTTGTTCCGAAGAAAAAAGGTGCTGTGGAGATGGGCCCACAATATTTAGAGAAGCATTTATTAGATACACCTTCGATTGCGCTTTCTCAGGCTCAAAAAGAAACTGTTAGAATGCTAGGCATTGCTTCTGAGTCTGTTTCGATTGCTGTTGATAGTTTTCTTAAAAATGATTTAGGCAAAATTGCGGGAATTTCTGAGAGAGAAGAAGCGGTGGATAATCTCCAGACAGAAATCACTCAGTATTTAGTAGAGCTTTCTCAGAGAAATTTAACGTTAGATCAGTCTGAAGAGTTGCCGGTTTTAATTCATAGTGTGAATGATGTGGAAAGAGTCGGAGATCATTCAGAAAATATTTTAGAACTTTCTGAGCGAAAATTTGAGAAAAAGCTTCCCTTTACAGATGAAGCCATTCGAGAGCTGACGTTGATGTGGAACGAGCTTCACAGTATGATTTTGGAAACAGAGCAAGCCTTAGACGCAAGCGATGTGGACATCGCCCGAAGGGTTCTTGCTCGTGAAAAGAATATTAATGAATTTCAGTTTACATTGAAAAAAGCCCACGTGCGTCGCTTAAATGACAGCAAGTGCAATATTAAGTCTGGCATTGTGTTTCTTGATTTTGTGGATAATCTTGAGAAGATTGGAGATCATCTTTCCAATGTCGCCAAAGGTATTATTGGTGGTATGAAATGGAATCCAACCGAAAAGGGAGATAAGGCAAAGCCAGCGGTGTAAAGTCGTTTTTTGAAATTAGTGTTGTTTTTAAAAGAGCCCTTTGATCTAGCGATCAAAGGGCTCTTTTATAGTTTCTTGACAGATATTAGAAATTCATTTATTTTAGAGGATACCCCGCGTCGCCACAGAAGGCTCCTGGGGTTATTTCGGGATTTAATTTACGTTGCTAGCGCGTCCGTAAATTATGCCCTTATTAAAATCCCTGCGTCGTTACAGGAGGTGTAAATTGAATAGTCTGTCTAAAGCACTCACAAACAACACCTATCAAACGCTCACCAGTTTTATCAAAAACGAAATTGTAAACAGTAAGAAAAAGATTGAGCACACCAAAATCACAGCCTACTGGAAAATAGGCCAAGCCATTTCAAAGCATTTGCTTCACCACTCAGACCGCGCCGAATACGGCGAGCATCTTTTTGAGAGGTTGGCAAAGGATCTCGAAGTTGGTGAGACAACTCTTCATCAAGCTGTCCGGCTTCATCAAACGTTCCCAATTCCTCGTGCGCACGAAGAATTGGGCTGGAATCACTACCAAGCACTTCTTACAATCAAAGACGACGACAAACGCAATAAATGGCAGCAACGCTGTCTTAAACAAAATCTCTCTTCGCGCGAGCTTAAAAAGCAGCTCGCGCTTAAATTTCCAAAAAACCCACCGCTTAAAAATCCAACGGAAATTCATAAAATTATTTTCAAAAGAGGAGAGCTCAACACGTACGCAGTTGTTGAGGCTCAAGAAATTGTGCCTAAAAAAGGAAAGCTGTTTATTGATTTTGGTTTTAATATTATTCGTGAGCTTAAAAGCACACAAAAGCTTTTATCCGTGATTAGCAAAGCACCCCAATACACTTATAAAGCCTACGTTGAAAGAATTATTGATGGTGACACGCTCTGGAGCAAGATTGATTGCGGCTTTGAAACGCTGACGCGTCAAAAATTGCGTCTTTGTGGAATTGATTGCCCAGAGTTAAATACTCAAGCAGGCCAAAAAGCCAAACGCTTTGTTGAAGACACGCTTAAAAACTGCAAATTTATTATTGTGCAAACGCACAAGAGCGACAAATATGACCGCTACCTCGCCAATATTTTCTTTTTAGAGGGGGAAGATGATGAAAATGTTGTGGCGAGTAAAGGTATATTTCTGAACCAAGAATTATTAAATAATGGTTTGGCTCAGAAATATAATTGATGACTTTGTGGTCTTGATATAAAATTACTAGGTAACAGGTATTTAGAGTAACTTAAATAAGTATTTATATGATCAAACCAAATAAAAGACGATTATTTTATAGTTGTAATCAAAAAGATTATTTTCAAATTTTTTCTTTTACTCAAGAAAAAGATGGCAGTATTTATTGTAGATGGCCTGATTTCTCGGAATCAAAATGGATGCGTTTTGTAAACACTGAAAGAGGCATTATAGTTGAAAATATAGATACGCCATCAAATTCTGAGAAGTTAAGCTTACACGGTTCTGGTGTAACAAAATTTAGAAAGAGTGGGGTATTAATTGATCCTGAGAGAATAGAAGGTCTCCATTTATTAAATGCTAAAGAAAACATAATTGGTCCAAGGCACTTGTTTACGGCTCTCATAAGTGAGCCTAAGCATTTGCCAGTTTCAAAGTTTATGAACAGACCGAGCGATAGCATGATATGCGCACATGAACATAAACCGTTTGTAATAATGTTTTTTGCTATACCACAGCGGCCAATTCCATTGCAAATTCAGTTTATGCCTAATTTTAATATTGAATTCTTCGGGGATGATTTTTTAAAGAATATTGGGTTTGGATCATTTTCGCTATGGCATCATGATGTGCTTTGGTTCACATATAAAACAAAGGATTTAACTCGGTGGCCAAAGAATAGCCAGATTTTCTATCACGACGGTTTTATGGTGCCGATATTTATTGCTAGAAAAACTGACGCTACTTCTAGCGTAAAAGAATTAATGACTGTTGTTCTTAAGAAGCCGGAATATGAACTTCAAGATAACAATCTTTCTTTAATACTTCCTTTTCCTGATCCGAAAGAAATTGCTGCCGTAGAAGCTTCTTGACAAAAAATTGACATAGGCATATGGTGAATAGCACGTCCTATATAGGAGCTATGTAGTATGACTGAAACGAAAAAAGAAAAAAGAAAGCTTATCAAAACAGGAACATATACGTATATGGTCACGCTTCCTAAAGAGTGGGTGCAGAAGCTTGGCTGGCGCGCTAAGCAAATGGTGGAGCTGGAGCAAAAGGGTGAGGAGATTGTTATTAGGGATTGGAAAAATAAACAGGTATCCCCTTTAAGGACTAGAGCGTGTCCCCGGAACTGCCGGAATTGAAACAATTACTTTAGGGTTTCTCTAGAAAAAAATGATGAAAAGAAAATTACTGAATCTAATACAAAGTCTTATTGAAGAAGGAGAAAAATTCACCTTTCAGAATTTCTGCTATCCTAGCGACACAGACCCTACTCGATATTGTGGTGAAGATAGTCCGGAATGGATTACCTGGAAAACAAGAAGCTATAATTTAGTTGCCGAAATTACTGCACCCAATTCACCTGCAGCGAAATTGTCAAGAAAATCCATGCAAATAAGCACTTGTGGTAATTACCCTCAAACTTTTGAGCGTCTAAAAGAAACAATGATTAAGGCTTTAAAGATAGTCATATCAAACAT
>JAVCCC010000056.1 GCA_030765785.1 Candidatus Aceula lacicola | reverse complement strand
CGTAACGGCCGTAATCAATACTGTTTCCAATGCGAAACGGTTCGATGTCACAATATTTAATGTCAGTAAAATCCATTGGTTCGCGAAACGTAATGTGTCGACTCCAGAATTGATCATCTCGAGTTTCGTGGTAAGTTGCCAAACTTGATTGAAAACCATTGTCCATACGCGTCATGCGTAATTGTGTTTTAAAGAAATAATCATCATCTTCTTCTGGCTGAATTGTTAAATAATCATCACCTGGAGATTCAATATCATTAGTAGATCCAACGAGAGAAAGATCGTAGGCGCTGCCATTACTGCGCGTGTCATAGTCTTGGAAAGATCGATCTTGTTCGTAAAAAGAAAAAGCATATTCTGCTTTTAATTGGAGTCCTGGATTTACAAGCCAGCCAGTGTCGTAGCCGGTAACAACGTTGTAAGTGTCAATCTTTCCGTTAATAAGACCAAGATGAATATTTTCGATGTTGCCAACATAAAGATTATCAGAGATATTGTGCTGAAGGCGAAAGCTTCCTGGAATAGCGTCGACTTCTTCATAGTCTTGCCACAATGTTTTAGGTGATGCGATGACAACATCCATTGTTGTGTCGTCGGTAATTGTGCTAAGAGAAAAACCTCGAAGTGTTGTTAGACGCTTTCCGTCACTATCGCGTGTTTGAAATGCAAGGTCACCATTCCATCGACCTTTCATAAAATCTTCAGGAGTTGCTCCTGCATTAATGTGCCCAGGTGACCAGTTTCTCATCCAAGGACTTTCTTCCCACCAGATATGATTGTTTGATAGCCTAAGTGGATCGTTAGAACTTAAGGCTTTGTTTTCAAATGCATAAGGGAAGACCTGAAGCGCAATTTCGTCGGTTGGTTCGTAATTAACCCAGAATTCTCTTAAGGGCCAGAAATCGTTTGTTACTTCCATTTCTGGATAATTAAAAGTATTATTAAACTTTGATGTGACTGATCCAGCTGGAAGAACGGAATTGACAACCTTGAGCTCTGGAAGAGCGATCATATCTCCGTTTTCAAGAGTAAAAACATCATTGTTGACAGTATACCCGTTGTTGCCCCAATAAAGGAATTGAACATCAACACTGTCGCCGCCAACACCCTGCAAAGTCACTTTTTGAGTTTTTCCAGTATAGCTCCATGGATCAACCGTGATGTTTGCATGATAAGAGAACTTGCTATCTTTTGGATCGGCATCAATGTCAACACTAAGTCGGTCAAAGATGCCTGGATCGTAAGTATCAACTCTTTTGTTAAGTTGGTTCCATGAAATCATACGCCAATTCTTTTCATTTAAATCAAAGTTGGCTCTTTTCCAAATAAAATCATTATTTGAAACATCGTATCCCACGCCAAGGCGAATCTCGCCGTGAATTTCCACTGTTTTATCTGATTCTTCTGCAACAGCATCGTCGTATATTTTTTCGGATTCGTAGAAGGTGCCAAAAGGAGAGATGGGTTTTGATCTGCGTTTTATTTCGACTTCTTCGATAGGAACGATTATTTCTTCAGATTCTTCCGGTTCTGTTGCATAAACAAGATCTTGGTGTCTTTTTTTAAGATATTCTTTTTCAAGTGCGTCTAGCTCATTTGTTGTTTGTGATTTACGTGTTTTGATATTTTTGACTTTAGGAGAAGCTTGTTTCGTAAGATTCGTTTTTTCTTCCAAAAGATTTTTAGATGTTCTGACTAGTTTAATATATTTTCGAGCTTCTTTGCTGTCGGGATTAGTTGCTAGGATTCTTCGAAATTCCATCAAAGCTTCATCATAGTTCCCTCTTTGATAAAGTATGATGCCAACATCCATTGAAGAATCTGCCGCAAAAGTAGGGCAGGGGGTGAAAATAAGAAATACCCATAGTGCTATTGCGCAATAAGGCAACAACCTCATGTGTTTATAAGGCGTTTTCAAAATAGTCTCCTTGAAAAAAGTGAAAGCTCTTATCTTTATTAAAACTACTAATAAAGATGATATGTTTTATTCAGTATACCATATAATCTTTAAGAAAACCAAGCTATCTCAAGAATCTTTTTATTTAAAAAAGTGAGTTTTTTGGATTTTTTCTCTTGTTTATTCTAATTTTGACAAAATAAAATCGCTATGCTATACTGCCATTTCAATTAATTTGTATTCTAAATGACTCATTCATTCTATGTGACATGGGGGCAGAAATTTTAATAAGAAAACTCTTTTTATTTCTTTTTTGTATCACATTTTTCTTGATGGGATGTTCACAAGGAAATCAAGCCAATGTTGTTAATATTTGGCACTGGATGACTGACCGCCAAGAAGTCTTCGTAGAACTCGCCGAACAATATAAAGAACAAACGGGAATTGAAGTTAACTTTGAGTTATATGCGCCATCTGATGAGTATTCTAAGAAGATTGTTGCTGCGGCTCAAGCACGTGTATTGCCAGATATTTATGGTATTTTGGGAGAAAAGAAAAAACGAGCTGCGTTTATTAATAGTGGATTTGTGGCTGATTTAACTGAAAGTTTTAATGCGAGCGAAGGAGCTTGGGAAAAAAGTCTTTTTGAAAAAGCATTAAATGTGAATCGGTTTAAAGAAGACAATATTTATAACGTTAAGCCAGGTATTTATGGAGTGCCCATTGATGTCACGAATATTCAAATGTTATACAATAAAGATCTTTTGACCAAAGCTGGCATTAAGGGCTACCCAAAAACTTTTGCGCAATTTATTAAAAATATTTCTACGCTGAATCGTATTGGGATTGAAGGGCTTGTCTCGGGATGGGGGGAGACTTGGATGGTTGATTGTTTTGCATCGAATTATGCCTTTAATATTATGGGTGAAGAAAAAATAATGGCAACATATAGAGGTGAAGTTCCTTATACAGATGAAGATTGGATAAAAGTTTTTAACATATTTAAAGTTTTGCGCAAAAATAATGCCTTGGCTAAGGGCATTGTTGCCAAAGGCAATAAATATGCCGAACAGGATTTTGCATTAGGTCGCGCTGCTTTTGCATTTAATGGATCCTGGTGTGTGAATGTCTACAACGACATGAATCAAGATTTAAATTATGGAGTCATGTTGCCACCTGTTATCAACGAAGAAAGACCGATGAGCATTTGGGGGGGAGCAGGGTCATCATTTGTGGTTAATGGTATTTCGGAAAATAAACAACAAGCTATTGATTTTTTAAAATGGCTTACCGCAAAAGATCAGCAAGCTTTTTTATCCAAAAAAACAAAGAATTTACCCGCTAACCGATATGCGCTGTCCGCTATTCCAGAAATCCTTTCGCAATTCGCGAGCGCTATGGATGAAACGACACATCCTTCTATTTGGAAATACAATGAAAATCCTTTAGTTTCTGAGACATTTGACAAGGGAATCCAGTCGATTATCATTGGCGAAAAAACGCCTGAAGAAGTGGCTCAAGCTGTTCAAGAAGTTAAAGTTCGTGAGATAGAAAAAGTTAAAAAGAGATCGATGAGACAATGAAGAACAGAGTGTTTGATAAATTTTCGTTTTTAGAATTTAAAGGCGTTGCTGAAAATTATTTGTTTATCCTGCCCGCAGTTGTGATTTTTTCTATTTTTTATATTTATCCATTTTTTGAAATTTTAAACTTGTCCATGCATGAGTGGAACGGCATTAGTTTAGCTCGTGACTTTATTGGTCTTGGTAATTTTAAAGAAATTATGCAAGACAAAGTCTGGTGGTCGTCGATAGGGCATGCAGGATATATCACCCTTATTGCTCTTACTTTTCAGAACATGTTGGCTTTTGCGCTTGCTCTTTCGTGTGATCGCGATATTCGCATGCGTAAATTTTATCGTATTGTTTTTTATCTTCCACCTGTTTTATCTGAAGTTGTTGTTGGTTTAATTTGGCAATGGATTTTAAATTCTGGAATGCAATCCGGGAAACCGATTGGTCTTTTAAATTATTTTCTTACGAAAGTTCATTTAAATCATCTTGTTCATAATTGGTTATCTGATCCTGACACCGCTTTGACGTGTATCGCCGTTGTCCATAGCTGGAAAGGATTTGGATGGGGATTTATTATTTTATTGGCAGGCTTGCAAACGATTGATCGTCAGCTTTATGAGGCTGCTCATGTTGACGGAGCAGGCGTCTTTAGTACGTTTAAGAATATAACCGTTCCTATGATGGTTCCGGTTTTCGTTATGGTTATGATTTTAACAATTTTAGGATCGATGCAGGTTTTTGTCTTGGTGCTTTCGATGGTTGGCCAGGGATTGGTTTATCATACGGAAGTTCCCGTTACGCGTATCTTAGCGTCTATGACAGGAATGAGTCGGTTTGGCTATGCTTGTGCGCAAGGCATTGTATTTGGTTTGATTTTGATGATTGGCTCATTTATGCTTAATAAAATATCAAAGAAAGCTAAGCAAGAATAAAAAGAGGTCCACTGTTGAGTATTAATCGCTATAAAATAACTAAAACAATAAGTTCGATTTTTGTGCATACATTTTTAATGGCTGTAGCCATGACATGTTTGTTTCCATTTATTTGGATGTTTCGTTCGGCATTAATGACTAATCAGACGATATTTGTCGATAAAGGACTTATCCCAAGCACAATTCATTTTCAGAATTTTTATCTTGCCTGGACAAAGGGTGGCTTTGGTATGTATTTTATCAACAGCGTTGTTTACACAGTATGCGTTGTTTTTGGTATTGTTTTGATTTCGTCCTTAGCCGCGTATGCTTTTTCTCGTCTAAAATTTCCTGGAAGCAATTTTCTTTTTTATATGTTTTTGGCAGCGATGATGATTCCCTTGCCAGGGAGTTTCGTTCCGCTTTATGTTTTGATGAACAAGCTCCATCTTGTGAATACGCGCATTGGATATATTTTATGTATGATTAATGTCGGACTTTCCTTGAGTATTTATATAATGAAAACATTTTTTGATAAAATGCCGTCGGCCTTAGAGGATGCGGCTCGCATAGATGGATGCAGCAAGCTCGGCATTTGGTTGCATGTGGCATTGCCTTTGGCGCGTCCGGCGATTGCGGTTGTTGTCATTTTTAATACATTGAATGTTTGGAATGAATATATTTTAGCCATGTTGCTTTTAAACGACAAGTCATTGATGCCGTTGCAGCGTGGATTGATGGTTTTTCAAGGGACGCATAGCGTAGATTATCCTCTTTTAATGGCTGGCTTAACGATTACCGTTGCGCCAGTTGTTTTGGTGTATCTGTTTATGCAAAAACATATTATTAAAGGCCTAACAGCAGGAGCCGTCGGTTAATGAAACAAATATTATTTTCAAATCGCCCGTCCATTTTATTTCGGACATTCGTTTTTTTTATTTTTTGTTTAACTGTCACAAGCAGTTTTGCGCAAGTATTAACCTTTCAAGACTATGTTCCGAAGGCGTGGGAAGCGTCTTCAAGCGGAAATTTTGAAGAGATTGAACGTCTTACCACAGAGTGTGTTGAGAAATATAGCGATGAAGCCAAGCAACAGCAGGCAACATTAACCGCTTTTCCTCTTAAGGGGACAGAGGATGAGTACAAAGCGCTTAATGATGTTGCCACATGTTTATTTATTCATGCAGAAGCTTTGATGAATAGAGGAGAAATAGATAAAGCCATTGAGCTTTTTCAGCAAGCGATTGATGATTATTTTTGGGCACAGTCTTGGGATCCTCGAGGGTGGTATTGGTCGGTGGCTGAAAAAAGCCAGGCAAGTGTAGATAAGCTTCGAGGAAAAGAAGAGGAGAAAAAGGAAATTAAGATTGATCGTGGATCTAAAACAATGCCAACGCTTGCATTTCCTGGCACAGAAGAAGTGATTGATTATAAGAAATACGGTCATTTTGAAAATGTTGGAACAAAAGATTATCAATACGTTATGGATGATCCTGCCGGGCTAATGAAGGCTATTGGTGAAGGCATTTATCCAAATACAAGTGGTGTCTTAAAAGATCCAATGTATCGAAAATTTCAGAAAGAAGGTGCTTTATCGAGAAGCCATTGGGATTATGTTCAGACTGATGATCTTCAGAAAGCTTTTTATAAATGGGCAACGGCGTCGGAACCGCAGGGTGTTAAGCTTTTTTATCTCGGGCTTATTCTTGAGAAAGCGGATATGATTTATGATGCGCTTAAAGCTTATCGTGCGATTCAGATTCATTTTCCGTCTTCCGTAGGAAGAACATATTGGAACACGCCTTGGTATCCAGGGCAGGCTGCCATTGCAAAAATTAGACATATTATTAAAGTGCATCCAGAGCTGGATCTGAAATATGAAGATGCTAAAATTCAAGTCATAAACGGTTTCGATAATGATATCGCTAACGATATTGTTTTGACATGGCCTGGAACTTTGCGCAAAAAAACATTTTGGGATAAAGTTGTTGAAAAGTTTCAATCATTCTTTGCAAAAAGAACTTGTGATCGTCGTATCAAGAATTTTAAAAAATCAATTGGCGGTAAAAAGGTGCGTCTTATTCAATGTGCGGAGACAGGCCATTGGCAACTTTTGGTCGACGGCAAACCTTTTATGATTCAGGCTGTGACCTATCAAGCCACAAAAGTTGGGCAAAGTCCTGACAAGGGAACATTGGCTGATTGGATGATTGAGGACATTAATCATAATGGTCTTGCTGATGGTCCTTATGATTCTTGGGTGGATAAAAACTTAAATAATATTCAAGATGAGGACGAACCCGTTGTTGGTGATTTTCAGCTTTTGGTAGATATGGGTGTTAATACGATACGCGTTTATAAGCAACCTTATAATCCTAACAAAGAACTTCTTCGAAAAATGTATGAAGATTACGGCATCATGGTGATTATGGGAGATTTCTTAGGAAAATATGCACTTGGTTCTGGTGCGACATGGTTTGAAGGAACAGATTATGAAAATCCAGAGCATAAGAAGACTATGCTGGAATCTGTTCGAAAGATGGTTGAAGAGTTCAAAGATGAGCCGTATATTCTGATGTGGCTTTTAGGCAATGAAAATAATTATGGTTTAGGATGCAATGCAGATAAAAAACCGCATGCTTATTATGCCTTTGTTGAAGAAGTTGCGCAGATGATTAAGAGCATTGATAGGAATCACCCTGTGGCGATATCTAATGGAGACACGCTTTTCTTAGATATTTTTGCAGAGAATTGTCCATCGGTCGATGCGTTTGCAGCTAATGCTTATCGTGGCGATTACGGGTTTGGATCTTATTGGGATCAAGTTTTTGATGCTTCTGGAAAAGCTGCTTTTATTACGGAATATGGTTGTCCGGCTTATGCCAATCACTTAAGTCGTGAAGATGCAGAGCAGGCACAGGCGGATTACCATAATGGGGCTTGGAGTGATATTATATTGAATTCAGCCGGAACAGCGGATGGCGTAGGAAATGCCATTGGAGGTGTTGTTTTTCAGTGGATTGATGAGTGGTGGAAGAATTATGAGCCGGCATTTCATGACAAAACCGCAGGTGCCTTGGGTCCTTTTCCAGATGGCTATATGTATGAGGAATGGTTTGGCCTAACAGGCCAAGGAAATGGCAAAAATAGTCCATTTTTGCGCCATTTGCGCAAAGTGTATGATTATTATAAAAGTGTCTGGAATTAGTAAAATTTTCGGCAAAGTGCGAAAAAGTATGCTATACTTTTTAAAATTAGGTTAAATATAGTAATATAAACTATTAATAAGGAGGAGTGGGTTATGAGAAAAATCTTAATTTGTGCCCTATTGATTTTGGGTATTGGGTTTGTCAGTCCTGCGATCTCATCGGCGTATAACTTTGGTGATTACAGATCAGTCACCTTAGCGACTAAGGCCTGGGATGCATTGTCAAAAGGAGACATCGAAGCTGTTTTAGCCTACACAAATAAGTGTATTGAGCTTTACGGCGAGAAAGCTAGAAGAATGCAAGCATCTATGGATGGATACGTTGAAGGTCCAAAAGAAGATATTTTTAAGAAATGGGCTTTGAATGATGTTGCCACATGTCTTTTTATTCAGGCTGAGGCTTATCGCAAAGCTAACATGATGGATGAAGCCAAAGAAACATATCAGAAGCTAATCGACAATTATTCCTATGGTCAATGCTGGGATGTTGGAGGATGGTTCTGGAAACCAGCAGAAGCCGCACAAGAAAAATTAGATGCGATTGAAGCTGGTCTTGATGCAGATTTCAGTGATTCCACTTCTTCAGGTCTTGCAACCAAAGCCTGGGAAGCTTATGCAGCGGATGATCTAGAGTCTGTTTTGCTTTATACCAATAAATGTATTAAACTGTATGGTGCCAAAGCAAAAGAGATGCAAGCTTCTTTAACAGAATTTCCTTGGGAAACAAATGAGGAAATTTTTTCATATTGGGCTCTTAATGACGTTGGAACTTGTCTTTTTATTCAAGGCGATGCTTATAAGAAAGCCGGTATGACAGAAGAAGCAAAAATATCATTCAATCAATTGATTGACAATTATTATTTTGCACAAGCCTGGGATCCTAAAGGATGGTTTTGGAAACCAGCTGAAGGCGCAGAGCAAAGACTTCTTGAAATTGAAGAGATGTAATTTCTTCGCTTAAAGCGATAGAAAAAATTCCATGGCAAGTAAAGATGTAAAAGGCTTTATTGAAAGGGGACGTATGAACAAGATTCTCAAGGCCCTTTTTCTGTTCTTATGCGTTGTTGTGATCGGATGCGGTCAACCATCGACTCCTGCAGCAGAAAAAGAAGTGCAAACCAAGGCTGAAAATTCTTTTAAACCTTTTCCTGTTTATACCAATATTGGTTCTCGGGACAATCATTTTGTTCCTTCTGGTTTTATGCCAGATGGGTCATGTCTCGAATTTTCTAATCGTTGGATAGAAGATTGTCATTCTGAGAGAACTTGTCTTCGCATCGCCTATGATGTTGAATGCTCTAAACAAGGGGCACGCTGGGTCGGTGTTTATTGGCAAAATCCAGCTAATAATTGGGGTAATCGAAAAGGCGGGTATAACTTAGAGGGGGCAACTAAGCTAACATTTTGGGCCAAAGGAGAAAAGGGTGGCGAGCGTATTGAAGAATTTAAGATGGGTGGTATCACGGGGGATTATCCAGACACAGACACAGCGTTTATTGGACCTGTTGTTTTGACGCCAGAATGGAAACAATATGTTGTTGATTTGAGAGGAAAAGACCTTTCTTATGTTAGTGGCGGTTTTTCCTGGTCAACGAATGTGGACGTGAACCCAGAAAATTGTATATTTTATTTAGACGATATTCGATACGAATAAATTTTTAGAAATAAATGTTTTTAAAAGGGGGGGGCAATTTTATTGCCCCCCCTTTTCTATTTTTGAATTTTATAGATAAAAAAACATTCTTTTCCTTGTTTTATATTTAATAGTTTGATATATTAAAATTAATAATATAAATGTATTTATCTTTTATTTTTTAACTTTAATACAAAGAGGGGAATTATGTCAAAAGCAGCAAAACAAGTTATTTTTATTTTATGTTTGCTTTTAGCTGTAAGCGTTGCCGTTGCTTTATCGACGTTTAGCCAAAAGACTGATCTTGATGAGAAGAATACGCAATTGCAAGGACAAGTTGTCGAGCATAAGAAAAAAGCTTTAGACTATCAACAAAAGAATAAAGCCGCTGCTGACGAAGTCGACGACATAAAAAAGAAAGCCGAGGCGCTTGTATCTCAAAAAGAAGACTTGGAAGATGAGATTGATGCTCTCTCTGGTCGGATGCAAGATTTAAAATCGCGCGTCGAAGAAACGATTGATGAAAAAGAAGAATGGCGATCTCGTTATCAGGAAGTGCAGAAAGAACGCGATGACGCAATTGTAAAATTGCAGAAAGCACAAAAGCAAAAAGTAGCTGCTGTAAAAAAAGAACCTGTTGTCGTGCGCGGTCCTGATTTTGATTCTATGGGTGGAAAAGTAGATGAAGAACATTGGGCAGGAATCTTAAGAGAAAAGACAGAGCTTGAGATTCGCATTAGTAAATTAGAAACAGAGTTAGATCAAGGTGCAATGGATGTTGAAGAGCTTCGAAAGAAGAATTCTGATTTAGATTTGGAAGTTGGGTATTTAAAGAATGCTCGAGAGGAAGCTGAGAGGAAGCTGACATATAATGGTGAAATTACCGACAGTCTTTCTATTGCTTTAGTGCGTGAAAAGAATGATAAGAAATATGTTAATGAACGACTAGAAAGAATTAAAGATGAAAATTTAATGTTGCGTGCGCAAATCAAACAGCTTAATAATATTAAGCTTGCACTTGAAAAAAGCGTCGCAAAGGTTCAAGATCAGAAAGCAAAAGTTGAGAAGAGACTAGCTGAAACTGAAATTATTGTTCAAGGCCGTATTGAAGAAGTCATGGATATCAAAATGGATATCGATGAAAAGTTGCGCAAAGATGTTTCTTCGAGCGAGAAAAAAGAAGTTATCTTGCCGCCAATCATTGTCAATGGTTCTTCTTCAGCACGCGCAGAAGAAAGTTTTGGCGCTCCAATTGTTCTAATGTCATCTGGTGAGATTATTAGTGTTAATGATGAAAATAATTTTGTTATCATCGATCTTGGTGAAGAAACAGGTATTAAGATCGGCGACCAATTGACAGTGTATCGTAATGACGAGTACATCGGAGACCTAGAGGTTATTCAAGTTCGAAAAGATATCTCTGCTGCTGATATCATTAAGATATCCGCGCCGCTTAAAGCCGGGGATGTTGTTAAATAGAGTATTTCTACTACCGTGAGCAAAAAGAAAATCAGCATTGAAGACGTTGCGGCACGAGCAGGGGTTTCTATCACCACTGTTTCTCGTGTTATCAACAATGTTTTAACGGTTTCCAAGAAAAATCGCGCTAAAGTCGAAGAAGCGGTTGCCCACCTTAATTTTAAACCTAATGTTAGTGCGCAGCGTTTAGCTAAAGGCTTAAATACTGCTGTTGGTCTTGTCATGCCAGGATACCCTGGCATTTTTCATTCGTTTTATGCCATTGAAATTATTCGAGGCATTGGGCATGCCTGCGAAACACTAAAGCTTGATTTAATTTTTCATATTACTAACGGGTATAACCCGCTCAATACAAACAATGTTGGCGGTGTTATTTTTGCTGACATCATTGAGAACCGTAAGCAAATCGAAGCTACTCTTGCCGAAGGCATCCCATGCATGGTTATTAACAATGTGGTTGAAGATTTAAAGGTCAATTATATTGCTGTTGATAATGTTAAAGGGGCCAAAACAGCGACAGAATATCTTCTTGGCCTTGACCATCAAAAGATTGCCACTGTTACCGGAAGTCTTCAGACCCAAAGCGGGTTGCATAGACTCCAGGGCTACAAAGATGCTTTAAAGAAAAAAAATATCGCCATCAACGATGACTATATTTATGAAGGTGATTATTCTCGAAGAAGTGCTCGATTAGGGCTTGAGCACCTGCTTTCCTTAAAAGATAAGCCTACTGCTATTTTTTCAGCAAGTGATGATATGGCTCTTGAAATTATTAACGTGGCCATTGAAAAAGGTCTTAAGGTTCCAGAAGATTTATCCGTCATTGGATTTGACGATAATCCAGGTGGCTTATATGGTTCCGTTGGTCTTACAACGATGCATCAGCCGTTATTTAAGATGGCAGAAGATGCGGTGCGTCATCTTAACGCGATTGTCGGTGGCCGCAGGCATACGCCTGTTAGAAGCTTGCTCGACCCTGAGCTTGTTGTCCGCGAATCTTGCTCATCTCCCAAGATTTAAAATTCTTTTAAAATAATTCCAGCTTTCTTAAGTCTTGTTGACAAGACAACATGAAAAAGGTATTCTTATAGGCGTTAAAAATTAGGAAAAGCATGTGGAGGAAAAGTGAATAAATTAATTACAATTATGATGTATGCTCTATGGGTATTAACGTTAATTGGTATTTTGGTGATTACGTTTACAAGTTTTCGTTATACAGATTTAAACATCATTGTTGTTATTTTAGCTGTTCTAACTCTAGCCAATACGTATATCACGGTAAAAACAAAATAAATTAGACAGAGAATGAATGTATTAAATAAAACATATGATTGTATTGTCATAGGTTCAGGCCATGCTGGCGTTGAGGCGGCATTAGCGGCGGCTCGCATGGGTTGCGGTACTTTAATGGTGAACTTTTCGTTTGATACGATTGGTCAGATGAGTTGCAATCCTGCTATTGGGGGTGTAGGTAAAGGACAGTTAGTTAAAGAAATTGATGCTCTTGGAGGCGAAATGGGAAAAGCTGCAGATAAAACAGGAATTCAATTTCGCCAGCTTAATGCGTCAAAAGGTCCAGCTGTGCGTTCGTCACGATGTCAATCAGATCGAAAACAGTATTTGTTGTATATGCAAGATGTGGTTCGCAATCAAGAAAATTTGTTTTTTTTAGAAGGAAAAGTTTTTGATATTTTAGTGCGTGAGAATTTAGTCTATGGTATTCGATTGGAATCAGGGCAAGAAATTTATGCTAAAACTGTTGTTTTGACGCCAGGAACATTTTTAAATGGTAAGATTCATATTGGTAAGAAAACTACGTCCGCGGGTCGCATTGATGAGTCAGCATCGAATAAGCTTGCCGATAGTTTGAAAAGTTTAGGATTTGAATTGCTAAGTTTTAAAACGGGAACACCGCCTCGCATTGATGGAAAAACGATTGATTTTACGCAGATGGTTCGCCAAGATTCCGACGAGGTTCCGGTGCCGTTTTCTTTTTTAACGACAGAGATTCCGGAAACACAAAAACTTTTGTCTTGCTATATTACCGCTACGAATTTAAGGACGCATAAAATTATTAAAGATAATATTCATCTTTCTCCAATGTATTCTGGAAAGATAAAGTCTACGGGTGTGCGTTACTGTCCTTCGATTGAAGATAAATTAGTAAAATTCTCTGATAAAGAAAGGCATCAAGTTTTTTTAGAGCCAGAAGGATTGGATGAAGATTTATATTATCCAAATGGAATTTCGACAGGATTACCAGAGGATGTTCAAGAAAAAATGGTACATTCGATTAAAGGACTTGAGAATGCGCGTATTGTGCGTTATGGATATTCGATTGAACATGCTGTCATTCCGTCGACGGAATTAAAGTCTTCACTGGAATCAAAAAGGATTGAAGGACTTTTTTGTGCTGGACAAATCAACGGAACCACAGGGTACGAAGAGGCCGCCGCCCAGGGACTTGTCGCTGGGATCAATGCTGCGTTAAAGGTAAAAAATCAAGAACCTTTTATTTTAGGACGGGATGAGTCATATACTGGTGTTTTAATTGACGATTTAGTTACCAAGGGAACAGACGAGCCGTATCGTATGTTTACCTCACGTGTTGAATATCGTTTGATTGTACGTGAAGATAACGCTGATAAGCGTATGTGCGAGCATGGCCTTCGTTTAGGGCTTATTTCTAAAGAGCGTTATGATGCGATAAAAGAAAAGTATGATGTGATTGAAAAACAAATCGAACGCTTACGACAAATGCGTATTGATCCTGGAGAAGGAATAAATAAAATTTTAACGGAAAATCATAGTGCGCCTTTGCGAAACACAACGCGATTATCCGAAATTTTAAAACGTCCCGGAGTTTCTTATGAAATGATTGCACCTTTTGATGGTGAGCTTAAAGATTTTTCAAAGCAGATTATTGATCAAATTGAGTATGAAATAAAATATCAAGGATTTATCGCACGGCAACAAAAAGATGTCGAACGCTTTAAACATCTTGAATATATCAAAATTCCGTCGGGATTTGATTATTCTAGCATTTCTGGGTTGTCGATTGAAATTCAACATAAGCTAAAACATTTTGCCCCACAAACATTAGGGCAAGCACATCGCATATCAGGGGTAACCCCTGCAGCGATATCGATCTTGATGATTTATTTAAGAAAGAAGTTAAATAATGGAAAGTTCTGACTCGTCCCGCTAGGGTTTTGGACTCGCAAAATCGATTTATGTATGCTGGGCATCCTTTATTAGATCGATGCCGACTAATACATTAATCCCGACACGCTTCGCGTGTCGGGATAAATTTGCACCGTGATTTATGTTCACGGATGTTCCATGAATTACGTGTTCATTTAAAGGAGAGCAGATGAGTGAATATACTTGCCCGCATTGTGGAATGTTGATTATCGATGATGATGCTCTTTTGTGTCATCATTGCGGTCAAAGTCTTGAGAGAGCAGGAAAAGGATTTTTAGGAAGAATTCGGTATTCGAATTTTAAGGTTGTGCTATTTTTTATGACTTTTTGTGTTTTATTAGCATTTTTTGTTTTGATGATTTTTTATAATTAAAAAAGTTTTTTTCTTGCTTTTATTGATGTATTTATAGTATAAAGATAGTTATCCTATAAAATAATTTGAGTTTGGAAGGATAAAAGAAAAAATGACGAATCAAATATTTGGATATCAATTGCTTTTAGATTTATACGAATGCAAAGAAGGTGTGTGTGATGACCTTTCTTTGTGCTATCAATTCTTAGATGATATTGTTGATGCGTTAGGTATGGAAAAGCAAGCTCCGCCAAATATTTTTAGAAGTGATGAAGTTCGTTTTCCAGATAAAGCTGGTCTTTCGGGTTGGGCGCCCTTGATTGAAAGCTCTATTGTTATTCATACGCTTACGCCGAAAAATTATATTTCTGTAGATGTTTATTGCTGTAAGGCTTTTGATCTTGAAGTTGCTAGGGAGATGTGTCGAAAGTTTTTTGATCCGAAGAAAACAGATGAGCAATATATTGAGCGAGGGTTAGATTATTTTAAGACAGATACTAATTATCACACCATTGTTGTAGACAAGGCAGAGTCAACGCCAAAAGTTACGATTGATCAGAAAGATTTAGAAGTTGGGGTTTAAGAAATAAGAAGGTAAAGGAAGATAGGCTATGTTTTTATAAAAACATAGCCTATCTTTAATTTTACAAGGGCAAGCTTTTAAAAGCTTGCCCATTTTTTGTCTTTAATATTTTCCTTTAAAAATATTAATATTAGTATAAAATAGATTTCTATGAGTTACGACATTCAGACTATAAAAAGTTTAGAGAAGAAGTGGCAGGAATTTTGGAAAGACAACAAAGTCTTTGAGGTCAAAGAAGATACAAAAATTCCAAAATACTATGTCCTTGAGATGTTTCCTTATCCATCAGGCAAGATTCATATGGGTCATGTTCGAAACTATACTATTGCCGATGTGATTGCCCGCATGAAGAAAATGCAAGGATTTAATGTGCTTCATCCGATTGGCTATGATGCTTTTGGCCAACCTGCTGAAAATGCTGCTATAAAACATAAGACGGATCCTTCCAAATGGACTAATCGGTGTATTGAAGAGATGCATGAAGGTTTTGAGAAGATGGGATTTTCTTATGATTGGTCACGTGAAATCGCTACTTGTGATAAAGATTATTATAAATGGAATCAATGGATTTTCTTAAAGATGATGGAAAAGGGGCTTGCATATAAAAAAGCCTCATCTGTGAATTGGTGTCCAAGCTGTGAAACGACTTTAGCTAATGAAGAGGTTATTCAGGGTGAATGCTGGCGATGCAAGTCAGAAGTTACACAAAAAGATTTAAATCAATGGTACTTGAAGATTACAGATTATTCTGAGAAGCTTTTAGAAGATCTTGATACGCTTAAAGATTGGCCAGAGCGCGTTGTCGCGATGCAAAAGAATTGGATTGGCAAAAGCTATGGTGTCGAGATTTATTTTAAGGTTGAAAGGACTGGCGAGAATCTGCCGGTTTTTACAACGCGCCAAGATACGATTTTTGGTGCCACCTATGTTGTTTTAGCTCCGGAACATCCACTTGTTTCTAATCTCATTAAAGGTATTCCCCAAGAAAAAGAAGTTGCAGCGTTTTGTGAAAAGATTGCGAAGGTCAGCAAAACCGATCGTATTGCAGGGGGACTTAAAAAAGAAGGTATTTTTATAGGAAGTTATGCGATTAATCCTGTGAACAATGAAAAGATTCCGATTTGGGTTGCTGATTATGTTTTAATGGAATATGGAACGGGTGCAATCATGGCTGTACCGGCTCATGACCAAAGAGACTTTTTGTTTGCGAAAGAGCACAAGTTGCCAATGTGTATTGTTATTCAAGATTCAAAGAGGCCTGATATTTCTTCTGATGTTTTGGATGAGGCCTATGAAGATGAGGGTGTTCTGGTAAATTCTGAGCAATTTAATGGTATTGGTAATGTTGATTCTTTAAAGAAAATTTCTGATTGGATGGAGAAAGAAAAGATCGGTAAAAGTGTTGTGCATTGGCGTTTGCGTGATTGGTTGATTTCTCGTCAGCGTTATTGGGGAACACCGATACCAGTTATTTATTGTGATACTTGTGGCGTTGTGCCAGTGTTTGAAAAAAATCTACCTGTTGTGCTTCCTGAGGATATTAAAATTACAGGTGAGGGTGGAAGTCCTTTGGCTAAGTGCAAGGATTTTGTAAACGTGAAGTGTCCTAAATGTAAAAAGGATGCTAAACGTGAAACAGATACTATGGCGACATTTTTTGATTCGTCTTGGTATTATCTTCGTTACTGTTCAGCTCACAACGAAAAAGAAGTTTTTTCTAAAAAAGATGCGGATTATTGGATGCCAGTTGATCAATATATTGGCGGCATTGAGCATGCTATCTTGCATCTTTTGTATTCAAGATTTTTTACAAAATTCTTTAAAGATTTAGGATTGATAAAATTTGATGAACCATTTACGCGACTTTTAACGCAAGGCATGGTTTTAAAAGATGGTGAGGTCATGTCTAAATCTAAAGGCAACACTGTTGATCCTGACGCTGTGATTGAGAAATATGGTACTGACGCACTTCGTTTATCAATTCTTTTTGCGGCACCGCCGGAAGATCAGCTAGAGTGGAATGATAACGCAGTTGAGGGGGCGTGGAAGTTTTTGAGTCGCGTTTCTCATTACATTGACGATCGGTTTACTTCAGGGCAATCAGAAGAAAAAGATTTTGATGACGAAGACAAAGAGCTTAATCGTCAAATAAATGGAACCATAAAGAAGGTAACAGAAGATCTTTCAAATTATAAATTTAATACGGCGATTAGTGCATTAATGATTTTACTGAATCATGCAGAAAAATATAAATATGCTGATCCAAAACAAGGATTGGTTAATCAGACGTGTAAGGTGTTTGCTTTGCTGCTTGCTCCCATTGCTCCTCATTTATGCGAAGAACTTTGGCAAAAGATTGGCAAGAAAGATAAAACCATTAGTGAAGTCGCTTGGCCAACTTATGATGAAAAAGCGCTTGTGGTTGATGAAGTTTTGGTTGTCGCTCAGGTTAATGGTAAAGTACGCGGCAAATTCCAAGTGCCGCTGGATGCCGATGAAGCGTCTCTAAGAGAGATCGTTTTATCTGACGATAAAATCAAAGAGCATGTCGCTGGTAAAACCATAAAACGCTTTATTATTGTTCCCAATAAAATCGTAAACATAGTTGTTTGATGTCAAAATACTACGCAGACCTTCATATTCATTCAAAATATTCCCGTGCAACCAGTAAGAACCTAAATTTAGAAGAACTCTATTTGTGGGGCCAGCTTAAAGGGCTTCATGTTCTTAGTACAGGCGATTTTACGCATCCTGCATGGTTTAAGGAAATCACAACAAAACTTGAAGAGGCCGAGCCTGGATTTTATAAATTAAAAGAAGAATATGCTAAAGAAATTGATAAGAATATTTCAGCGTCTTGCCGAGGCGAGGTGCGTTTTGTTTTGTCAGTCGAAATTTCAAGCATCTATAAGAAGATGGATAAGGTGCGCAAAATCCACAATCTGGTTTTTGCGCCTAATTTGAAAGTAGCAGGAAAGATTCAAAAGAAACTCGGGAGCATTGGAAATATTTGTTCGGACGGCCGTCCGATTTTGGGCTTAGACTCACGGAACTTATTAGAAATAACGCTAGAAGCCGATGACAAAGCTTTTTTGGTACCAGCACATATCTGGACACCATGGTTTGCACTTTTAGGTTCCAAGAGTGGATTTGATAGAGTCGAGGATTGTTATGGTGATTTGACCAAGTATATTTTTGCCCTTGAGACAGGACTGTCTTCAGATCCGGCAATGAATTGGCGACTAAGTCAGCTCGATGATTATGTTTTGATTTCTAATTCAGATGCGCATTCCGCACCAAAGCTTGCGCGTGAGGCTAATATTTTTGATACAGAATTTTCTTATGATGGAATGTATAAAGCATTAAAGAATCCAAAAAATAAAGGTTTTTTGGGAACGATTGAATTTTTTCCAGAAGAGGGAAAATATCATTACGATGGGCATCGTGATTGCAAGGTGCGTTTAACGCCCAAAGAGACAATTAAAAATAAGGGTTTATGTCCTGAGTGTGGCAAGCCGGTAACAGTTGGAGTCATGGCGCGTATTGAAGAACTCGCCGATAGAAAAGAAGGTGAAAAAGGAAAGCGTGCTCGACCTTATTATAGCCTGATTCCTCTTGTAGAAGTTGTTGCCGAGGCTAGAGGCATGGGGCCAAGCTCAAAAGCTGTTCAGGAGATTTTTCATAAAATGCTTAATAAGCTCGGTGGTGAAATCTCAATTTTGCGTGATTGCCCAATCAAAGACATCCAAGCTTGTGTCGGTGATGTAGTTGCTGAAGGGGTTAGGCGCATGCGCGAAGGAAAAGTAAATATTGCACCTGGCTATGATGGTGAATACGGCATTGTTAAACTTTTTTCAGATGACGAGCGAAGTAAGCTCACCAAGCAGTTAACGTTGTTCTAATTTTTGCATTATGCATAAAAGCCTGACTCTTAATTCTCAGCAAAAAGAGGCTGTCAGCCTAGCGGATAGCCACCTTCTGATTGTTGCCGGCCCTGGAACCGGCAAAACTCATACTCTCGTAGAACGTATCCTGTCTTTTGTTCCAAATCTTTCCAAGAATAAAAAAGTTCTCGCCATTACGTTTACCAATAAAGCGGCTAATGAAATGAAACAGCGTCTCTCAAAGAAGCTAGGCGATAATATGCAAAAAGTTGATGTCGGCACATTTCACAAAATTGGCCTTAAGATTTTGCGCGAGCAGACAAAAGAAAGTTTTTCTATCGGATCGCCAGATGAGATTAGTAGAATTTTTAAAGTTTCTTTTCCTGATTTGTCGATTAAAGAGCGTCGAGAAAAGTTAAAAAAAATATCCGATGAAAAACAAAAAGATAGCTTGCAAGAGCAATCTTCTGATCGAAAAGAATACGATGCGCTTTTGAAAAGAAATAATATTATTGACTTTGATGATATTTTGATAAACACGCTTGATTTTTTGAGAAAAGATCGCGATATTTGTATAAAATTACAAAATCAATATCGTTATATTTTTGTTGATGAATATCAAGACATCAATGATGTTCAACATGTTTTTTTAAAAACAATAATATCGTCGAATAATTTTGTAACAGCGATAGGTGACCCCAATCAGGCGATTTATGGATTTCGTGGAAGTGATATACGTTTTTTTGATATGTTTACCGATGATTTTCCAGGAGCACAAAAAATGAGCTTAACGGAAAACTATCGTTCGAGTGAAAATATTCTTAAGGCCTCAGGTCAGGTGATCGAGAAATCAAGAGACTCTGGAGCTCCGAGCTTGATCGCTAAGATGCATGCCCAAGGAAATCTTGTTATCTTTGAGGCTTCTACAGATAAAGCCGAAGCTGAATATATTGTGCATACCATCGAGAAAATGGTCGGAGGACTGAGCATGTTTTCTCAGGATTCTAAACGTGTGGGCCGCGAGATTGATGGTGAGTATAGCTTTGGCGACATGGCGGTTTTGTATCGATTGAACGCTCAAGGGCGTGTGCTTGAAGAGGCTTTTAAGAGAAGTGGTATTCCGTATCAGGTTTCCGGCGATAAGCGTTTGGCGCAACAAGAAAGTGCCCTTAAGGTTATTTCGGAAACAAAAAATATGAAAGATATCGCAGAGGTTCGTAGATATTTAGAGAACTTAGAGAGTAATGAGCAAAATATTTTTCAACTCACATTATTAGCCAAAGAAGCTAGCAGTGTCGAAGAATTTACGGATATTGTTTTTTTGCAAAAGGAAGACGATGCCGGAGATCCTCGTGCTGAAAAAGTTTTACTTTTAACATTGCACGCTGCCAAGGGATTAGAATTCGATGTTGTTTTTATCGCTGGATGCGAGAAGAGGTTAATCCCGTTAGAACAAGAGGGCAGAGAAGTTAACTTAGAAGAAGAAAGGCGGCTTTTTTACGTTGGAATGACACGCGCGAAAAAAACGCTGTATCTTTTGCGATCTAAAAAGCGAATGTTTTACGGAAAAATAAGGGAAGCCCAAAGTTCGCCATTTTTGCTTGATATTGAGGAAAATTTAAAATCGTACGAACAGCAGGAAAAAAGAAAAAAGAAAAGCGAAGACCAACAGCTTAAATTATTTTTACAATGAAATTTTGATTAATAGGGGGCGCATGTTTCATTTAACAAAAGAAGAGCGACTTGTTGTTATTTATTTCGGGGTAACCGTTGCCCTGGGGAGTCTTTTTTATTATGCCTCGAAACAAAATCCAAATCTTTGGAATTTGATTAATGTTGTTGATAATCAAAGAATTTATCCAAAGGTGGACATCAATCAAGCCGACCGCAGTCAATTGATGAACATCCCTCAAATTGGTCCTATGACAGCTGATCGAATTATAGAATATCGTGATAAAAAACCGTTTGAAACATTGCGAGAGCTTAAAAGCATAAAGGGCATTAGTCATTCAAAATATAAAGTCATTATTCGGTATCTAAAGCTTTTGCCCGTATCATGACGCCCCGCCGACCATTTTTAAGCATGGTTATTTTTCTTAGTCTCGGCATTCTCGTCGGGAAATACACAAACTTTTCGTTCTATGTTTTAAGTTCTCTTTGTTTGGTCGGATTCTTTTTAAGTTATATCTTTCTGAAGAAAACAAAAGTTTCACTTATCTTTATTTTTATTTCATTGTTTTTAGTTGGAGCGACCCTTGTTCAGAATACAAAGAGCGTTGGCCTTGATGATATTTCAAATGTTGTGCGATTCTATCGAAAAACACCTGTTACAGTCGAAGGGATTGTTGTTTCTGATATTCAAGAAAAATATTTTCATGCAACAAAAAAATATTCCTTTGAATTTGTTATTAAACGTATCAAAAGTCCCTGGGGCTGGAAAAAGAAAAGCGGAAAAGTTTTGGTTCACGTTTTTGGCGAGAGAGATATTCATTATGGGGATGATCTCAAAATTGAAGGAAAAATTTATCCGGCGTTTAATTTTAAAACAGATAATCGTTTTTCGTATAAAGAATATCTTTTGCGAAAAGGTGTTCGTGCCATTTTAAGTGTAAAAAAAGCATTGCCTGTTGAAATTATAGGGCGCAACCAAGGAAATCCTTTAAAAGCACTTTCGCTTCGTTTAAAGAAGAAATTGTCGCGTATTCTCGAACAAAGTTTTACGCCGAATCAATCGGGTATCATGCGTGCGATTCTTTTGGGGGAGCGGCAGAATATTCCAGCACATATTCGCACACTCTTTATCCAGACAGGGACAGCACATATTTTAGCGATTAGTGGACTTCATATTGGGATTGTGGCGTTTCTCATTTTTCTTATGCTTAAAGTTGTTCCTTTAAAAAGGAAATGGCGATATATTCTAACAGTGGCTTTTCTTATGTTTTATTGTTTTTTGATTGGGTCTCGACCCTCAGTTGTGCGCGCTACAATTATGGCGAGTGTCTTTCTGTTTAGTTTTGTATCAGAAAAGGAGGCAGATCCGCTTAACGCATTGTGTTTGGCAGGTTTTGTCATATTGCTTATCAATCCGCTTTATTTGTTCGGTGCGGGATTCCAACTATCATTTGTGAGTGTTTTTTCGATCTTATGCTTATATCCAGTCTTTTCAAAAAATCCATGGATGATAGAAAAATTAAACAAACGAAAGACTTTAAAGGTTTTTGTTGAATCGTTGCTTGTTTCTTTGGTCGTTTGGATAGGGGTGCTGGGCTTAATTGGGTATTATTTTGAGATCGTTACGCCGATTACCATTTTGGCGAATTTTTTCGTTATTCCTTGTATTTCCGTTGTCATTGCCCTTGGCTTAAGCTTAATGTTTTCAGGTGTTTTAGCTCCAGGATTAAGTGTCTTTTTTGCGTACTGCATCAAAGTTGTTTTAAACGCAATGGTGGCAGGTATTTATATTATGGCACAGATCCCCGGGGCGTATTTTGAGCATTTTTCATTTTCTTTTAGCGCTGTTGTGGTTTATTATGTTGTATTTTTTGGGTTTTGTTTCTTTAGAATTTTAAGAGAAAACAAGGATTTGTCGTGATGTTGACAAAATTATTTAACTATGATAAAGTGGACGACATGAAAAGAATAATACTTATATCTATTACTATTATTAGTATTTGTGCAACAAATGCTTCTGCTTTTTGGATTTGGACGCCAGAAACAAATAAATGGATTAACCCGAAATATGCCGTTAAAGAAACCCCTAAAGAACAGTTAGAATACGGGCTGGAATTCTTTAACGTTCAGGAATATAAAAAGGCCATTAATGAGCTTGAGAAGCTTTTAAAGCATTATCCTCGCGCAATGGAAGCGCCAAAAGCGCAGTGGTATATTGGTGAAAGCTTTGAGAAGATGAACAAGCCGTATAAGGCGTTTCAGGAATACCAAAAGATTATTGGAAAATATCCTTTTAGTGATTTGTCTCCTGTGGTTGTTGAGCGTCAATACAAGATTGGCGAAAAAATGCTTTTAACTCCATCCACAAATCATTTTGTTACGACGTTAACGGGTGGAGAATATGACGTGATTGATGTTTTTCGTACAGTTATTAAGAATGCGCCATATGGCAATTATGCGGCTGTTTCACAATATAAGATTGGCTTGTACTTGGCTGAGAAAAAGATGTATTCAGAAGCACGCGATGGGCTTGAGAAAGTTATTAACGATTATCCAGATAGTGAATGGGTCAAAGCTGCTCGATATCAGATCGCACTCGTTGATGTGGAGCGCTCAGTAGGTCCTGCGTATGATCAAAAGATCACGCAAGCCGCAGCCGAAGAATTTGAAGATTTTATAAAAACATATCCAGATGCGCAGTTATCTCAAAAAGCACGTTCTGAAATTGCGCAGCTGCGTGAGAAAGAAGCTGAAAATAATTTTTTAGTTGCTGAATTTTATCAAAAACAAAAAGATTATGAATCAGCAAAGATTTATTTTTCATCGATTATTGATGAATTTCCTGCAAGCCTATGGGCGGTTAAGTCTTTAGAGCAGATAAAAATTATTGAAAAGAAGTGTAAAGGTAAATGAGAAATTTTTTAAAAGTTTTTATTATTCTTTTTGTCTGTATCGGCTTTGTTGGGTGTGGATACACGACGCAATCCTTGTCTCCAATCTTAGAAGACATTAATACGATCTATATTGAACCGTTCGTTAATAATGTCGATTATGGAACAGCGCGGGGAAGCAAGAATTTGTATATTCCAATGTTGGAAGTCAAGGCCACAAATCAGACTATTGATCGGTTTATCTACGACGGCAATCTTAAGGTTTCTAAAGAAGACGAAGCGGATGTTATCCTCAAGGCAGAATTGATCAATTATAGCCGAGATGCTTTGCGATACGATGACGATGATAATGCTCAGGAATATCGTGTAAATGTTATTGTTTCTATGGTGCTTTGGGATGTTGCAAACAATGAACCTCTTTGGGTTGAGCCAAGTTTTGCAGGGGAGGCTACATTTTTTGAATCAGGACCAGCTGCTAAATCGGAGAGCACAGCTATTGATGAAGCGGTTAAAGATCTCGCAAAGAGAATTGTTGAACGAACTGTTGAAGACTGGTAGCCGGAGTTGGTACTAAACGATGACTTATCTTCTTGTTGGTCAGAGCCCATCTAAAGAAAATAAAATTTCCGAAATAAAAACGAACATATTAACTTCTAAAGAATCTTTATTTTTTGATTATGAAGTTTTGTACGCACATAAGCTAAGCGTAGAAGTCTTGAAAAAATCTCTTATTTCTCTTCCAAGTGTTTCTCAAAAAAGAGTTGTTTTAATTCGTCAGGCGCATGATTTAAATGCGCAGGCTAAGAAAATAATTGCAGGTTGTCTGAAAGATTGCTCGATATCTTTGGAGTTAATTTTGGACGCAGACTATTGGAGTCCTAAAGATAGTCTTTTGAAGAGTTTTGGCAAGTTGGTTAAGGTTTTTAATTTTGAAAAGGAACAAAAGGTTGATGTTTTTGAATTGACAAAA
The DNA here is from genome assembly GCA_030765785.1 of Candidatus Aceula lacicola. GTDB lineage: Bacteria > Omnitrophota > Gorgyraeia > Zapsychrales > Aceulaceae > Aceula > Aceula lacicola. Next base: position 28,671 of record JAVCCC010000056.1, on the reverse strand, counting down.
GCTATTTCTGTAGGACAGAAAGTCAAAGCGTTAAAGTTGGCGGATCAATTAATAAAAGAAGGAAATCATCCGCTAAAAATTATGGCGCCTATTCTTTGGGCTTGGAAGAAATCAAGAAATAGAATATCAAAAGAGAAATTTCGCCAAGGACTTACTGCATTACAAGAGGCAGATTTTTGCATTAAACGAAGCCGTTTAAAGCCAGAATATGCCTTGGAAGTCCTGGTGGTTAAGCTATGCTCTTAAGCAGTTTGCTGAATTGAGATTTTCTTCGGGCAGCTGTATTTGTTTGAATAAGATTGCGTTTAGCAGACTTATCAATCTTCTTAAATACAGTGTTGAGAAGAGTTTCCGCTTCTTTAGCGTTTTTGGATTCAACCGCTGCGCGAAAACCTTTAACTGTCTTTTTAAGGTCAGTTTTGATGTCTAAATTATGTAAACGTTTCTTTTTAGTTAAACGCAACTCTTGGATGCCTGATCGTCTTTGTGGCATAAAGAATCACTCCTTTCTTTAGGGAGCCAATATAGCAGAGAGATAAACGCATGTCAACTAATAAATATTCACATCACGACACGAATAGCGGAATTGCCAAATCCACATCGATATTGTCTTTAGGGACTTTCGGTTCCAGGGTTTTGGGGTTTGTGCGAGATGTTCTTTTGGCTAAATTCTTAGGAACGGGTTTTCAGGCAGATGCCTTTTTTGTAGCATTTCGCATTCCGAATCTATTTCGCGACACGGTTGGAGAAGGAGGAATCAATTCTTCGGTCGTGCCTGTGGTTTCGGAGTATGCAGAAAAGAAGGAAAAGAAGGAACTTTTGGAGTTCTTAAGCGTTGTTTTTGTTTTAGCAGCGATTGTTTTAAGTGTGATTGTGATTTTAGGGATTGTTTTTGCGCCAATTATTGTACGTGCGATTGCACCTGGATTTGTGGTAGATCCCGAGAAGCTTAAGCTAACGATTAAGTTAACGCGGTTGATGTTTCCATATTTAATCTTTATTGGTCTAACGGCGTATGGTGCAGGCATTCTTTATACATTGAGATCTTTTGTGGTTCCAGCGTTTAGTCCATGTCTTTTGAATATTTCAATCATTGCAAGTGTTTTTGTTGCTCTTAAGACAAAAACAGATTCTGTTTTATGTTTAGCTGTTGGTGTTTTGATAGGTGGTATTTTGCAGCTTGGCGTTCAGGGCATTCCCATTTTTAAAAAGGGCATTCGATTTAAAATACCAAAAACGCTGAATCATTCTGGGGCTAAGAAAATAGGTAAATTACTTCTGCCTCGGCTTTTTGGATCGGCCGTCTATCAGCTCACTGTTTTTGTGGATACTTTTTGCGCGTCTTTGGCAATGATTGTTGGGGCTGGGGGAATTTCTGCGATTTATTATTCTAATCGTATTTTGCAATTTCCTATGGGACTTTTTGGGATTGCGCTTGCCTCAGCACTTTTGCCGTCAATGTCAGGATTTGCGGCACGCAATGATTTTGAAGAATTTAAGCGAATACTTAATTTTGCCTTAAAGAATATTTTGCTTGTCATGTTGCCGATTAGCATATTCCTAATGCTTTTTTCTACATCTATTATTCGTCTTCTTTTTCAAAGAGGAGAATTTGGCATTTATTCGACATCGATTACTTCGTCGGCATTATTGTTTTATGCAATTGGACTTTTTTGTTTTGCGGGAATTAAAATTTTAGTAACATCGTTTTATTCGCTTCAAGATACGGCAACACCGGCAAAGACCGCAGGACTTTGTTTGAGCATTAATGCGATGTTGAATTTTCTTTTGATGGGACCTTTAAAGGTCGGTGGAATTGCGCTTGCAAGTTCGATTGCGGCAACGATTAATTTTTCTATTCTATTTTTCATTTTAAATAAGCGCTTAGGACGCATCGGGCAAGGATTTTTAAACTATGGGCTTAAAGTTCTTTTAGCAGCGGTGATTATGGGATCAGTGTCGCTATGGCTTTGGAATCAGGCACAGGGCATTCCAGAGGTATTTCGCCTTGTTTTGATTAGCGTTGTGAGCGTTATTGTTTTTTTCCAGTCGTGCTATTTTTTAAAAATTCAAGAAGCACAAAGATTAGTCCAATGGATATCAAAAAGAAGATAGAACAAATTCCTCTTTCGAGCGGTGTGTATTTAATGAAATCGAAGAGAGGAAAAATTATTTATGTCGGAAAAGCGGTTTGTTTACGTAAACGCGTACAGTCGTATTTTCGAAAAGCATCTCAAAGTTCTCCAAAGACAGCATCGCTTGTTTTAGAAATTAAGGACATTGATTATATTGTAACGTCGAGTGAGGCTGAAGCATTGATTTTGGAAGCGAGTCTCATCAAAAAATATAAGCCAAAATATAACGTTGATTTAAAAGACGACAAAAGCTATCCGCTTATTCAAATGACGGAAGAAGATTTTTCGAGAGTTTCGATTGTGCGTCCTCGCTCCAAGAAAGGCGGGGCAAAGACAGCAAGGATGTTCGGTCCATATGTTAATGCGAAGTTGATTCGAGAGGCTCTTGGGGTGATTCGTAGAATTTTTCATTTTCGCACGTGTATGAGTTTTCCTAAAAAAGCTTGTTTAGATTATCATATTGGTTTGTGTGATGCGCCGTGTATTAAGAATATTACAAAAAAAGAATATCGAAAGATTATTCGAAATGTGTCGCTTGTTTTAGAAGGAAAAAAAGAAAGCCTATATCGTTTTCTTCGAGAAGAGATGGAGAGGGCATCTAAGAAAAAAGAGTTTGAGAAAGCAGGAAAAATTCGTGATCAAATAAGAGCTATTGGAGCTCTTTATTCTGGAACAAAGGACGTTAATTGTTTTAAGGAGGCCGAGCAGTTGCAGCGTGTCTTGAAGCTTCCACGACGGCCAGAGCGTATTGAAGCCTTTGATATATCTAATACCATGGGACAGCAGTCTGTTGGGTCAATGGTATCTTTTTTAAACGGAATGCCAGATAAAAAGAATTATAGACGTTTTCGTATTCGTGAGACGCAAGGCATTGATGACTTTAAGATGATTGGCGAAGTTGTTCAGAGGCGATATCAGCGTTTAAAAAAAGAAGGTGCACTTTTTCCAGATTTGATTTTGGTTGATGGAGGGAAAGGTCAATTATCTGCGGCTAAGAAGAAGCTAGAAGGAATGGATTTGGGCATTCCTGTTGTGTCTATTGCAAAAAGAAATGAAGAAATTTTTATGCCATACAAAAGAAATCCTGTGATTCTTTCCAAGGATGCCTTGGGGTTAAAATTAATTCAGCGTATTCGAGATGAGGCGCATCGTTTTGCGATTAACTATCATCGATTGTTGCGATCCAGAAAGGTGTTTGATGCAAAATAATTTAACTGATTTTCAATGGAGTGTTCTGACCGCGATTCAAAAGATTCCGTTCGGAGAGACTCGGTCGTATCAATGGGTGGCAGGCAAGATTGGAAAGCCAAAAGCGGCCCGCGCTGTCGGTCAGGCATTAAATAAAAATCCGTATGCCCCAACAATTCCATGTCATCGCGTTGTTTGCGCAGATGGATCTTTAGGTGGATATGCTGGAGGATCCAGATTAAAGAAATTTCTGCTAAACATGGAGAAGGAATCTTTAAATCATTTTTGTAAAAAATAGATTTTGGTAATAAATATTTTAAGATACAATACTTATATTAAATATTAAACGAAAAACTGAGGAAACATTATGAAATTATTAAGATTTTTTAAACTTATGGTTGAAAAAGAGGCGTCGGATTTATTCTTGCGTTCTCATGCTTTGCCTAGAGCGCGTATTAACGGCAAGGTTCAGCATTTAGATGACGAGTCTGTTTCTGAAGCAGATATGAGCGAGCTGTTGGCTGTCATTTTTAATGATAAAAGAAAAAGAGATATTTTAGAACAAAACAAGGATGTTGATTTTATTTATAACGATCCTGATTGTGGTCGTTTTCGTATTAACATATTTTATCAGAGAACAGTTCCAGCTTTGGTCGCGCGTTATATAAAGAATCAAACTAAAAGTTTTGAAGATTTAAATTTGCCGAAAGAACTTTGTGAAATATTTGCTAAAGAAACAAGAGGACTCATTCTTGCCTGTGGACCGGCAGGCGTTGGCAAAACTACGACGATTGCAAGCATGATTGATTATATCAATGCGCATCAAGAAAAACACATCGTAACGCTAGAGGATCCCATTGAGTTTTTGTTTAAAGATAAAAAAAGTTTGATTAATCAAAGAGAGCTTGGTATTGATTTTTATTCGTATCCCATGGCCTTGCGGCATGTCACACAACAAAGTCCTGATGTTATTTTTGTGGGAACCATTCGAGATGAAGAAACTATGCGCGCAGCACTTTCAGCGGCTGAGCTGGGAGCCCTTGTTTTAGCGACATTTCATACTAATAATGCAGTACAAACATTAGAACGTATTATAAATTTTTTTCCGCCGCATCTTCATTCCGAGATGAGCCTTCAGCTTTCTATGCTCTTAAAAGGTGTTTTGTCGCTTCGACTTTTATCGCGCAAAGATGGAGAAGGACGTCTTCCTGCTTATGAATCGATGATCACAACGCCTACTGTGGCACGTCTTATTCGGGAACAAAAGGTCAGGGAGATTCAATCGTTTATTAATGATGGAAAACTTTTTGGCATGAAAGCTTTTAAGCAGACTTTAGCGAAGCTTGTTCGCGAAGGATTAGTTTCAGAGGAAGACGCGAGAGATGCCTCTGATAGTAGAGATGAATTTGATCTCGAGTTAAGCGGAATGAAACGACTTTAGTTTAATAAATCTGCCTTTTTTGTCATTTTTTAGCCTCCAAATTCGAAATTGTATTCCAAAAAAGATGTGATATAATACAGTTCAATTGTGACATTTTATACTAATATTATTATAAATATATATGTTAGACGAAATTAAAAAAAGAATTAAAGAGCTCGGAAAAAAGCTAGAGAGCCTAAAAGGGCTTTTAGATCTTCCAGGGAAGAACGAGCAAATTGTATCTATTCAAGATCAGATGTCTCAGCCAAATTTTTGGGATGACAACAAGAGTTCAAATAAAATTATGCGGGATTTAAAGGCTTTAAAATCTGTTGTGGAGCCTTTTGAGGATTCTGTAAAGCGGCTTTCGGATCTTGGCGAGTTTAGCGAGTTTGCAGAAGAAGACGCTTCTCTTGTTGATCAAATTCAATCTGATTTAGATCAGCTTTCTGTAAGCATTAATCAAGTCGAGATTCAAACGATTTTAGGTGGCGAATTTGATCAAAACAATGCACTTTTAAGCATTAATGCTGGTGCAGGCGGAACGGAATCTTGCGATTGGGCCAACATGCTTTTACGCATGTATACGCGGTGGGCTGATAGCAAGAAATATAAAGTTGAAGTTTTGGATATTTTAGCTGGAGAAGAGGCAGGCATTAAGAGTGCGACACTGCGTATTAGCGGGGTAATGGCGTATGGATTTTTAAAGGCAGAAAAAGGCGTGCATCGATTAGTGCGCATTTCACCTTTTGATTCCAATAAGAGACGTCATACATCTTTTGTTTCTATTGATGTGATTCCGGAAATAGAAGGAGATGTCGAGATTGAAGTGAATTCTGATGATTTGCGTATTGATATTTTTCGCTCCTCTGGTCCAGGGGGACAAAGCGTTAATACCACAGACTCAGCTGTGCGCTTAACTCATATTCCGACAGGTGTTGTGGTGCAGTGTCAAAATGAACGTTCGCAGTTGCAAAATAAAGAATCAGCTATGCGTGTTTTAAAAGCTAGATTATATGAGCGAAGAAGAAAAGAGCAGGATAAAAAAATGGCTTCTGAGTATGGTGAAAAACAAAAAATTGAATGGGGTAGCCAGATTCGCTCATATGTTTTTCAGCCGTATTGCATGGTCAAAGATCATCGCACAAATTGTGAGAGTGGAAATGTTCAGAAAATTATGGATGGCGATTTAGATATGTTTATAGAGGCTTATTTAAAAAAAGGGAAATGAGGTAGTTCCGATTTTTCGTTTTGCGAAAAATGGAATAAATTCATTCAGAAAATTTACGTCATTGACGTTCCGTAAAATTGGAGTTTATGTATGTTTGATTTCTTAATTCGAAAAAGTGTTATTCGAAATGCACAAAAGTCTATTGATCGACTAGAGCCGAAAGTTAATATTCATCTTCCGGTAGACTTGCCTCTGCCGTCTGTGGGAGTTATTAAGAAGATGGCGTCGATTGTCTCGAAGGTTAATAGTCTTGAATCAGAAATAAAGGCAAAGACAGACGGTGAGTTGCGCGCTAAAACGCAAGAGTTTCGTTTTAAGATTCAAGAAGGAACGCGTTCTTATGAGCAGCAATTTATAGATATTGAAAAACAGTATCGACAAGAAGCGGATCATGAACGTCGTGATAGTCTTTTGAATGATACGGATAAAGCGAAGCAACAGCTTATTGAAAAAAGAGAAGAGATTTTAGATTTGATTTTGCCTGAGGCGTTTGCTGTTGTAAGAGAAGCAGCATGGCGAACTCTAAAGATGAGACATTTCGACGTCCAGCTCGCTGGAGGCATGATTTTGCATAAAGGCAATATCGTTGAGATGGCAACGGGTGAAGGAAAAACTCTTGTGGCGACAGCTCCAGCATATTTAAATGCTCTTTCGGGCAAGGGCACGCATGTCATTACGGTTAATGATTATTTAGCCAGACGCGACAGAGCCTGGATGGGTCCTGTTTATGAATTTTTAGGATTAACGGTCGGTGTTATTCAGCACGATAACATTCCGTCTGAACGAAAAAAAGAATATGGTTGCGATATTACATATGGAACGAATAATGAATTCGGGTTTGATTATTTGCGCGATAATATGGTGAGTTTTAAAGAAGAGATGGTGCAACGCTCCCATTATTTTGCTGTGGCTGATGAGGTTGACAGTATCTTGATTGATGAGGCGAGAACGCCTTTGATTATTTCTGGACCTGCAGAAGAATCGACGGATAAATATTATCGAGCTAATCAGATTGTGCTGCAGCTCAAAGGGCGACGCATTACTGAAAAAGAAGAGATTGATGCAAAACATAAAGGTGAAGATTTGACAGTTGGACTTGATTATGGTGCAGATGAAAAAGCGCGTTCCATTTCAATGACGGAAGAGGGGGAGAAAAAAGTAGCGCAAATGTTTGGCGTTGATAATCTTCATGATATGGAAACGATTGAATACCGTCATCATATTCTACAGGCCATCAAGGCCAGAGAATTTTTTAAGCTGGATGTGGATTATGTTATTCGAGATGGTCAAGTTATTATTGTTGATGAATTTACTGGACGCATGATGCCGGGTCGACGTTGGTCTGATGGGCTTCATCAAGCTGTCGAAGCCAAAGAAGGCATAAAAATTGAGCGAGAGAATCAAACACTTGCAACGGTAACGTTTCAGAATTATTTTCGTATGTATGAAAAGCTTTCCGGTATGACAGGTACCGCCTATACAGAAGCGAGTGAATTTAAGCAAATTTATAAGGTCGATTGTATCGTCTTGCCGACGAATCGTATTTTACAGAGGAAAAATTATCCAGATTGCATCTATAAGACGGAACAAGAAAAGTTTAATGCTGTTGTTGATGAAATTGCAGAACTTTCTGCTAAAGGTCGTCCCGTTTTGGTGGGAACCATTTCGATCGAGAAATCAGAACTTTTATCGTCGATGTTAAAGCAGCGCGGCATTGAGCATCAAGTTTTAAATGCCAAGTATCATGACTTAGAGGCACATATTGTTGCGCAAGCAGGTCGCTATAAGGCTGTGACGATTGCTACAAATATGGCAGGACGCGGAACAGATATTGTTTTAGGGGGCAATGCCGAACACTTAGCAAAAAGTTTGTTAGAAAGTCATGCCAAGGATGATCAAGATGGTGCTCCACCGCTAGAAGAATTGTATCAGAAATTTTTATCGCAATTTACGAAAGAAGTTGAAAAAGAGCATAGCCAGGTGATTGAGTTAGGAGGATTGCATGTTTTAGGAACAGGGCGCCATGAGTCTCGACGTATTGATAATCAGCTTCGTGGTCGTAGCGGACGACAAGGAGATCCAGGGTCTTCTCGATTTTTTGTTTCCTTGGAAGATAATCTGATGCGTTTGTTTGGCTCAGATCGCATTATGAACATGATGAATACTCTTGGCATGGAAGAAGGACAGGCGATTGAACATCCTTTGGTAAGTCGGGCAATTGAAATTGCTCAAAAACGTGTTGAGACGCATAATTTTGAAATTCGAAAACAACTTTTGGAATATGATAATGTTATGAACCGCCAGAGAGAAGTGGTTTATGAGCTTCGACGCTCTATCCTTGAAGGTGAAAATATAAAAGAGCGCGTACTCGACGGTATCCATAATGCAATTCGTGTGATGGTTCCTCAGTATTTATTTTCAGGTGAAGAAGTTCAGTGGGACATTGAAGGGCTGGTTGTTGCGTTGAAAGCAACATTTAGATTAGATATTCAGCCGATTCAAAAAGATTTAGTTGAAATGACACAAGAGCAAATTGAAGAGCTGATTTCTGAGAAATTATATGCTATGTACGAGCAAAAAGAAAAAGATATCGGCATTGATCAAATGCGACGGCTCGAGCGCATTATTTTGCTTCAGACGATTGACAGCAAGTGGAAAGATCATTTATATGCCATGGATCAACTTAAGGAGGGCATAGGGCTGCGCGCCTTTGCTCACAAAGATCCTTTGGTAGAATATCAGCATGAAGCATTTGGCATGTTTGAGATGATGTATGATTCGATTATGCAGGATGTGGTTGAGACTGTCTTTAAAGTCGAGCCTGCCAAAGAAGAAGCAAATTTTAAGAATGTTTTTAATTCTTTACCACAAGAGTTTGTACATACAGAATTTTCTAGTTTGGATAAAAGGCAGGCACCAATGCCTCAGCAGCCTACAGATCAATCTTCGAGTGAGCCTGCACGCGAACCACAAGTACGCTCTCATGAAAAAGTTGGACGCAATGACCCATGTCCGTGCGGGAGCGGAAAGAAATATAAAAAGTGTTGTGGGCGATAATTTAAAACGTAAAATATGATAAATAATTTTCTTTTGAAACGTTCTTTGATAAACAAAATGGTTTTATATTTTTCATCAGCATTGCTGCTAGTACTTTCTTTTCCAAGTATGGAATTTTCATTTTTAGTATGGATCGCTCTTGTTCCGCTGATGTTGGTGTTAGACGGCAAAAGTCTGAAAGAATCTTTTAAGATAGGATATTTTACAGGTATCATATTCTTTGGTTTCACGATTCATTGGCTTTTTTTAGTGACAACCTTAGGCGCTGTATTATCTATTGCCTATTTGGCTTTGTATTTTGCTCTTTTTTCGATAGGATATTTCTATTTTTCTAAGCAGTCGTTAAAGTTAAAGATTATTCTTATTCCATGCCTGTGGGTTGTGCTTGAATTTGTGAGAGGACATTTGATTGGCGAATTCGGATGGGTGTTTTTAGCTCATACGCAATATAAAAATCTTATTCTTATTCAGATTGCGGATATTACAGGAGCATATGGTGTTTCGTTTTTGATTGTAGCGGTTAATGTTCTTTTAAAAGAATACATTTTTGCTCAGATTGCAAAAAGGAAATTTTGGAAAGACAAAGAAATTGTTATTGTTTCGCTTTTGACTTTTGTTTTGATTGGAGCAATTTGTTTTTATGGATTGTATAAAATAAAGCAGCCTTTGCCTAAACGCTGTTCAACGAAAATAGCTGTTGTGCAAGGAAATGTTTCGCTTGAGAAAAATTGGCACCCGGATGCGTGGCCTCTTATTTTAAGAGATTATTTTGATCTGACAGAACAGGCTGTTAAAGATGAGCCTGACCTTGTCATTTGGCCAGAATCAGCTTTTCCTGGGTATCATTGGGAGAAACCCGTTCTTTTTAATAAGCTTAAAAGTTTTGTCAAAAAGATTAATAAGCCATTTTTGATCGGAATTGTTGACAAAAGAGAAGATCGTTATTATAATTCAGCTTTTCTTTTTTCGGCCAGGGGTGATGTCCAAAAAGTTTACGATAAGTTGCGTTTAGTTCTTTTTGGCGAATATATTCCTTTGCGTAACATTTTTCCATGGCTTGTCAATATTGTACCGATTGATGATTTTACTCGTGGGAAGAAATATATAACATTTCCGGTTGGGCCTTTAGAGATTGATTGTGCGGATAAAAGATTTTCAACTTTGATTTGTTTTGAAGATACTATTCCTGAAGTTGTCCGCGGTTTTGTTAAGGCTGGAGCTGGATTCTTGATTAGCTTAAGTAACGATGCATGGTTTGGTGATACAAAAGAGCCGTTTTTGCATCTACAAAATGCTGTTTTTCGTTCAATTGAAAACAGAAGATATTTGGTTCGATGTGGAAATGTGGGGGTGAGTTGTTTTATTGATGCCTTGGGCAGAATATTTAGCACAGCAGCTGACGCACAAGGAAAGAAAGTTTATTTTAAAGGACACCTGACAGATCGAGCTTTTGTTATTGTACAAGATAGCCCGAAAAGGAATTTAAGTGTTTATACAAAGTTTGGAGATGTTTTTACATACCTTTGTTTTGGCGGTATACTAATGGGGACAATTGCTTTTGTGAGGAAAAAATAGGTTTTTAACAGCGTAAATCGGAGGATACAAATGGCTCAAACAATTTTAATCATTGACGATGACAGAGGAATGGTTAAGCTTTTAGAAAGTGGACTAGCGGACGTTGGATATTATGTGCTTTCGGCTAATACGGGTGAAGGAGGCCTTCAGATTGCAGAAAATAAAGATGTCGATTTGGTTTTGCTCGACGTTATTTTGCCTGGCATGAAAGGTCGAGAAGTGTGCATGAAACTAAAAGAAAACGAAAAAACAAAACTTATCCCGGTCATTTTTCTTACAGCAAAGGATTCCGAAGATGATATTAAAGCTGAAATGGAAGCAGGGGGTGTTGCGCATATCACAAAACCGATTGATTTAAATGGTCTCATTCCAAAAATTATGGAAATTTTGCCACGCAAAAGCAATTAAAAAGATTTTTAAGGAGTAGGGCAGATGGAAATCAGAGCGATTAAAATTAAAAAACCTGAAGATGTCAATGTGGTCATCGGACAAGCCCATTTTATCAAGACCGTTGAAGATTTGTATGAAACAATTATTGCAGCCGTTCCTGCAATGAAATTTGGCATTGCGTTTTGCGAGGCATCTGGGGCATGCAAGATTCGTGTTGAGGGAAACGACGAGGATTTAAAAAAGATCGCAGCCGACAATGCGCTGAGCGTATCGGCAGGGCATATGTTTATTATTGCTCTTCGAGAAGGTTTCCCGATTAATATTTTAAATCAAATTAAAGGCATTCAGGAAGTCTGTTCGATTTTTGCGGCGACAGCTAATCCTGTAGAGGTGGTTGTTGCCGACACAGGAAAGGCGTGTGGTATTTTAGGCGTGATTGATGGGCTAAAACCTAAAGGCGTGGAAAACGAAGAAGATGTTGTCTGGCGCAAAGATTTTTTACGCAAATTTGGATACAAACGTTAGAAGAATTTATTATGTCAATTCGTAGAATTAAGAAGTTTGAGCGCGCTGTTGCACGGCAGGCGCTTTATGTGTTTACTTTTATTTTAACGCATTTGCCTTATTCGGTTGTGTGTTTTTTGGCACACGCATTTATCTCAGCAGGGTTTTTATTGCTTGGTGAGAAAAAGCGTAATGCGATTGAAAGTCTTCATATTGCGTTTGCAGGTGAAAAGAGTGAAGACGAAATTAAGAATATATTTAAGATGTGTTTTCGTAATTTTGGTAAAGGGATGATTGAGCTGATTTATTTTATGGCGCATCCTAAGATGATTAAAGAAAAAGTGGTCTTTGAAAATAAGCATTATTTAGACGAGGCTTTGAGTCAAGGCAAAGGGGTGATTGCCGTGAGCGCACATTTTGGAAATTTTCCTTTAATGCTTTTACGTGTTGCCCAAGAAGAATACCCGACAAACGCGATTATTCGATCTGCACGTGATAAAAAGGTTGAACAATATTTTCAGAAATTGCGAACGGATCTTGGGCTTAAAACCATTTATAGTCATCCACGACAAGTGTGCGTAACAGATTCGATTAAGGCACTTCGCAATAACGAATTTTTGTTTATTCCGTTGGATCAGCATTTTGGAAGTGGGGGCGCGGTATTTGTGGATTTTTTTGGTGAGAAAGCGGCAACGGCTACAGGTCCAGCTGTTTTTGCAATGCGCACCAAGGCGCCGATTGTACCGATTTTTATAGTCCGTCAAAAAGATGATACGCATAAAATCATTGTAGAGAAGCCGCTTAGCCTTGAACAATGCGGGAATGAGAAAGAAACGATTCAGGTGAATATTGCGCGTATTACAAATGTGATTGAACAATATATTCGTCGATATCCTGAGGAATGGGGCTGGATGCATCGTCGGTGGAAAAAATAAGAAGGAAAGAGATATGAAAAAAGTAGCATTGTTGGTTTTAGGTTTATGCGTTTTGATCGTAGGTGTCAGCTGTATATTATTCTTTTGGAAAGATGTGGCAGGCCTATTTAAAGGGCTGATTGGTGGAATCTTGGTCGTTGGTGGCCTTGCGATGATGTCGGTCGCTCGAGATTAATATGGTAAATTCGATGGTTTGGTTAAAATTTATTATTAGTGCAGGATTGGTTGTTTTTGCTGGAATTAAGCTGACGAAATATGCAGATATTTTAAGCGATCGATTTTCGATTAGCAAAGCCTGGATGGGGATGATTCTCTTGGGAGCGATTACGTCACTTCCAGAGGCAACAGCAAGCATCGCTTCAGCAGCAGTATTTCATGCACCGAATTTAGCGGTTGGAAACATTGCAGGAAGCGTTAATTTTAATTTGATGATTGTCGTGTTGATGGAATTTGTGTATCGTAAGGGTTCTATCACTGCTCAAATTCAAACAAAACGGACGTATGAGTGGTCTGCGGTATTTTACAGTCTTCTTTCTTCGATTGTTGTTATTGAAATATTTTTATCATCAAAAACGAATTTGATTGCGTTTGGCCCGATAAGCTTGGGAAGCATTTTGATTGTGGTTTTTTATTTTTTGGGGTCAAAATTTATTTTTAAGAAAGAAGCTAACGATAAAAGCAATAGCGTTAAGCGCGTGGTTACTTCGCAAGACAAAATATTGATTCTTAAGATGGCAGCAGGTGCTTTTGCTGTTATTCTCGGCGGTGTTTGGCTCTCAGATTCCTGTAATCAAATTTCTGCTATCACAGGATTGGGTCAAACTTTTGTGGGGATAACTCTTTTAGGTTTTGTAACATCGCTTCCTGAAATCGTGGTTTCGGTTTCGGCTTTAAAGATGGGAGCATTTGATTTAGCTTTTGGCAATATTTTTGGCAGCAATATGTTTAATATTTTGATTTTGGCAATTTGTGAAATTGTTTATCGAAAGGGTCCTATTTTTGCAGCTGTGGCTCAAACGCATATTTTGATGATGACGTTAAGCGTTGTTTTGACCACGATTTTGATTGTTGGGATTCGAAAGGGCGCGAAAAAAACATTTTTTGGATTTGGATTTGATGTGATCTTAATGATGATTTGTTTTGCAATTGGCATGAAGTTTTTGTATGATTTGAGATGAATTTTGAGATAAGGAAATCCCTCGTCCTTCTGGGTCAGGACTGGGGTAAATTCGGATCGATAGCTTACGAACGCTTTGTTACGTAAACTATATCCTCATTTAAGGAAAAAGAGATGAAAAAGAAATTGAGATCGTATTTTGTTTCAGGGCTTATTATATTTTTGCCGTTATCGTTAACGGTCTATTTGTTTACTTTAATGTTTAACGTGGCTGATAATTTTCTAGGTAAATATATTGAGCCGTATTTTGCGCGTGAGTTTGGATTTTATATTCAAGGCATTAGTATTTTAATATGTTTTCTTTTTATTATTTTAATTGGATTTTTTGCAACAAATTTTTTAAGCCGAAGAATTTATCCAGTTATAGAGGGGTGGCTTTTAAAGCTCCCATTCTTTAAACAGGTTTATCCGGCGATTAAACAAATGGCGATTTTTTTATTTTCTCCTACGAAAATGGCTTTTCGTCAAGTTGTTCTGGTGGAGTATCCTCGCAAAGGTGTATATTCTTATGGATTCCTTACTAATGAGGCATCCGAAGAAGTAGTAGAAAAAGTACGACAAGATGTTTGTCATGTATTTATTCCAAGCGCTCCCGGTCCGTTTACGGGTTTTGTTCTTTTGGTTCCTCGCAAAGAATTGATTTATGTTGATATCAGTGTGGAGCAAGCCATTCGAACGATTGTTTCCGGCGGCGTTGTTAATTCTATGGAAAGGAGATAAGAAATGGGAAAACAAGCAAGACGCGGCAAATTAAGCTGGCGTAATAAAAAAGCACGACATGGAAAAAGCCCAAATAAGGGGCATTGATTTTTAGAAACTTAATTTAAGGAGGGAAAAAATGTCAGAAAACATTTTATTATTAGTTCCCGTAGGCGGACTGCTTGCCTTGGCAGTTGCTATTTTTTTGTTCTTTTCGATTATGAAAAAAGATGAAGGAACAGACCGAATGAAAGAAATCGCATCGGCTGTACGCGAAGGTGCTAGCGCTTATCTATCTCGACAGTATAAAGCGGTTGGCATCTTTTTTGCAGTTGTTTTTGCTATCTTGCTTCTTTTAGCATCAATGGGATATTTAGTTATTTTTGTTCCATTTGCATTTTTAACAGGTGGATTTTTATCTGGATTATCAGGGTTTTGCGGAATGAAGGTTGCAACATTAGCATCTGCTCGAACAGCAAATGCATGTCGCACATCTTTAAATGGTGGACTTCGCGTTGCATTTTCTTCTGGATGCGTTATGGGATTTTCTGTTGTTGGTTTTGGACTTTTAAATTTAACAGCATGGTATTTTTTCCTTAAATGGTATTATTTAGGACATGCTTTACCGACTGGGATTCCGGATGTTCCAACTGCGATTACGAGCGTTATGCTAACCGTTGGTTTAGGGGCAAGTTTCTTGGCATTGTTTTCACGCGTTGGTGGAGGTATTTTTACAAAAGCGGCTGATGTTGGAGCTGATCTTGTTGGTAAGGTGGAGGCAGGAATTCCAGAAGATGATCCAAGAAATCCTGCGGTTATCGCAGATAATGTTGGTGATAATGTTGGCGATGTTGCGGGTATGGGAGCTGATCTTTTTGAATCATATATTGGATCTATTGTGGCAGCGGCAGCGTTAGGTGTTGCAGCTGGCTTAGGTTTTAAGGGAATGATTACTCCTTTGGTGATTGCGGCCATTGGTATTGTGTCATCTATTGTCGGTATGTTTTTTGTTCGCACAGGTGAAGATGCATCACAAAAAGTTCTTCTTAAGGCATTGCATGCCGGTGTCAACGTGGCATCTGCTTTAGTTTTTGTATTATCTGTTGGATTTGTTTATCTGTTTTTAGGAAAAGAAAATATCGGCGTGGCTGGTGCTGTTGTCACAGGTCTTGTGGCCGGCATCTTGATCGGTCATGTGACGGAATATTTTACATCAGCTCATTTTAAACCAACACAGAGAATTGCAAAAGCATCTGAAACGGGACCTGCGACTGTTATCATCGAAGGGTTGTCTGTTGGAATGATTTCAACAGCGATTCCTGTTGTGATTGTTTCTGTTGGCATTCTTTTGAGCTATTATTGTGCAGGTCTTTATGGTATAGGAATTGCTGCTGTTGGAATGTTGAGTACTCTTGGCATTACGCTTGCAACAGATGCGTATGGTCCGGTTGCCGATAACGCCGGCGGAAACGCAGAAATGGCAGGGCTAGAGCCTGAAGTTAGAAAAAGAACAGATGCACTTGATTCTCTTGGAAATACAACCGCTGCAACTGGAAAAGGCTTTGCGATTGGATCGGCTGCGTTAACTGCACTTGCTTTGATTGCAACTTTTCAAGAAAAAGCAGTTTTGGAAGCAGGGGCGTTGAATATGCCAGATTTTGGAATTAATCTAGATTTGATGGATCCAAAAGTATTGGTTGGTGTTTTTATCGGTGTCACCATGCCATATGTTTTCTCAGCGTTGACTATGAGTGCTGTAGGGCGTGCGGCTGGACAAGTTGTTGTGGAAGTTCGACGACAATTTAAAGAGATTGTAGGCATTATGGAAGGAACAGGCAAGCCAGATTATGCTAGTTGTGTGGACATTGTAACCACGTCAGCTCTTAAAGAAATGGTTTTGCCATCGATGCTTGCAATTTTAACTCCAATCGTTATTGGTCTCTTGTTAGGTATTAATAGTTTAGGCGGGCTTTTGATGGGTGCTACCGCATCTGGATTTGTTTTGGCTGTTATGATGGCAAATTCTGGAGGTGCTTGGGACAACGCTAAGAAATATATTGAAGAAGGTAATTTTGGAGGGAAAGGATCAGATTGCCATAAAGCAACTGTCACAGGTGACACAGTTGGTGATCCTTTTAAGGATACTTCAGGGCCAAGCATCAACATCCTTATTAAGCTGATGTCTATGGTTTCAATTGTATTCGTTGCTTTTATTATTCAAAATACACTTGTAAAATAAAAAATGTAATTTTATCGTTTTGCCATAAGGTAAATGATAAAATAAGAAATCTAGGGAAGCTTTTCTTTATTTTACATGATGACAAATACAGTAAATCAATTGAGTGAACCTCACCATCCGCGCCCGCAATGGCGGACGCGGATGGGATTTATCTTAGCGGCGTTGGGATCAGCCGTCGGTCTTGGAAATATTTGGCGGTTTTCGTATCTTTGTTATAAAAATGGGGGAGGTGCGTTTTTAATCCCTTATGCGATTGCACTTTTTGTTGTTGGGATTCCTCTCATGATTTTAGAGTTGGGTTTAGGCCACAAGATGCGCGGCTCAACGCCTTTGTGTTTTGCTAAAGTGGATCGTCATTGGGAGTGGGCTGGTTGGTGGGCAGTCAATTGTGCCATGTTTGGTATCATGGTGTATTATGCGGTTATTATTGCCTGGTGTGTCAGCTACGTCTTCTTTTCTTTTAATTTGTCTTGGGGTGCAGACCCAAACGATTTCTTTTTCAATCAATACTTGCAGGTCAGTGCTAGCCCGGGAAATATTGGAGATATTCGTACTCCGATCCTTTTCTCGCTAAGTGCAGTTTGGTTTTTGAGTTGGATGATTGTATTTTTTGGTGTGCAAAAAGGAGTAGAGCGCGCTAATAAGATTTTTATGCCGCTACTCTTTGTGCTCATTTTAATTTTGGTAGCTTGGAGCGTAAGTTTAAAAGGAGCGGCGATTGGAATTGAGAAATATTTAAAACCAGATTTTTCTCTTTTATCCAAACCTCAGATTTGGATTGATGCTTTTTCTCAGATATTTTTTACGCTATCTTTAGGTTTTGGTATTATGATGACATATGCATCATATTTACCGCGTAAGACAAGTATCATTAAAGATGCGCTAATGATTACTGTGGGTAATTGCTTGTTTTCTTTTATTTCAGGATTTGCGGTCTTTGGCGTTTTGGGTTATATGTCGTTTACAACAGGGCTTCCTGTTGAAGAAGTTGTTAAAGAGTCGATAGGTCTTGCGTTTGTGACGTATCCGAAGGCGATTAGTTTAATGCCAGGATTTGCTAACATATTTGGTGTTTTGTTTTTTGTGACATTGGTGATTGCTGGGTTGTCGAGTGCGATTTCATTGGTCGAAGCTTTTGCTTCCGCTGTGATTGATAAATTTCATTATCCACGTCGAGTTATTGTGTCAGTGGTGTGTGCAGCTGGGTTCTTTGGAAGCATGGTTTTTTCAACTAAAGCAGGTATTTATTGGGTTGATATTGTCGATCATTTTATTACGCATTATGGGCTTGTGGCTATTGGTATTATTGAATGTCTTTTGGTTGGTTGGGTTTTAAAGTCAGAGAAATTGCGTGATCATATTAATCATGTAACGCAGAAAAGTTTAACTCCAGCATGGGATGTGTGTGTGCGTTTTGTGACACCTACCGTGTTGGGAATTCTACTGATTAATGATTTGGGTAAAGAGATTGCCCAGCCTTATGGTGGATACTCGTGGATGGCGATTGTTTTGATTGGACGCGATTGGCTTTTGGCAGCTTTAATTGTGTCTTTGTTTGTGGCGGCACGGCATTGGAAACGAGACTTAGAAGTTGTTGAAGTTATAAAGAAGTAGAATTTAATTCTAAACGGGAGGATGTTATGTTTGATTTGAGGAAAAGAAATGGTTTTTGGATCGCACTTGGACTTGTTTTTTTATTGACATCAAGCGGTTGTATTTATGCTGTCGCTGGTGGACTTGGCGCTTTGGGTGGTTACGCGGTTAGTCCGGACACTGTCGAAGGAGATTCAGAGCTTGATTATGATACGCTTTGGGATTCGGCTGTTGAAATTGTGGGCATCATGGGACTTATCCGAACCAAAGATTATAAGCTTGGAAATATCAAAGCTTCGATTAGTGGGGCAGCGGTTACCATTGATCTTGCACAAATTTCTTCATCAGAAGTCCGCATGCGAATTAAGGCTCGAAAGAATATGCTTCCGAATATCAAGATTGCCCAAGATATTTTTGTGAAGATTAAGAATCACGCGAGACAATAAGAGATTTGTTGATAAGAGGTGTGTTTAAACCCGTTGACAACTTTATGAACTTTGGTACAATGGGATTTTCAATACCAAGTTTTATGAATTGTAATTTGCGAAATGTGGTATTAGACATTGTCATCATTGATGTTGTGAGTCATAAAACGGCTCAATCATTAATAAAACAATGTGTTAAATATAAGAAATTTGATTTATGCCGAGATAGCTCAGTAGGTAGAGCGAAGGCCTGAAAAGCCTTGCGTCGACGGTTCAATTCCGCCTCTCGGCACTTTTCTTTATATAGCATGTAATAGGTTTTTCTTTTTATAGAATAAAGAGAGATTTTATATGACTAGTAAACAAATCATTGTTTTCCTTATCCTTCTATTTTCAGTATTTTTTCTATCCAAAACCTATGCGATACATTCACAAGAATGTGGCGATGTTCAGCTTGTCGTAAAGATTTCCGATGTCATTGTTTATGGTGAAGTGGTTAAGGTTGAAACTAAAGAAGTTAAGAAGGGGCAAATTTATACGCTTGTTAATGTTAAAGCTGATAAGTATATAAAAGGTGAAGGAAGAAGCAGCATTGTTCTTAAGCTTCCTGGAGGATGCATAGAAGCGTATTGCATGGGGGTTTCTGGGATTCCTATATTTTATGTCGGACAAAAAGGATACCTTTATTTAAGCAAGCCTCAAAGCGATGATTATGCTTCTCATGAATATTATCGACCTGTATGTGGTTACGGGGTGGTAAAAGCGCCATTAGAATAAGAAAGATTTCTGAAAGAACGGCAAACTTGCCGACGTAGCTCAGTTGGTAGAGCAACGCATTCGTAATGCGTGGGTCGGGGGTTCGACTCCTCTCGTCGGCTTATTTTTTATTTAGTTAGTGGCTCAAAATAAATAAGAATGACAATTAAAAAAAATTCTAATTTCTTTTCTAAAACATCTATTCAAATTCTCATCATTCTCAGCGTTGGTTTTTTCCTTTATTCGTTTATGCTTTCAGCTCCATTTAAGATATTAGACGATGAAATTTCTATTTTAAATAATACCCAGATTGAAAGTTTCAAGAATATTTTTTCTATTTTTAAAAGTTCTTTTTTTGGTGCCGATCGTTATTATCGACCATTTGTGACATTAAGTTTTGCTATTGAGCGCCAGCTTTTTGGCCTTAACTCTTTCTTTTTTAATCTAACAAATTTAATTCTTCATCTTTGCATTTCTCTTCTTATTTTTAGGGTGTGTAGTCGAGTGTTAAGAAACGAATTTTTAGGTTTTTTAGTTGGAATTTTATTCGTTATTCATCCGATTAATGCAGAGGCTGTTTCTCATATTGCTGGTCGATCTATCTTGTTGTCAGCTTTTTTTGAATGGTCTAGTTTTATATTGTATTTGATATTTAGAGAAAAAAAGAAAGCGTCTTGTTATTTGATGTCGTTAGGATGTTTTTGTTTTGCTCTTTTAAGCAAAGAATCGTCGTTTATGTTTCCGGCAATTATTTTTGTATATGAATATGTATTTCACCGGATGAATAAAGAAAATATTCTTAAAAAAATAAAACCTGTGCTGGGTTTCTTTTTAATTTCCGTTCTTTATTTGTTTCTTAGAAAAGATCTTGGGATTGTTTCAACACCGCATAGTTTTGCTTTAAAAGATACGATTCTTGGGATCTCCGCTTTCATAGTGGGATTCTTTGATTATTTACGTATTTTAATTTTCCCTTGTGATTTGTATTTTGAACGAATTTTTTCTGTTCAACAAACGTTATTGGTGCCTCAGTTTTTATTAATTTTGTTAGCAACCGTTATTAGTGTGTTTGTGTTTATAAAGCTTCGCAAACATATTGATAAAAGAATCGTATTTTTTAGCGCGTTTACTTTTATAACTTTCTTTCCTGTTTGTCAGATTATTCCACTTCGTCTTCAGCCTGGTTATATTTTCTTTCCAAATCATTTCTGGTATGTTCCCTCTGTTGGAATATTCTCACTTTTAGCTATCTTGATTCTTTTTTTACATAAAAAGTTCTCGGGATTAATTTTAAAGATTATTATTATTCCTTGGCTTATTGTTTTAGGAGCTTTAACAGTACAAGAAAATATTTATGCGACAAGCCCGATTGCTTCGCAGGAGAAAGCTATTTTTTATCAACCTCATCATCAGAGGGCACATGCGATTTTGGGGCTTTACTGGGCACGACAAAAGGATTTTAAACAAGCTGAGTATCATTTTAAAGAGGTTCTTAAGGTAGATCCAGGCGATGCACGTGCGCGTATTAGTCTTGGGAAGACATTAATCGATCAAGATCAATATTGGAAAGGATTGTCAGAATATGAAAATGTTGCTTATTCTCAGGATTTTAAAGATATTCTTGATGGCAACATTCGAGAAGCTTATGCGACTCTTGAGAATAAATATAGAGGCATGCTCTTAGAGGATCCGAAGAATGCAGCTATTTATTTTAGTTTGGGAGTTGTATATTCTAAAGAAAGAAAGTTTTTAAAGGCTATTGAAATGTATAAAGAAACGCTTAAGCTTAATCCTGAATTTGAGAATGCGCATCAGAATTTATGTTTTGCGTATTATATGATAGGAGAAGAAAAAAAGGCCCAAATATGCCGGGAAAAAGGGATTCTTTTTTAGATTAAAAAGCTTGGGACAAAGGTTTATCTGTCTTTAAGTAGATGGTATAATAACTTTTAGTTTTATTAAAAGAATAAATATATGCTCGATAATTTTAAAAATAAAAATTTCCTCCTTCTTTGGCTAGGTCAAATTATATCTCAGTTCGGAGACCGAATTAATCAGATGGCTTTGATTGGTCTTGTTGCTGGGCGTATGCCGGGATCAACATTCGAGCTTGCCAAGCTGTTATCTTTTACAATTATTCCTGTTTTTATTGTTGGTCCAATTGCTGGTGTCTATGTTGATCGATGGGATAGGCGTACAATACTTTTTGTTTGTGATTTTGTCCGAGGGCTTCTTGTTTTAACTATTCCAACTATTTTTATTTTTCAAGATTCAATGATTCCGATTTATTTAATTGTGTTTCTTGTGTTTTGTCTTAGTCGTTTTTATGTTCCAGCCAAAATGTCTATTGTTCCTGATTTAGTTGCTAAAAAAACGTTATTATCTGCAAATTCCCTTGTTTCTATAACGGGCATGATTGCCTTTGTTTTAGGGTGCGCATTCGGTGGATACTTAGTTGAAAAGGCAGGAGCAAGAGGGGGCTTCTTTTGGGATGCGGTGACATTCTTTGTTTCAGGTATTTTAGTATTTTTGATTAATACAAAGATGAACATACATCTTAATCGAAGAAAGATTATTGACACATCTAAAGAAATGATTAGTAAAATTAAGAAATCGGTTTTTGCTGATATTAAAGAAGGATTTGTTTATCTTATAAATCATAAAGAAATCCGTTTTGTCGTTAACATGATGTTTGTTTTAATGGCTGCTGCTGGAGCTGTGTATGTAGTGATTATTGTTTTCGTCCAAGAGGCTTTTCAAAGCATTACCAAAGATCTTGGGTTTTTAGCCGTTATTTTGGGTTCTGGACTTTTTTGTGGATCAGTTTTGTATGGACGATACGGGAAAAACTTTTCACGTTTTAAGGTAATTTTTACGTGCTTAATTCTTGGCGGATTGATGATGATGATATTTGCTTTGGCTGTTCAGAAAATTCCTATATTGTCTCTCGGCTCTGCTTTAGCTTTCTTGCTTGGTCTTATTGTTGGACCAATTTTTATTGCTTCTAATACAATTATTCATGATTTAAGTAAAGATGAGATGAGAGGGCGAGTGTTTAGTTCTCTTGAGTTTGTTATGCATTTAGGTTTTTTATTGGCTATGTTTATAAGCTCTTGGTTGTCTGATAAAATGAATGTTGCAAATTATAAGATTTTAATGGGAGTTGGTATTATTTTCTCTTTGGTTGGAGTTATTAGCTTGATATATTACAATCGCAATGAAGATAAAATTATAAAGGGGGCGTAGATTTCGATATGAAAAACTTTGCAGTCTTAGCAAGCGGTAAGGGTTCTAATTTGCAAGCTATTTTGAATGCTATTAAGAAAAAGAAGATTAAGGCAAACCTTAATGTTGTTGTTTCGGATAATAGAAATGCGCTAGCTTTAAAGCGTGCGATTAAAGAAAAGATTGCAACTGTCGTTGTTGATCCAAAATCTTTTAAGAGCCGAAAAGATATGGATAAGGCTATCGTTAAAGAGCTTAAAAGTTTTGGTATTGATTTCGTGGTCTTGGCAGGGTATATGCGCATCTTAAGTCCGTATTTTGTTAAAGCATATAAAAACAAGATTCTTAATATTCATCCAGCGCTTTTACCTTCTTTTAAAGGTGCGCATGCTATCAGAGATGCTTTTCGATATGGTGTTAAAACGACTGGTGTCACAGTTCATTTTGTTGATGAAAAAGTTGACCATGGGCCTGTGATTGCGCAAGAGCCTGTGCAAGTTCGAAACAAGGAAACCTTAAAAAGCCTCGAAGCGCGTATCCATAAAGTTGAGCATAAACTTTATCCTGAAGTTATTTCACGTTTTGCTAAAGGACACCTTAATGAATAAGTATTTGAAGGTTACAAGCGAAATCTCGGCGATGTATGGAGCGTAATCTTGGCGAACAGCCTATAAAAGAAATTCTAGAAAAGCATAGTCTTAAATCGCATGACCTTGTTGTTGCTTCTGAAGGCAAGATTACTCATAAGATGGTTTCACGTGCAGTCAAAGGTCGATGGCTGACGCCGCCGACAAGGCGAAAAATTTTAAGCGCACTCAACAAATCTTGCCAAAAAGAATTTGCACTTAAAGATCTTTTTAATTATTAAATGTTTTGTTTTATATAAGGTTGTTCATTTCTTGTCATTGGCGCAGACTGTGTTTCTACCTATAATATCTTTATGAAAAAAAATCTTCACCTATCATCTTTTTTATTTTATTTTATAAATATAGAAAAATAGTATTTACTGCGTTATTCAGCATCTTTTTATTTCCACCTTCTTCATTAGCTCAAAATCTTGAGAAATCTCCTCGCATTTTTATTGGTCAAGACGTTGATTCGATTGATTCCTACATTAAAGATGTTGATCATATTCCAGATGGTTTTATGACGTATACGTCTATTCAAGATCTTGAGGGGCTTGATTCTTTTTCAGATAAGGGGGCAGGTGTTCAATACGCCCAGACACTTATTGATAGATATCCAGACGCACAGATTCAGATAGGTTTATATATGGTAGGGGCGCTAGATAATATTGTAGATGGGAAATATGATGAAAATATTTTTAAGCTTGCTAGTTGGTTTAAGAAGAATTCAGAGACGACATTTTATCTTCGCATTGGCTATGAATTTGATAATCCAGGAAATGATTATGCGCCATTGCCATATATTCAGGCTTATCGATATATTGTAAGCCGCTTAAGGAGGCTTGACGTTCTTAATGTTTTTTATGTTTGGCATTCTTATGCAGCTTTTGTAGAGGGAAATATTGAGCGCTGGTACCCAGGGGATAATTATGTGGATTGGGTTGGAATTTCATTCTTTGATGCTTTTGGCAAATCAAATATGGTCAGAGTTGTTAATGTTGCAAAAAAACACGGAAAATCAATAATGATAGCAGAGGCAACACCAAGAGGTGGAGACGTTAAGGAAGAAAAGAAAATTTGGAAATTTTGGTATAAGCGCCTATTTGATTTTGCTAATAAGAATAATATCGAAATTATTTGTTACATTAATTGGGACTGGGAAAAGATCCCTATGTTTCAAGGGCAGGGATGGGGCAACGGATGCATTGAAGATAATAAAATTATTTTAAATAGATGGAAATCTCAGGTTTTGGAGAAATGATAAATTTTTATGAAAAATAATATACAGACATTGGGTTTTCGATCACTTTTGGCGACACAATTTTTAGGTGCATTTAATGATAATGCTTTTAAAATGGTTATTGCTTTTATTGCTGTTGATAAGTTTGTATTGCAGTCGGGAAGCACGATGTTTTTGGCATTGGCAGGGATATTGTTTGCTTTGCCTTTTTTCTTGTTTTCGACTTATGCTGGTTATTTAGCTGATCATTTCAGTAAACGAAAGATCATTATTTGGATGAAATTTCTTGAAGTTTTTGTCATGGCTGTAGGGCTTTTGGCTTTGATAAGTGGAAACATATGGTTTATTTTTAGCGTTTTGTTTTTAATGGGAACTCAAAGCGCACTTTTTGATCCATCGAAATATGGAATTTTACCAGAGATTCTTCAGTCTGATGAAATTTCTAATGGTAATGGAAGAATGCAAATGTGGACATTTTGCGCCATTATTTTAGGGCAGGCTTGCGGAGGATTGCTTTCGCGCATTGATCATGCGAGGATTTTTCAATCGTCTTATATTTTTATTGCTATTGCTGCCTTAGGTGTTTTTACGAGCTTCTTCGTGACTAAAGTTGAGCCTTCTGGGGCACAGCGAAAATTTCAATGGAATTTTCTAGGCGAACTTGTCAGCAATATTAAACTTATTAAGCCGGATATAGGGATTTTTCGTTCTATTTTGGGATTGATGTATTTTGGATTTTTAGGAGGGCTATTTCATCTTAATATTCTTTTGTATGCGCGAAAAATTATGGGCGTTGAGCAGTTTCCTTTGAGCATGCTTTTAGTTATTCTTGCCTTAGGAATCGCGGTTGGTAGTTTTTTAGCTGGAAAATTGTCTGATCAAAAAATAGAGCTGGGCTTTGTTCCTTTGGGCGCTATTGGATTAAGTGTATTTTCTATTATTTTAGGTTTTGTGTATCACTCATATTTTAATGTTGCAATTTGTTTGTTTAGTCTCGGAATTTGTGCAGGATTTTACATTGTTCCGCTAAATGCATTTTTGCAGCAATATAGTCCTCCTGATCGTAAAGGTCAGTTTTTGGCAACATCAAATATTTTAATTTGTCTAACTGGATTGTTTGCTTCAGTGATGCTGTATGTATTTCAAGATGTTATAAAGCTTGATTCGGCAGAAATCTTTGTTGTGGCGGGGATTGTGACAAGCGTTGGTGCGATTTATGTTTGTCGGTTGTTGCCGTATTCTTTGGTGCGATTATTGGTTTTTATTTTAACGCATACAATTTATAAAATGAAAATTATTGGTCGTAACCAAATTCCAGAGCAAGGAGGCGCGCTGCTTGTCTCAAACCATGTTTCTGTTGTTGATGCGATACTTGTTCTTTGTTCGACTCCTCGTCCGATTCGTTTTTTGGTCAATCGAGATATTTATTATTCAAAAGTATGGGGACCGCTGTTAAGATTGGCAAAAACAATTCCTGTTTCTCATCGTGATCGACCAAAACAAACTTTAGAATCTCTTGATTTGGCAAAGAATGCAATTCGAGATGGAGAGCTGGTTTGTGTTTTTGCTGAAGGGCAATTAACGAGAACGGGAAATATACTAAAGTTCAAGAAAGGCTTAGAAAGAATTATGAGCGATGTTGATCGGCCAATTATTCCTGTTCACATTGATCGCGTATGGGGTAGTATTTTTAGTTTTGAGGGAGGAAAGTATTATTTTAAGATTCCGAAATTAATTCCATATCCAATTACGATTTCAATCGGAAAGTCAATGCCGTCAAATTCAACGTCTTTCGAGGTTCGTCAAAAGGTTATGGATCTAGGATCAGACGCATTTCAATACCGCCTAAAGGATAAGATAACTTTATCAGAAGCATTTTATCGAGGAGCCCGAAGTCACCCTTTTAGAAAGTGTATTTCGGATTCATCTGGAAAAAGCTTAAATTATGCAATGACTTTGGTTTCATCTGTTGTTTTAGAAAATCAGCTTAAGAAGATATTAGGAAAAGATAAAAATGTTGGCATTTTATTGCCACCTTCGGTTGCTGGTGTACTTTCTAATATTGCCGTTTCTTTCTTAAATAAAGTTCCTGTTAATTTAAATTACACAACCTCGAAAGAAGCGATTGAGAATATCTTAAATCAATGTGACATTAAATATGTTGTTACATCGCGTGCATTTCTTGAAAAGATAAAAATTGATATTCCATCAGAGTTAGTTTTTGTTGAAGATATCATTAAAAATGTTTCAATTTTTGAAAAAGTTAAAGCATTCCTTCAGTCCTTTTCTATTCCTATTTTTATGATCAACCGGATCATTTTTAAAAAGTCACACCAGAGAAGTTTGGATGACTTAGCCACGATTATGTTTACCAGCGGGTCGACTGGCGCTCCTAAGGGCGTCATGTTAACGCATTTTAATATTATTTCTAATCTCGAGGGGCTTTATCAAATTTTTCGTATGAATAACGATGAAGTGTTCATGGGAGTTTTGCCATTTTTTCATTCGTTTGGATTTACAGCAACGCTTTGGTTGCCGCTAATTAGCGGCACACCAGCTGTTTATCACTACAATCCTTTGGACGCTAAAATGATTGGAAAGCTTGTTGAAAAACATAAGGCAACAATTTTAAAAGCTACGCCAACATTTTTAAATGCTTATGTTAAGCGCTGTGATTCAAAACAATTTGAAAGTTTGCGTATTGTTGTTGTTGGTGCAGAAAAGCTAAAGGCGCAGGTTGCCGATGCTTTTAAAGAAAAGTTTAATGTTGAGCCGATGGAAGGGTATGGGTGTACAGAGCTTTCGCCTATTGTGGCTTTGAATTTACCTGATTATGCTGGCCCTGGTGGACGACAAAAAGCGCATAAATTTGGGAGCATTGGTCAGCCGTTACCGGGTATTACGGTTAAAATTGTCGATCAAGAAACTTTTGATCCTGTCTCGGAAGGGCAGAGCGGATTGTTGCTTGTAAAGGGTCCTAATATTATGAAAGGGTATTTAAATCGGGACGATTTAACGCGAGAGGTGCTTCGAGAGGGTTGGTATGTCACAGGGGATATTGCGATGGTTGATGAAGATGGTTTTATTGTGATTACAGATCGTATAAGCCGATTTAGTAAGATTGCAGGAGAGATGGTTCCACATATTAAAATTGAAGAAGCGATTGTTCAAATTCTTGGTATATCAGAACAAAAATGTGTTGTAACGTCATTGCCGGATGATAAAAAAGGGGAGAAGCTTGTTGTTCTTTGTTTAAGCGATGTTAATTCAGATTTTATTGTTGAGAAATTAAAACAAAGTGATCTTCCAAATTTATGGGTACCATCAAAAGAAAACTTTTATAAAGTTGAATCTATCCCGCTTCTTGGATCTGGAAAAATCGATCTCGGAAAAATTAAAGAAATTGCCAAGAATGCTTTTCAAAATATTAACAATGAATAGGGATAAAGTTTTATAATGATTAAGAATTCACGATGGGCAGAGATTCGAGAATCTAAGAGTGTTATGACGCATGATCAAGTTAAGATTTCTTATGATCATTATAAAGCAAATCATAAGAAAGTTATTGTGATTGCTCATGGATTCTTTAATAGTAAACAGTCATTTTTGTTGCAAAGTTTAGGAAAAGAATTAATTGAAGACTATGATGTTGTTTTGTTAGATTTTCGCGGGCACGGGAAAAGTGGCGGATTTTTTTATTGGACAACAAAAGAGCATGTTGATCTTATAGCTGTTCTTGAGATTCTTAAAAAGGATTATGACAATATTGGGATTGTTGGATTTTCTTTAGGAGGATCGACGAGCATCATTGCTGCAAATAAAACAGACTTAATCGATACTCTTGTTTGCGTGGGCAGTCCTTGCGATTTTGATAAAATTGAATATCATGTTTGGGACATGGACATTGAAAATGATATTTTATATAATTTAACGGAGGAAGGAAAGGTCGGTAAAGGTGTTCGCCCTGGACCTTTTTGGTTAAAAAAAGAAAAGCCAATTGATTGTGTTGACTGCTTAAAGTGTCCTATTCTTTTTCTTCATGGAGAAAAAGATTGGCTTATTAGGCCAAAGCATTCAAGAAACCTTTATAAGAAAGCAAATACTAAAAAAGATATTGTTACGTTTAAAGATGGTCCGCATGCAGAATATTTGCTTCGAGAAAATAAGAATAAAAAAAAGGTTGTTGATCTTGTGAGGTCTTGGCTTAAAGAGACTTTAACTTAGGAAAGGAAAAATATTTTGAAATCATTTTTAAT
>JAVCCC010000053.1 GCA_030765785.1 Candidatus Aceula lacicola | reverse complement strand
CTTATTCGTCAGCAACTTTTGGTTGAGGCTGCGGAAAAAAGAGGGATTGGAAAAAAGAAGACCATTGCTGATGCGGTTGATGAGTTCAAAAAAACACTCCTTGTGCGTGAGCTAGCGGTAGAAATTGCTGAAAAAATTGTTGTGACAGATGCGGATGCTAAAACATTTTATAAAGAAAATGAAGAATTATTTAAAGAGCCGGCGCAGTGGCGCATTCGAGAGATTGTTGTGGATAACGAAGGAAAAGCAAAAGAGTTGGTTGTTAATGTTTTACAAGGTGCTGATTTTGAGCAAATCGCTCGAGAAAATTCTATTTCGGAAACAGCTGCTAACGGTGGAGACGTAGGGTTTGTTGTCGAGTTTGCAGATCCAAAGGTCCAAAATACAGTTTTTACTTTGGAAGAAGGATCTATTAGTAATGTTTTTAAGGGCGATAAAGGATATTATGTTATTAAGCTCGAGGAGAAAGAAGAAGGATTGCTTCAAAGTTTTGATGAGGTCAAGGAAGAGCTAAAAGAAGGCCTTGCAGCAATGAACCAACAACAAGCAATTATTGATTATGTCGAAGATCTGCGATCAAAGGCAGATATTGAAATTAACGAAAATCTTTTAAAATAAAGGCTGGTCTATGGCTATCGACGTTAAAAAAATTGACAAGAAAAAAGTAGGTATTATTGTTTTGGCTGTTCTTGCAGGGTTTGGGGCTGTTGCTTTAACAAACAGCTATATCAACACATCTGTTTCAAAGGGAGCTTCGTCAGAAGAAATCAATGCTTTGTTTGGGAAAATACAGAAACTTGAACAAGAAAATAAAGCGCTTTATCAGCGTCAAGATGCTTATGCTGGTCAACTACAGAAGAAGCTAGATTCATTTTCTCAGGCACAACTGCAGCGTCGCCCTAAGTCAGAGGAAAAGGCTTTTAAAGAGCAGTCGTTGGCGCTTAAAACGCCTCCTGGTAAAAGAGCTGTTACTGTAAGGATTGAGACATTGTCTGCTGTTGGAGGGCTTATTAATCCTGGAGATTTCGTTGATGTTTTAGCTCATATTAAAGTTGCTGGGGATCCAGGCGATTCAGAGGGGTTTGGCGTTGTAGAAAAAACAACAATAACGTTGTTTCAAAATGTTCAGGTGTTAGCCATTGGGCCAAATGTTGAAATGCCGGGAAATTTTGAAGTTCAGCAAAAAACAACAACGCTTCCTATTACCTTAGCTGTTGATCCAGAGCAAGTCGAAATGATTACTTTTGCGCAGGCGCACGGAAAACTTCAGCTTGTTTTAAGAGGGTTAAGAGAAAATAGCGAGTATCGTTTGCCGTCGGGAAACTGGGAAACGTTTAATAAGTATCTTTTAGAAACACAAGGAGTTGTTATTAGCGCTCCAAATGCACCGAAGAAGATAATAGAGTCTGGAGAAGTAAAATCTAATATTAAAATCTTTCGAGGGGGAGCAGAATAAAAATCTTATGAAAAAAAATATCTCAAAGAAATATGTTGGATTTCTTATTTTTATTGTAGCAATTCTTTTTTTAACAGTCGCCGTGCCGGAGACGTTTTCAAAAAGCTTTCAGGAAACGATTGATATTCTCGAGGAAGACACTCTTGAAATGGTGGTCGGGGATCTAGAGACGATTTGGACGAAAGGGCTGACACGAGTTGCGATTACAGATCCTGCTGTTGCGGATGCGGTCGAGACTGATTCGTCTGAGGTTTTAATGTTAGGAAAAAAAGTTGGGAAAACAACTGTTTTTATTTGGGATCGATACGGAAAGAGATCTGTCACGGTTTGGGTGTTTGAGGAAAATTTGGATTTAGCAGAAGCTCGGCTAAAATCTCTTTTGAGGAGCGCAAGCATTAAAGATTTGGAATTTAAGAAAAATAATCTTGAAGGGAAAATTATTATTTCTGGCGAACTAGACGAAGAGAAAAAAACAAAGTTTGATGAAATTACTGAGCCCTTTTCAGAGAGTATTGTGAATTTAGTGAAAGAAAGACAAAAGATAGAATTGATTGAAATTGATGTTCAAATTGCAGAGGTTAGCACAACTGCGACCAAAGAGCTTGGAATCGAGTGGTCAAATTCTGCTGGCACAGGATTTTTGCAGTATGATGAGACTTTGCCGACGTTTAATCCTAGTGCTCCAACTGATTTCTTTAAAATAGGGGATTTTACAAGGACGACTGCTCTTAAGGCAAAAGTTAATGCTTTGATCACTGAAGGAAAAGGAAAGATTTTGTCTCGTCCAAAAATCGTTACGAAAAGCGGTGAGGAATCAAGTTTTTTAGTTGGGGGCCAAGTTCCTGTCAGCACAACAACAACGAGTGAAGGCGGAAATATTACGGAAAATATAGAATTTAAGGATTATGGTGTTGAACTCAACTTAAAAGCAACAGTAAGAGAGGACGATAAAATTGATATCGAGCTTAAAGTAGACGTAACAGATGTTGACAGCACTTATGCGGTCGCAGGAAATTATGCTTATACAACGCGCACAGCAGAAACAAAGCTTCTTTTAGATGATCTTCAAACGGTTGTTTTGGCAGGGTTTATTAAAGATAGTAAAACAGAAACTATTCGTCGAGTTCCGATCCTAAGCGATATCCCTATTTTAGGTGCGATATTCCGAAATAGAGAAACAAATCCAAATAAACAGACAGAGCTTTTTATTACTTTGACTCCAAGAATAATTTCAAGAAATCGTGTGGAGCAGAATGTTGAAGAGGAAGTTGTTGTGGAAAAAGAACAATTGACTATTGAATGCAAACCGCTTTCAACGGCCAAAGAAACGTTTCGATCCATTTCAGTTCCGGCCAACATAGCAGAATATGTTAGAGCCATTCAAAAGAGAATTGCTCAAAATCTTGTTTATCCAGAAGGAGCTAAACAAGCAAAGCTAGAAGGCGCAGTTGATCTTGAGCTTGTGCTTCTTCGAAATGGAGCTGTCTTGTCTGTTATGATCCGCCAATCTTCCGGTTATCCGGTTCTAGATCAAGCCGCGCTTAATACCGTGCAGCGATTTTCTCCTTACGGGAATTTCCCTTCAGACGTCAGCGCTAGAGAAATAAAAGTAATAATTCCTATCGTCTATCGATTAGACATGGACTAAAGATTGATTTTTAAAAAGGAAAAAGATGAGCGCAAAAACAACTGTTGTTTTTAGCACTAAAGGGGGCGTTGGAAAGACTTTTGTTGCCCTTAATTTAGCTGTTAAAATGGCTTTAAAAAGAAGAAAGGTGCTTTTACTTGATTTCGATCTTCAGGCTAGTCAGGATTTAGCCAGAACTGCAAATATTAAAGTAGAAAAATCTATTGTTGATGTTCTTTCTGATAAAGATGCTTTAGAAAATGCAGAGGCGATTGTTCAGAGTTGTTCAAAGCATTCTTGCGGAATGCATTTCCTCCCGTGCGTGACTCATGTTGATCAAGTTCCTTTAATTGAACAAGATAAGATTATATTGTTTTTTAAAAAGGTCGAGCCTATGTACGATTTTATCTTTGTGGATGGAGGAAAAGTCTTTAACGAGACGCTGATCACTGTTTTTGATCAGTCTAATCTTATTTTGCTCGCAGCAACACCGGATGTTTTGGCTGTTTTTCAGGCAAAACGCTGCCTCAATGTTTTAGAAAGCCTTCATTTTCCAAACCATATTGTTAAGCTTGTTTTAAATCGATCTCAAAGTCGTGGTGGCGTTGCATGGCAAGAAGTGCGCGCTGCTCTTCCGTGTGAAATTTTTGCACAAATTCCATCTGATGGACGAGCTGTCGGACTGTCGTTAAATAGGGGTGTTCCCTGTGTTTTGGATGCACCAGATAGCGCAGCAACCGAGGCTCTTGATAAGATTTCAGAAAAATTAATCAAAGAAGCCGTCTTTGTTCAAGGAACAGAAGTCGCGCGTGTTCGAACAACGACGGGTCCTGGTCAAGAAGAAAACTTTTGGGAAAAACTTGGTATTAGCGAAAAGATTTCAGGAAGTAAAGAAATTTTATCAGCAGTACATGAAGACGATGAGATTATTAAACTAAAGCAAGCTGTGCATGACAAGCTTGTCGATAGACTTAATTTAAGCACGATTACAACAGAAGCTTTAAGAGATCCTGTTCAAGCTAAAAGAATTAGAGAAAGCACGCAAAAGGTTGTTAGCGATCTTTTGGCAGAAGAAGCGGGTGCTGTTATTTCGTCTCATGAAGAGCGAAGGCGATTGGTTAAGGAAATTGTCGATGAAACGCTTGGCCTTGGTCCTTTGGAGGAATTTCTAGCAGATCCAGAAATTACAGATATTATGGTTAACAATAAAGATGAGCTTTATGTAGAGAAAAAAGGTCGCATCTTTTTAACAAATAAAAAATTTATTTCGAACGGACAGATTCGTGCGATTATCGAACGCATTATTGCTCCTCTAGGTAGACGCATTGATGAGTCTGTTCCTATGGTAGACGCGCGTCTTCCTGATGGGTCGCGTATTAATGCTATTATTCCGCCGCTGTCATTAAAAGGACCGATGTTAACGATTCGAAAATTTGCACAAGATAGAATTACTGTTGAGGACCTTTTACATGTACATCATTCTATTTCGCAACCAATGGTTGATTTCTTAAAGGCGTGTGTTGCGTCACGAAAAAATATTATTGTTTCCGGTGGAACGGGTTCTGGCAAAACAACACTTCTAAATGTCATTTCTTCTTTCATCCCAGACGGAGAACGTATTCTAACCATTGAAGATGCCGCAGAGCTCAAGCTTCGCCAGAGGCATTGGGGTCGCCTCGAGTCTCGTCCGCCAAACGTTGAAGGTCGGGGTGCGATTACTATTCGAGACCTTTTTATAAATTCTTTGCGTATGCGTCCAGATCGCATTATTATTGGAGAGTGTCGTGGGTCAGAAGTTTTGGACATGCTTCAGGCGATGAATACAGGGCACGATGGATCCATGACGACGATTCATGCTAACTCAACGCGGGATGTTTTGGTACGCATGAGCTCTCTGATTTTATTAAGTGGGATGGATCTTCCCTTGAAGGCGATTTATGAAATGATTTCAACAGCGATTGATATTGTTGTTCAAATTTCAAGGTTCTCTGACGGGTCAAGAAGAATTACTGGGATTACCGAAATCACAGGATTGACAAAAGAGCGCGAAGTTGATATGAAAGACATTTTTGTTTTTTCACACAAAGGCATCGGCGAAGGCGGAAAGATCGAAGGTGAGTATAAAGCCACAGGTCTCGTTCCAAGCTGTTTTGATGATTTTATTAAAAGAGGTATAGAGATCAGTCAAGATATTTTTAAGGCCTAACATCCATTCTTTTTTAGTTTTTCTTTTCATGAGAATTATCAACCTAACACAAAAAACAATTGTTGCGACGAGAGCTAGAAGAGCTAGAAGTTTTTTTGCTCGACTTAAGGGATTGCTGGGAAAAAAATCTTTTTCCCCTGAGGATGCATTGGTCATTGAAGGGTGTCAGGCTATTCATATGTTTTTTATGCGATTCGCCATTGATGTTGTTTTTATTAATCGTAAAAACAAAGTTGTCGGGTTGGTTCAAGACATTAAACCCTTTTCTTTAAGTCCGTTTTTTTTCATGGCAAAATACGCCATCGAACTTCCATCTGGAAGTATCGAAAAATCTTTAGTTCATATTGGGGATTTTTTAGAAATAGAAGAGTGATTATTCAATCTTGTCATAGGTATCGCTGGCGTCTGAAACGCGGTCTAGCCATTGATGACAATGTTTACAAATACGTGATTCTTTAAGAATTCTTTTTCCGCAAAAAAAACATTTCTTTTTTTCAAGACTTTTGTAGTCAACACAAATTAGATCATCAATAATAAATTGATCACAAAAAGGGCATTTTTGAGATCCTTCCTTAAGAACTTCAAAACAATAAGGACATTTTTTCATAGAGAGGCTCCTTTTCTTTCTTGTATTTTGAATGGTTTATTTTATTTTGACAAGAAGAATTTTTGATTTCTAGAAAGGCAAATTTAGTTTTTAGGCTTGACGTTGCTGTTAAAGCTAAGATATAATGAGAAAAAAGATTTTGGACATTTTCTTTCTGGACATTTTTACTCACCTTTAATAAATTTTATATAAAAAGGTGAACAGATATCCTCTAAAGAGGATCAAGGACCCCACGAAGCGGGGTAAAATCGTTTAGTAAATTTACGTCGCCGGAAGGTGTCTCCGTAAGACTGGAATTCGTTTATGGGTATAACATACAAACTTAAAAAAGAAGTTGTTGATTATATTTTGCTTCAGAAAAGGACAAGTCCTCGGTTAGGCTGCAGAAAGATTTCGGACTTAGCAAGTCAGTTTTTTCAAAAAGAGATTTCAAAATCTTCTGTTAACTCTATTCTTAAAACTTTTCTTTTAAGCAGTCCTGTTGGGAGAAGGGCTGCAGTCGGTAAAAAGCAGGAAAAATTTAAGATTCCAGAATATCGTAAAAAAGAACTTTTTGTAAACGTGCCAAAAGAGCTTTTGGTCGATGAGCCTGTTGTTGTTCAGCAAGAAAAAAAGGGGAATCTTTTTAAAGGGGCGGGAGCTGTTATCTTAAAGGCTGCTGAGTTGCAGGTGGCACAAAAAGGATTTGTAAGCTCTTTTGTAGAAGAGTTTTCTCAATCGCAATTAATAGAGAGTCTTTTGTATTCGCCTGTGCTTGGTGTTTCTAACCAAGATGAGCTGATGAGAGAAGAAGGATTATGGAAAATCAATGGAGTAGGGTCGCAGCCCTCTGGGCAAGAAATCCAGAAGGCAATGATAGGCTTAGAGGAGCTAGAAAATAAAAAACAAGAAATTGGCTTAAAGTCTTTTGAGATGTTTTCCGAGGTTAAATATTTTAAGCTTTTTCTTAAAAATGGTGATCATTTTTGTATTGATGCTCAATTTAATTCAGTTTGGACAAAAGAAAATGTCCATTCTAGATTTTCTTTACCTTTAGAGAAATCTCTTGATTTTTTATCAAAAAGAATAATATCGAACATTCGACCTATTGTTTTGAGATGTTCTCCAGGCGTTGAAAGCTTCCCTTCTTATTTTTATACAATGCTGGCATGCTTTGAAGGATTCTCTTCCCAGAGCGTAGTCAAAATTGATCTTCTTGCAGAACACGACGAGGTGTTGTCTTCTTTTGAGACAATCCTTCATAAAAAGCGTCAGTTTATTGTGCTTTTGCCAAACTCTCACGCTCTTTTTACTCAGGCGTTAAGCAAGAAAGGCTCTACTCTCGAGGGGACATTTAAATTTGTTGGTCAAAATATTTTGTATTCGCAAGCGGATCTTGTTGTTGAGCATTCTTTGCTTGATAAAGAAGTCGCTTTACGAGCTTTTATTTTAAAAATTGAGGGGCAAGAACCGTTTGTTTTGATAACAAATATTTCAAATCAGGCGCAAAATGCAGAGCAAATTATTAATCAATATTTAGAGCAATGGCCACACGCCATCAAAGGGTATCAGGATTTTATGATGATGAAAGAAGAGCCTGCTTCAACAATTTGTCTAAAAGAGCTTTCTCTCGACGAGGAAATGGATTCTGACAAAAAGCCCTTGTTTCTAAATAAAAAGAATCTATTTGTGAATAATTTTTTAACATGCATGCATCAATATTGTCAAAAGCATTTTTTCCCATCAAGCTGTCATCATCTTTCCTTCCAAGAAGCGCAAAAGATTTTTTATAACCTTTTCGGAGTTATCGATAATGAAGATGGCGTTTTTAAGGTTTCGTTGGTTTTGCCGGAAAGATATTCGCATGGAAAACAACTAGAATATATTTTAAGGCGAGTCAACGAAAGTGTGGCTTGTTTAAATCAAGAAAATCGGATTTTCTGCGTAAGCCCTTGAGCCGCAAGCCTTTCTTTTTTGCCTTTTTGATTTTTCTCAAATAGCATGGATTTTTTAAGTTTCATGTGGTATATTTAATATAAGAAATAAATTTCCATTGAGTAGGAAGAAATTTCGAGAAGAAAAAATAAAAAATTGCTACCCGGCATCTTTTTCTCAAAACTCTTTAAGCCACGGGAGAAAAAAGTGAGAGCATCTCTTTTGAATAACAAAGGTCAAAATTTAATTGAATACGCTATCGTCATAGCTTTGGTGGCTGCTGCTATGGTCGCTATGAGTACGTATATCTTCCGCTCAACGCAAGCGGTCCAAAAACAAATTGAAAAAGAAATGCGTTAATTATTTTATTTTTTATAAACCAGATAAAGTTTCTGGAAGGAGGAGGAAATGAGGCTGAGAAATAAAAAAGGACAAAGCACACTTGAGTATATTATTTTGGTGACAGCTATTGTTGCGGTTATGATCATTTTTTTATCACCAGGAGGAAAACTCCAAACTGTTGTTGAAGATTCGTACAATACCGTTGCTGATGAAGTAACTGATGCAGCTGGCGCTTTAGCTGGTAATTTTAATTAAGAAATAGGAGTTAATGAATTTCTCGGAAGGGAAAATACAGAAAAGAAAAAAAGGAGGGAATAATGACAAGGTTTTTTAGAAATAAAAAAGGGCAAAATGTTGCCGAATACGCTATTTTGATTGCATTGGTTGTAGGTGCGATTATTGCTATGCAAACATTTGTTAAAAGAGGTTTTCAAGGAAGGCTTAAAGGAGCGGTAGACTATATGGTAGATCAGACTAATACACTTGGGACAGAAGGACAGTATGAGCCATATTATCAAGAAAGTGATTACACCTCAACGAGAGATTCATCAGATGAGCAGTATTCTAATGCCGATACTATGAAAACTACAGGAGATACAGATACATCGAGGACAGGAAGTCAGGAAACAGGCTATACCCCTGGCGGAACCGTTGGGACAGGCATGACAATAGATTAATTTTTTCAAAAAAGATCAAATAAAGAAAAAAGGAGAAAATGTTATGTTAAGAAAAATAAGAAAAAAAACAGCGCAAAGTACGCTTGAATATGCTGTTTTGGCGGTTATCATTATTGCTGCTTTGATTGCTATGAGAATATACTTGCAGCAGGGCATTCAAGGAAAGCTCAAATCATCAACAGATGATATTAGCGCTGAGAAATTTGATCCAACTGAAACAATATATAATAAAACGACAGTAAGTTATAGCAAAACACAAGACACTGTGAACGCTGGAGTGACAAATTCGAATCTTTTGGATGACGAGACAACAAATGTTGACATAAGTTCGACAACAGCGCTTTAATTTAAAGAACTTTAGTGGAGTCGAGCAAAAAAAGGATTCAGATAAAATGAATCATTTTAAGAAAAAGACAGGACAGTTTTTAGGTGAATATACGGTGGTTATTTCTATCGCGATATTTGCCATTATTGCTATGATGTTTTTTATTCAAAGAGGGCTTGCAGCGCGGATTAATGCTGCTCGAAGCTATGCGCTTTCGGCTTTGGAGCCTGACATAAGGGATGTTCACTTTGATAGAGGAGGGGCTGGATACACACAGGTGCTGGCAGAATATGAGCCGTATTATATAACAAAAGAAACAGATACAACGCGAGATACAGATACCGAGGTCTTTATCAATGGAATATCTAGCGAGTATTCGCGCGAAGTTTTGACAACGACAAACATGGGCATAGTCAGCACGGAAAGCTTTGCGAGAGACGATGATTACGATCCCTCTGATCCTGGCACTGGAACAGGAAATACGGGCGGAGGGCTGGGCCAGATTAATTGATTCTTTAAGAGTTTTAAGAAAGGTAGATGCTGTTTAGTGAAAAATAAAAAGGCACAAGCAATGGCAGAATATGCTATTGTCGCAGGAATTATAGCAATTGTTTTAGCGGCGATGGGAACGCCTTTTAAAAGGACGATTCAAAAGATTGTGAAATCCACGGCAGATGCCATTGGTTTTCAAAGTGAATCTGAGCAGGCAGCAAATCCAGACGATGGATTTTTGAATTTGGTAGGAGCAGAAGTAAACGCAATATCAAGCACAACTATTGATGAAGATCAAGGCGAGTATGCTAGCAATGTAGCTGAAACGACAACAATAAGATCAAATTCGCAATCAAACATGGGTTTTACAGAGTTTGGCGACTAGGAGCTTTAAGTTATGGTAAAAAATAGAAAAAAAGGACAAACATTTTTAGAATTTGTTGTGCTATTTATTGTCATTATTGCGGCACTTATCGCCATGCGTGCGTATATTCAAAGAGGTGTTCAGGGAAAATGGAAAGAAACCATTGATAGCATGGGAAAGCAGTATGATCCTCAAGGAGAATTTCATGTGACCCAGAATATGGAATCTAACACTTTGACAGTAATGCAAGTCGACACTACTAATACAGCTGGATATACGACATCGAGAGTTGATATAACAAACTCAGATGAAACAAGAAGAGAAACGATTGAGATTGATTAAAATGCTTTTTAAAAAAAATAGTAAAGCTTCATCTACTGTTGAGTATGCGATTTTAATTATTTTATTTATTAGCGCTATCATTGCGATGAATCAGCAGGTGAGAAGAGTATTTTTTGGGCGATGGAAAGTTTTGGGAGATATTTTTGGACAGTCGCAGCAGGTAAGTTCTAATACGACGGAATGCATGAGATATGTTCCTTTTGATGAGACAGCAAATTATGGGCAAGGCGGCTGGGATGCAGAGCAGTGGTATTCTCTTCCTTGTTATGATTGTTGTATGGATACCGATGAGGCAGAATGTCCACCATTATCAGATCCTACAACGTGTAGAGCAAAAAGTACCATGCGGGGGAAAAAAGAATGTTGTGTATCAGGATGTGTAACGCAAGAATGTGCAAATCTTTAGCTTTGGAAAAGAAATGAATAACATTAGAAAAAGGAAAAATAATTTAGGTCAGACCATCCTAGAGCTTAGTATTCTAGGAAGCGTTTTGCTTCTTTTGTTTGGCATGCTTATTCGCTATTCAACAAGCGTATCTGAAGCTCAAAAAATTCAACTTAAAGCCTTTCGTCAAGCTCTTGAAACATCTGCATTAGCAACATCTTCTAATGCCGGCAAACGCAGTGCCACAATCCTGTGGATAGAAGACAGAGAGACGGTTGAAGGAGGGCAAAAATATGGCTCTTCATCGCGCACACCTTCTATTGCGATGGGTTCTGGAAATTTTTCAAGTTTGCTTAACTATTCTGTTGAATACGGAGAGTGGGCAAATCTTCCTACGATGGATATTGTGGTAAACGGGAAGACTCTTTCTTTACAAACAGCCACATTTAGATGTATAGGGTATAATTGCGCGGATTCGCCATTCGAATACTTAGATCTTTCTTCCCTAGAAGATCCTGACAAGCCTCGGGCTGAATGGAATATGAATATTCGTTCTCAAACAGAGTGCCGATATAACCCTTATGCTTACATGCCAGTCTGGACACCAGCGCCTGGAGCAAATTGGACTATTGATAACGGTGCTCCCACTCTTATTTTTTGGGCAAAAATTCCTCGAACGCATAAGAAGTTTTGCATTGAAGGACATGAAAATAGTAGTCCTCCAAGTCAATGGGATCCGATAGGGCATCAATGTGATATTCATCCCAATGAAGTCAATGCTCGATTTGATCTTAGGAGAACAGGTTCGTGGAATGCGATGCCTGATATAAATGATAGACTTAATATACAATGGCAGTGGTATCCTGTTTCAGCGACTGGAGCAGGAATTAATTATTATGGCGATACTGCAGATGAAAGATGGACTATGGTAGATGTTGATTTTGATGGCAAAATAGAGGCGATTGTAGCATTTCAGACAGTTGGGAAAATAGCCGTTGGATCTTCGCCAAACACCGTTTATCATGATTTTACAGCAACGTATACTTCGCATGATGGCGACGACCCACGAACAAGTCCTAAAATAGAAGGGTATTTGGCTAACTTTTTTATTTCACCAATACTTTTTCAGGAGATGTTAAACAGGGCAAGAGTTAGGTGGGTAAAAGTGATAGATTATGATGATGGTGATATTGATGGTGTGTATGATATTCATGATAGGTTGGGCACAAACATTCTCAACGCAGGAGATCCTATCCCCCCTAAGCCAAGGCCAGGATTTGTTGATACGGATGCTAGAATTATTACAATTACGCCAGATGCTTTTTTGGAAATAACACAAAAGCCACTTGGATCAAGCCAAGAAACTATTTTAAAACGAACAAAAGATTCTTATACGATTGTTGAAAGAAGATTCCAGATGAGCAATGAAACGGGAAGATTTGATCCTTATAATGATCTGAAGTTTGCTCATCCGGATTTAGTGGAGGTTGCTTGCTGGGGATCAGGATGCTGTGGAGACCCTTTAGATCAGTCTCATCCCAACGTAAATAAAAACAAAACATGTTATGACAGAACTGATAAGATACTTTTTATAAGGTCGCGTTTAGCGGATAAATCAGGGTATAAGGCAAAAACAATAGAGCCAATTAATTAAAAAGATTATGAAAGAGAAAAAAAGAAATAAAACAAAGGGACAGGCAACGCTTGAATTTGCGTTTTGTTTTTTAGTCCTTCTTTTATTCTTTTATAGCGTGGTTAAGGCGATGCAATGGATAGGCATTACTTTGGTAAAGCCTTCTAAAGAGCACCGGCAAATGTATGCAGAAGGAATGTCGAACAGCCCAAATTATAATCCGCTCAATCAGCTGAGAGGGGTTGATGAAACACTCCCTAAATTGGATTTGGTTTTTAATGGAGATATTCTTGATTAACTTTGATATAAAAAGGAAAAGTTTATGTTCCAGCAATTACGTAATATTTTAAAGCCAAGAAAAAGAAAGAAAGAAAAAGCGCAAATTGCTGTTATTCTTATCTTGTTTTTTGCTATTTTGCTTGTAGGGTTAGGGGTTGTGATTAATCTTTCAAAGGTATCTCAAATCAAAACAGGTGTAACTATTGCAGCTGATACGACATCTGCCTTTATGGGTTCAATGATGGCAAGTTATGCAGAAGCTTATTATCAGGAAGGCATTAAAAGAGGAACACAGGCCGGACATTCAGGGCTCTCCAAGAAGGTGACCGATTGGGGGCTGATGGGAAAAATTCTTGCGGTTATTATAGCCATAGTAGCTTTACTTATTGTTATTTTTTCGTCTGGGCTTGGAACTCCTCTCGCAATAGCTCTTTGTGCCTTTGCTGTTGCAATCTCCATAACAGCTTTAGTCCTTCAGGTCACCGTTGTTCAGCCAGCGATTACTAATATGTGGGCGACAATGTTTAGCAATCTTCCGTACGCAGATCAGTTTCAAGAAACCGCCATAAACACTGCCCTTCAAAAGTCTTCCAATGATTCAGTAAAGATTAAGGATACAGCTGACCTTGATCAAGACGGATATTATTATAATGACGGAACTTTAGAAGGAGATGCAGAGAAAGTCGGAAGATTTTCTTTTCTTTATACCCAGAGAGCAAATGAAATTGCAGGTAGCGTTGCTTTGCAAGCAGGTGTAGCCGAAGAATTCTTAAAAGCAGTAGCAGAGTTTGTGTATGATGAACCGACCCAGGCTGATGGTAGCCCGTGGTTTTCATGGGATCCTGCTTGGTCCCTTCCTCCAGACGGATGGGGTGTTTTGGATGCTCAGGCGAAGAATTGTCCGTCATCAGGATATTTTAGAAACGAATGTGTGCTTGACTGTAAGCCGTATGCTAACACAGGAAATCCTTGTCCGAACAATGGCACGATTTGGAATCTTATTTATGATGAAAATTATGAAGATCCAAACAATAGCTTTGAATCTTTTAGAGAATTTTTTGGCCGTGATGATGAAAATCCGGCCATATCCTTTTCCCCGAATCCTTATGGAATCGCAACAGCTACTTCGACAGCGCCTAAAAAATACTTAGAAAAAGATAGCCGAGGCATCTACAAT
This sequence comes from Candidatus Aceula lacicola, assembly GCA_030765785.1. Classification (GTDB taxonomy): domain Bacteria; phylum Omnitrophota; class Gorgyraeia; order Zapsychrales; family Aceulaceae; genus Aceula; species Aceula lacicola. The sequence goes on along the minus strand of JAVCCC010000053.1, from coordinate 5,103 downwards.
CTTTTGTGGCGAATGAATCAGGTTTCTCTGGATTATCCAGCATCAGACGATCGACATTGTTTTTGGTGTGCCACGGAGGAGCTAGGGTGTGCAAGCACCGGGGGATTTGATTTGTCGGATTTTAATACGTCGCTTATTAATTGTACAGAATCATCTCAAGGGTGTTGTATCAGTCCAGATTTAGATCAAATAACAGGATCAGTTCTTGAGTCAGACATTGTGGATCCTGGCGCGTGTTATGTTGAAGCTGAGGATTTTGCTTGGAAAAAAGGGATTAACAATTATTGCGGGACACTTCTTCCGTACAGCGAATGCCCCACCAAAAGCTGTGCTAGCAATTGTACATTTTCATATACGCCAGGGAGCTTGACTTGCTGTTCCGACCCTGCCTTAGCAGAAGGATGTTTCCCTAGCCCTGAAGCTTGTGTTCCCGATTATGGGTGTGGGATAGATGGCAATGGAAATCCTTTTTCAAATAAAGAATTGTGGGGTGAAGATTTGCTGGATACTCTTCGTTATGACGGCGAATCTGGAATAGATGCTTTTCTTTTATGGGCGAAAGGAATTTTAGAAAAATCTCCAAGCATGCTTATGGCATCAACAGACTGGTATAGCGAATTTCGATATTGGGCTGGCAATCCTGAAACGGGAGAGGTCGGGATGCTTATGCAATGGGCGAATATCATTAACGCTATACGTCTTGAGTTTGGTCAATATTTGGGAAATTTTCCTGGTCAGGATATGATATGTCGTCCTGGTGTGCCAAGCACATGGTATGAAATTGAAGCGTGTTATGACGATATATTGACAGATATTATAAAGTGTTATACGGCGTGCGAAACCAATGAATCGCTTTGTGATAGTTTAGCGACAAGGTTGGGTCTTAATTTTGAGGAGCCCCCAATTAATAATGATGAAGCAACAGGCTGTGATATTAGCAATGATCCCCCTAATTCCGTTGGCACGGAAACATATAGCTTCAAAAGGGAGCTTTTAATGTGGAAGGAAAAAATAGAACATCGCCGAGATTTTTTATTTGGGTCTGATGGCAACGGAGGAGTATATGGGGAGATAGGGGATGTTTCAGCCAAGCTTATGGAAGCTAATACAAAAATTAATGTTTTTTTAGGTGATCCGAGACTTGTTATGATGAATACGATGGCGAATAGTTCGCAATCATTTTATGGGGATCATTCTACGGCAACGTATGCATGGAAAGATCAGCCAGAGGATGGATCAGAAGGAAAATGGCATATTGTTCGAGTTGAGGCAAGGCTTCCTACAAGGTGTGATGATAAGTGTGGACGAACAAGCTGTGAAGACAATTCATACTGCTCGGAGCCAGATCTCCCGTGGATTAAAGAATGGACACACTCTAGAGGTACAAACCGTTGGTATTCTTTACTTGATTACGGTTGTCGAGGCGACTGTGGCCAGGGGCACAGTCCAGGAAAGAAGAAGTGGAAATGCGGGAAAGGATATAAAAATAAAGAAAGCTTTAAGGACATTGAAAAGTGTTTCAAGGGAGGTCTTACAAAAGCTCGCGTTATTCGCTATGATGAAGGTGGCGGTATTTTAAAATGGGCAACTAACAAAGAATTTTGGAAAATGTTGTTTACGAATCCTTCAGCAGCTCCCCTTGTTGCGGCAGGGCCTGGCTATATAGAGAATTCGGCATATTGCGGAAATATTTTAGCGGCAGGAGGAGGCTCTATAGACGGGGGAGGGTCGTTTGGCATAGACGGCGCAATTTTGCTAAGTCGGCCATCGCCAGAAAATTATGATTGCTGGGTCTTATTAAATAAGCTTTTAAAGGTAGGAACAGAAGTCCAGTCATGTACGGAGTATTATTGCACCAAGAACGAAAATTCAATGTTTGCGGTTAAGTTTGTAACTTGTCCAGCAGATGCATTTGATTAATATTGCTATTTAATTTTAATATCTAAATGAATATCCTCGCATTATTTTTTACTTTTCTAAGCGCAACCATTATTATATATTTGGTATTGCCGCGCATTTTAGAAGCCATAAAGGAGTTTAATCAAAAGCGCGCAGAAAAAATGGCTACAAAAATGGACGAGATGTTTGTCCAGGCCAAAGAAAAGAAAATGGTCTTTTTGTATGTTCTGGCCCCTTTTTTTCTAGGGGCTATTGCTTTTCTGACATCACCTCAAGAGTATCGTCTTCTTGCAACTATTGCCGGCGGTGTTATAGGTTTTGTTTTTCCTAGTTTTTATATTAAATCGCTGGCTGTTAAGAGAAAAAAGAAGTTTTATGCACAGCTCGTTGATGCCCTTATGATGCTTAATAGTGCGCTTAAGGGAGGCTTAAGTCTTTTGCAGGCCATGGAGGTTGTTGCCGACGAGATGCCTGATCCCATTAGTCAGGAATTTGCCATTCTTATTGGGGAAAACAAGATGGGCGTCTCCTTAGAGACTTCTTTCGATAGGCTTTATGGTCGCATGGGAACGCCTGCTTTGCAGCAGTTTATTTCAGCTGTTCTTTTGGCTCGCGAAACAGGAGGGAACCTTCCTGTTATTTTTAATCGTATTATTGCAACGATTCGAGAAAATCGAAAAATTCAGCAAAATATTGAAACTATGACATTGCAAGGAAAGATACAAGGATTTGTTATGTCTTTGCTTCCGGTTGCGTTTGGTGTTTTTGTTTACACCTCAAGCCCTCAATATTTTGATACGATGATGTCTTCGGAGATTGGGAAAAATCTTCTGATATTAGCAGCTTTTTTACAGATTATCGGAACATTTTTGATTATTAAAATTAGCAAAATAAGCGATTTCTAACAATATGATAGGATTTATTTTTTTATTAGTATTTTTTTCTGTCTTTACGCTGGTCTTAGCAGTGCACGCTGCTTTAAAGCCAGAAACGCGCCCGACATTAAAAGGGCTGGTTGACTTGCCAAAAGAAGAAAAGAAAAAGTATTCTTTTTTTCGGTATCTTGTATTTTTCAATAAGCCTCTTTGTATTGGGTCATTAGGAGAAAAATTAGAAAAAGAGCTTGGTATTGCGCGCATCAATATTTCTCCGGAAGAATTCATATTTATTCAAGAAGCTTTGATAGGGCTTCTTCTTTTTGCAACGTATCCCATGTCTGATCCTCAGTCGAGAGTCCTCTGGGCTTTTACCATTATAGCCGCAGGCTACTATCTCCCAAAATTTTGGCTTAAAATAAAAATAAAAAAAGTTAAGAATGCAATTATTCGAGACCTTCCTGACACTATTGATCTTTTAAGTTTATGTGTTAATGCCGGCCTTGATTTTCTTCTTGCGCTAAAATGGGTTATTGAAAAGTCTGTCCCCTCGATATTAATTGATGAGATGAGGCATGTTTTGCAAGAGGTGCATGTTGGAAAGCCAAGAAGGGATGCGCTTACAGATTTTGCAAATAAATATCAAATACCAGATTTATCTACGTTTACAAGAGCGCTTGTGCAGGCAGATCGCATGGGAACATCTGTTGCAGATGCGCTAAACATTATTTCGGAAGATATGCGTCTTTCAAGATTTAGACGCGGTGAACAAATTGCTTTAAAAGCTCCTTTAAAAATGCTTTTTCCGTTACTGTTTTGCATTTTTCCAGTTGTAGGTATTCTTGTAGCCGCTCCTGTACTTTTGCAGTTTATGCAAGGCAGCCCTCTATCCACTCTCGGAGCTGGATAAAACATTCTTATTTCTTTATCGTTGAATTGGACATTTGATTGTTTAAGAGCTATATAAAATAGCTAATTGTTTCTTCTCTAGAAACATAAGAAAGTACGTATTTATTTGCTGTTTTATATGTTTTTGGTTTATTTGTGAATAACTGTTTTGTCCAATCTGTAATGTCCATTCGAGACTTATTTTAAATAATAAGAAAAATAAACATATTTCATATTTTATTCTATCTATGTAGATAAAATTTCTATAAATGAGAGGTCTTCAAAAAAGAAAAGAAACACGAATGAATAAGAAATAAAAATGGAGAGATGCATCATATTTTTTAAAATTTTAAGGTAATGCAGGGTCTTTTTTGCATTCTATCGTCGAGAAATGCAAAAAACATGAGGGAAGAAGCAAAAGGAGATGCTGCTAATTTTTCTAGAAAATGTTTTTAAAAAATTTCTAAAGATTAAAGACGTGATAGCAATGAAAGAAAGAAAACGTTTCCTTGGAGAGATGTTTCCAAAAAAAAATAAAATAAAATAAAATAATTGTAAACCTTTGCAGTAGAGCATCTTACGGAATGTCCAATTCTTGACAGATGAGATACCTGTGCTATATTTGATTTGCAGGTGAAGAAAAAAAGCCACGGAAAAGCCACGGAAAAAGTAAAAAGGAATTATAACTTTAATCAAGGGCTGTGGCTATATGTCGCAGCCCTATTTTTTTGAAAGCTTTGGAAGCTATGAAAAGACAAACGGTTAAATCAACTATAAAGAGTTCTTTAGGTAAAGCATCTCGCTTTATCCAGAGATCTCTTTTTTTTGGTATTAATAAGTCTTCTTATGTTCCTGAACCAGTTTTTTCAAAAAACCCAGATGAAATCACGCCAGAATATGCGCAAAAATTTCAGAGCCGTTTTAAAGGCTGGATTCGCACTGTTGCATTAGTTATTATTCTTGTTTTTGTTCCGGAGCAAATTAGCTGGGCCTTTAACTACAATCCTGCGATTCTTTGGAATCGTCAAAAAGCTGATGCTTATGTTGGCGATCAATCATTAGAAACAGCTTCAGAAAACATCTATCATATTCTAAGCCAAATTGAGGGCAAAGAAAAACCAAAGGTCAAAATTATTCTCCCAAATAGCGGCGTGAGTGGTGCTGAAAAGCAGCAGGGGCTTTTGGTTTCCTCAAACGCAACATTCGGCGAGCAAGACATTGTAGACATGGTCACATGGCTAAAGAGCCCTGGAGTACATCCAATTAATTGTGGCGTTTATGCTTTAAGAGATCTATTAGGGGCTTATCATGTTGGCATTGAGTTAGAAGAGGTTTCTGCTCTAACTCTCACAGTTGATATTTTAGGTAAAATCATTAAGGCTGGTGATCCAAGGTTAAAGACGTCTCTTTATGCGATTGACACCATTGCCAATGCGTATGG
>JAVCCC010000022.1 GCA_030765785.1 Candidatus Aceula lacicola | reverse complement strand
TTTACAGGTTGCAACTCATCCTTATTTAACAAGTTCACCGACGATGTATCCAGTTATTCAGGCAGCTCAAGATGCCTATAGCAAAATGTAGTTATGAGGAGTATATGAAACAAATTGTTGTTATAAGTGGGAAGGGCGGGACAGGAAAAACAGTCATTACAGCGAGTCTCGCGGCTTTATCTAAGAATAAGGTTATGGCGGATTGCGATGTAGATGCTGCGGATTTGCATTTATTGCTTGAACCAAAAATTCAGCATAGACAAGAGTTTCGGAGTGGATCGACAGCAAGCATTGATCAAGAAAAATGTATAAAATGTGGAAAGTGTCGTGATGTTTGTCGATTTTCTGCTGTTAAAGTTTGGAGTTCAGATAAGCAGGAAGCTATCTTAGGTGAAAAAGATGCGGACTGTAAATTCGAAATTGATTCTGTTTCTTGCGAAGGGTGTGCGTTTTGCCACTTTGCTTGTCCCTCTGGGGCAATAGAGATGGTTGAAAATATTTCTGGTGAATATTTTGTGTCAGATACAAGGTTTGGTTCTATGGTTCACGCTAAGTTAGGCGTGGCTGAAGAGAATTCAGGAAAGTTAGTTAGCTTAGTGAGAAATAAAGCCAAGAAGTTAGCAGAAGAACAAAAGAGCGATTGGATTATTATTGACGGTTCTCCTGGTATAGGATGTCCTGTGATTGCATCGCTTTCTGGTGCTGACTGTGCGATTGTTGTTACAGAGCCGACGCTTTCAGGGCTTCATGATGCTTCTCGGGTTATTGAAGTCGCTAAGCATTTTGGGATTTTAACAAAAGTTATTATTAACAAATATGATTTAAATTTAGAAATGACCTCAAAAATAGAAAGTTTTTGTCAAGATAAGAAAATAAGCTTACTAGGTAAAATTAGTTTTGATAAAGCTGTTGTTAATGCCATGGTTGATGGCAAGACTATTATCGAATATGAAGACGGAAAAACGAAAAACGAAATTATTAAAATATGGGAAAATATAAAAAAAGAAATTAGCGAAAAAGATGCAAAAAGTTAACGAAAAAAAAGAATCTGTTCAAGAAAAACGTCTTCAAGAGAGAATGCAGAAGATAAAGCATAAAATTATTGTTATGAGCGGTAAAGGAGGGGTTGGCAAAACTACGGTAGCTGTTAACATTGCTTATCAATTAGCTGTTCAAGGAAGTCGAGTTGGAATCTTAGATGTCGATATCCATGGACCTAATATTGCAAAAATGTTAGGGATTGAGGACGCAAAGCTTTCAACAACAAATGAAGAAGTGCAAGCATTTTCAGTGCTTCCTAATTTAAAGGCTGTAAGTATCGCCATGTTAATGGAAAACAAGGATCAGCCGATTATTTGGCGAGGACCGCTTAAAATACAAGTTATTAAGCAATTTTTGAGTGATGTTGATTGGGGAGAGCTAGATTATTTGGTTGTTGATTCTCCTCCAGGCACAGGAGATGAACCGCTGAGTGTTTGTCAGCTTATTTCTGATATTAGTGGTGCCGTTATTGTAACGACTCCTCAGGATGTTGCTATTTTAGATTCTCGAAAAAGTATTTTGTTTGCAAGATCTATTAATGTTCCAATTCTTGGTATCATTGAGAATATGAGCGGTTTTGTTTGTCCTCACTGCAAGAAGCCTATCGAGATGTTTGGGCAAGGAGGAGGAAAAAAGGCAGCTGATGATTTAAAGGTTCCTTTTTTAGGGTGCATTGAGATGGATCCTCAGATTGTAAAACAAGGTGACATGGGAAAGCCTTTTATTCAGTTTAATCATAATCAGCCTTCCGTGAATTGTATGGATAATATTATTAAGAAAATTATTGATGGTCTAAAAAATGAGTGAAAAAAAATATAAATATATTTATGGGCCGGTTCCGTCATGGCGCTTGGGTCGATCTTTGGGAGTCGATCCTGTTTCCAAAGGGAGAAAAGTTTGTAGTTTTGATTGCAATTATTGCCAACTTCAGAAGAAGAGTTTGTTAATTGGTGAACGAAAACTTTTTATTGAGTGTAAAGATATTATTAAAGAAATAAATTCGTTGCCTCCTTTAGAAATAGATTATATTACATTCTCTGGGGCTGGAGAACCAACATTGGCTTCTAATTTAGGCGAAATGATAAAAGAGGTAAAACAAATAAGGCGAGAAAAAATTGCTGTTATTACAAATTCTTCCTTGTTGTATAAAAAAGATGTTCAAGAAGATTTGATGTTGGCAGATTTTGTTATGGCAAAACTTGATGCTCCGACGCAAGAAGTCTTGAGCGCCATCAACAGTCCTGTTGAAACAATTACAATGAAGCATATCGTTTCTGGCATAAAAGAATTTAGAAGCAAATATAAAGGAAAGTTAGCCTTGCAGATTATGTTTATTGAGCAGAATAAAGAATTCGCCTCAGAAATAGCAGAAATTGCCAGAGATATTCATCCTGATGAAGTTCAAATCAATACGCCTCTTAGGCCATGCAAGGTAAAGCCTTTGTCTGAGCCTGAGCTGAATCGGATAGAAGATTGTTTTTTTGGACTTAATACTCTTTCTGTGTATAGGGCTGAAAAAAGAAAGATTAAGTCTATTAGTGATGATGACACCTTGGCAAGAAGAGGTAAGGTGTGATAATTTCTTAGAGAATATTTTTTTAACGTATTATTTCTGAATGTTAAAAATATGGATGGTTTATAAACAGGGGAGGGCAATTCGGATGCGCGAAGAAAGGAGCTTAGTATGAAAATTGGAATTGTTATTGCAAGCAATGATGCCGAGACATCTTGGAATGCTTTGCGATATGCTAACTTTTGCAGAAACCAAGAAGATGAAGTTAAAGTTTTTTTTATGGGAAAAGGTGTTGAATATCAAAAAGTAAGCACAGATAAGTTTAATACGGTTGAACAAGCGCAGCAGTTAATGGATTCTGATGGAAAAATTTATGCTTGCGGGAGCTGTATTAATTCAAGAGAGCAAGAAGGCTCAGAGATGTGTCCTATTTCTACAATGAAGGATATGTATGATATTGTGAAAGAAAGCGATAAGGTTATAACATTTTAGAAGTGAAAAGTTTAATGAAAAAGAAAATTTTTAATAAAAAGAAAAATAAAATTATAGGTGTTGGTCCCAGCGATGATTGTACTTGTGCGATTTGTGTGTTTACAAAGTCGCATGCGCCAGGGGATTCTTATGATGTTGAGAAGTGTCCAAAGTACAATTTAAAGAAATCTCAAAATGATATTAAATCAGGCAATCAAAAAAATTCAGAAAAATCTTCTCGATCTTAATTTTTTAAATCAAAAGATTAGAATTCGAGCTAAAGTCTTGTCGCCTGAGGAGGCCATCGGCAATCCTGAGGAATATGATTTTCCTTTACTCAAAGGAAAAGAATTCATTGTTGAAGCGAATTTTCGAGGATGCCTAGGGCATGCTTTTACAGATATGTACGGAGGGTTCGAAGGGAGCTTAAAGGAAGTTTTCGAAATGCCGTCTGATAATAATTATCGTCGATCATTGCAAGTGGCATCGATTAATGCGTTTTGTCGATTTTTAGGAGAAACTCGAAACACGGTGCATTGTCGAGATTCAGAACCAAAGCAATGTGCCAGTGAATCTGTGCAATTTATTAAAAAAG
>JAVCCC010000006.1 GCA_030765785.1 Candidatus Aceula lacicola | reverse complement strand
TAAAGCTCAAGAAATTAAAGGTAAGGCCGATGCCGAAGCGATCAAAATTTATGCGAATGCCTACAATAAGGATCCTGAATTTTATTCCTTCATTATGACCATGGAAACATATCGAAAAACCATCGGTCCTGACACAACGTTGATCTTGGATACGGATAGTGATTATTATAAATATTTAAGAAGTATTCAGGGTAATAGGTAACTGTTCGCGATCCTTTCCTAAGGTAAACTCCAATTTGTTTCTCAACAGTTATTCGGCATGGACAATAGAGTAGGCCAATATTTTTTTAATTTGGTTTTTGTTGTATAGTTTGTCTGTTTTTTAAGAAAGGAATTATTATCAAAAAAATAAAAACTTCCGCAAAGGGAAGGCGATGCAAGCATCCTCATTGTAAGCATCTCTTGAGTATTTATAATGAGGGTGATTATTGCAATGTTCATTGTGATCATTCATCGCAGGAGCAGAGGACACAGCCTAGGAGTGCTTGATGAAGGATAAAATGATTAATAAAAATGATGTTTTACAAAATTCTGCGCATTCTCCGCTTAGTTTTTACGGATTAGGGATTGCCCCGAAAAGCATAGAGACGATTGCTAAGCTAGGGTTTAAGGAGGCTACGCCTATACAGCACAAGGCGATACCGATTGCTTTAGAGGGTAAAGATTTTATTGGTATTGCGCAGACGGGAACAGGAAAGACCATGGCGTTTGTTATTCCTATTGTTCAAAATCTTGCTAAAAATGATTCTTTGGCGCTCATATTGGTTCCAACGCGGGAGTTAGCATTGCAGGTAGAACAAAGTGCCTCAAAGATTGCTCGTCCTTTTGGAATGAAATCAGTGGTTTTAATCGGAGGCGCTCCAATTAATTCTCAGATAAAGGCGTTGAATCAGCGTCCGAGGATTATTATTGCGACTCCAGGGCGTTTGATTGATTTGATGCAGCAACGCAAAGTTCAATTAAACAAGGTGAGCGTTTTAGTTTTAGATGAGGCTGATCGTATGTTGGATATGGGATTTGCTCCGCAAATTGAAAAAATATTAAAAGTGATGTCTTCGCAAAGACAAACGATGCTTTTTTCAGCGACGATGCCATCAACCATTGTTCGTATAGCGACTTCTTATATGAGGTCTCCGGTTCAGGTGGAGGTTGCTCCTTCAGGGACTTCGGCTGAGGATGTGTCACATGAATTCTTTATTATTCGACAAGAAAAGAAACTAGAGATTTTAGAAAAGTTGTTACGTCAGTATCGAGGATCAGTTTTGTTATTTTGTCGAACAAAACATGGGACTAAAAGAATTGCTCGCGCAATTCGCAATGCAGGGCATCGGGCTGCGGAGATTCATTCAGATCGTTCTTTGTCTCAACGCAAAGAAGCACTAGAGGGATTTCGAAACGGCCAATATCGAATTTTAGCAGCAACAGATATTGCGGCCAGAGGGATTGATGTTGTAGGAATTGAATTAGTTGTTAATTATGATTTGCCAGATGATACAGAAAATTATGTTCATCGTATTGGCCGCACAGGCCGTGCTGGAAAAGCCGGTCATGCCATTTCGTTTGCGAGACCTGATCAGCGAGCAGATGTTCAAAAGATTGAGAGACTGTTAAATATTACGCTTCCGATTTCATCGCATCCCGATGGATCATCTGAGAAATTTGATAAGCCAAAGACGGTGTTTAGTTCTCATAAGGTTAATGGACGTCGTCGAACAACTAATTCTTATCGTGGTGGTGGAAAACGTCGATAGTTTTTTGATTTAGATTTTATTTCTAAGTTTTATTATGCATAGAAAATGCCTGACTTTTTTGAAGTCAGGCATTTTCTATTGTAAACATTTTTTATCTTTGAGGACGATGTCTTTTTCTTGAATTTTCTTGTCCCCTTGATCGTCCCTGTCTTTTCGGTCGGTCTTGTCTTCCTGAACTTTTTTGATTTCCTTGCCCTTGATCTTTTTTTGCTTTTGTAATATAAAGGCCTGATTGATTTCTATTTTTCTGAAAATATTCAAGAATTTGTTCAGCTTCATTAAAAGGAAGGCTGATGAATGCGAATTTATCGCGGACTTGAATATCATGAATTTTATCAGTGGAGATATTACAATGTTCTTTAACAACATCGATTAATTTCTTGCGAGTTAATCCGCTGCTTTTTCCAAAACCAACAAATAATCGTGTTTTTCCGCTATTATCTAGAGGTGTATTGACAATTTCTGTATAACTTTTTTCGTCTAGTTCTCCTCGGAAAGAATGCTGTAAGAGAGCTCCTAGCAAATTTTCGGATTCATTTTTATTGAGTAAATCTTTTGCTAATTGAAGATATTCTTGCTTTGGCCCTTTTTCGATAATGTCTTCAAGCCGAGAGTGAATACGTTGTTTTTTCATTTCAATAATATCTTTAACTTTTGGTAATTTCTCACGACGGATATCTGTTTTGGCTTTTTGTTGAATAAATTGTAGCTTACGATACTCAGCAGGCGTAACGAAGGTGATGGCATGGCCTGTTTTTCCAGCACGGCCTGTGCGTCCAATGCGATGTATATAAGCTTCTGGGTCTTGTGGCAGGGCATAATTGATAACATGTGAAATGTCTTGAACGTCAATGCCTCGAGCAGCTACATCTGTTGCGACCAAGACGTTGATTTTTCGTTTTTTGAATCGGTTTAAGATTTTTTCTCTTAAAGATTGGCTAATGTCGCCGTGTAAGGCGTCTGATTGGTAGCCACGTTCTGTTAATCGGTTTGCGACACGACCGACATCAATTTTGGTACGGCAGAAGATCAATCCAAAGAAATCTTCTTCGATATCAATAATTCGACATAAGGCTTCGAATTTATTTTGTTCATTAACTTCAAAATAAATTTGTTCTGTAAGGTTAGAAGTTGGTTTATCTTTTGTTATTTTTAAAATAACATAGTCGTTCATATATTTTTTTGCAATTTGCATAATGGCGCTTGGCATTGTTGCGGAAAATAACATTGTGCGTTTTTCTTTAGATGTGTGATTCATGATTTTTTGGACGTCTTCCAAGAATCCCATGTTTAGCATTTCGTCAGCTTCATCTAAAACAAGATGAGTAATGGAGCTAAGATTTAAAGATTTGCGTTTTAAGTGATCTAGAATTCGTCCTGGTGTTCCGACGACGATATCGATACCTTTTTGAAGACTACGCAATTGCAGCTGAATAGCTTGTCCGCCATAAATGGGAATAGTGGTTAGGTGTTTTTTTCCTCTCAAAGAATGGATTTCTTCAGCGACTTGGATGGCTAGCTCTCTCGTAGGAGTTAGAACCAGAGCTTGAACATGTTTTGATTTCTCTTCTAAAAGCTCAACTAAAGGAAGACCGAACGCAGCGGTTTTTCCTGTACCTGTTTGCGCTTGTCCGACAACATCTTCGGTTCCTGACAAAATAACAGGGATAGTTTTTTCTTGAATGGGCGAAGGTTCTTCAAAGCCTTTTGCTTTGATTGTTTTTAATGTGTCTACGGATAGACCGAGTTCTTCAAATGATTTCATAATGAATCACTGCCTTTCTTTACAGAATTAAAATAAAATTTTCACCAGATTCTTCTAATCTATTTCTAGAAAATAAGAATCAAGCAGACGATAGATCAACAAAAGTCTTTGGCCAAGCCGAAACCTTCTTTGTCTATCCAGGAGTGATGCTTTAAGGATGAATGAGATCGATATTGATGATGTATCTCATTAAAAAGGGCGTGATCAATGACTTTACGTTATATTAAGAATCTCTCTTAATAAAACGCTAGAATAACACTAAATTCATTGAAAGTCTATTTTATTTATTTTGAAGGAAATGTTTCTTTGAAAGCGTGTAATTTTAAGGTTTTTTGTATATAACATGTATGCTTATAAAAAAAGAATAAGAAAATATTGATATATAACATAGGAGACATTATGACAAGAAGCCTAAGAACATCATGGATATGCATTGTTGCAATTTCTTTGTTTTTTTCTTCTCAGGCGCTAGGTGGAGAAATAAATATTCCTTATGGGAAGAATATGAAAGCCGGAAGCCCTTTTGAGAATAGCGACCTGGGTGTTCCTGTTCCAAAAGGGGTAAGTTATCATGTGTCTGTATCTGGATCTGCAAATGGCACAGGAACTCAATTGGATCCAGTTTCTTTTATTCAGCAGGCGGTAGATATTGCAATATTTGGAGATACGGTTGTTGTTGGACCTGGAATTTATTATGAGAACATTGTTGTTGATGGAAAAGATATTGATATTGTAGGATCGCCTCAGGATCCTAGCCTTACGATAATTGACGGCGGAGGACAAGGAAGTGTTGTTTCTTTTATTAATGTAGAAAGCGATGAAGTCGTTTTTGACGGATTTGTTGTTGAGAGTGGATCGGGAACAAACCTTGGACAAACATACGGCGGAGGCATTTTTTTGTAAATACAGTAAGCTTATGTTAAGAAATTTTATTGTGCGCAATAACAGCGCGATGAGCGGAGGAGGCATTTATTGTGATTCATGGCCCTTGTATGTTTCTTCATAAAATTCTCTCTATGGACAGCTCGGCCCGTCTCCTAAATTATATAATGTTAAGATTACTCAAAATACAGGTAATGCTGGAGCTGGAATTCATTGTGTTTCAACGGAGAATCTCGGCTTAGAGAATGTCAACATTGTTAGCAATGAAGCAACGTTTGTTGGCGGTGGAATTTATAGTAGTCATTCTTTCTTGGATTTAACAAAATGTTGTATTGTTAAGAATGTTTCGTCGAGTGCTGGAGGAATTTATATAAATAATCCTGCAACGACATGCAATCATCCTCATTTCTTTGTTAATGTTCTTATTGCTGAAAATAAAATGTTGCCACCTGGAGGCTGCGGCATTGCATCTAATGGAGGAGCTTTTTATATTGGTATTGCTGATCCAAGCATAGCAGTTAATTTGATGAATGTTACAATGGTCAACAATGGTCGAATCCTAATCTGCCGGCTGTTGATATGGGTGTTTATGAAATTGAAGAGCGTATGAGATGTTGCCTGAGTTTAAGCGCATTGGGACGGTAAATATGATTCGTAAATAAGTTTTATTTTTTCAATTTTTATTTTCTTCGACGAGATTTCTTTTATTTTTTATTTCAAAGAAATCCTACTCCGACATTTTTCCATATGGTTTTACATCTGTGATTTATTTCACACATTAGAGTGATTTACTGATATCTTAAGTCATTGGTGTATAGATATTTATGATTTATAGTCAAATATAATAAAAGAATATTAAAATAATTTCTTGACAAAGTAATTATTAATGCTATATTAGTGAAATAATTCACTAAGGAATGTGGAGGAATTCATGGACTTATCTAACAATACAATTGAAAGAATTACAAAAATATATGGATATCTTGATGCATTAGAGGAAAGAGGAGTAGATTTTGTTTCGTCTAAAGAATTAGCTGAGGCGCTAGGTACTACGGATCATACGATTCGAAAGGATATTAGCCTTTTAGGGATGACAGGTTATACGCGTAAAGGGTATTCAGTTCGATTTTTTAAAAAGGAATTGGCTAAAAAACTTGAACTTAATAAAAAGCGAAAGGCTTGCATTATTGGATTGGGCCGACTTGGCACAGCGCTTTTGGATTATGAAAGAGCAAAGGAAGATGGATTTGAGGTTGTAGCAGGATTTGATTGTAGCATTAATAAACTTGAGCGAATTCGTACTCATATCGAAGTGTTTCCAATGAGTGAGCTTGAGAATATTATTAAGGGAAGGTCGGTTGATTTAGGGATTATTACGGTGCCGGCAAAATCAGCACAGCAGGTGGCCGATCAATTGATTGAAGCTGGAATAAAAGGAATTTTAAATTTTTCCCCGGCAAAAATTGTGGTGCCTAAAAATATTATTTATTTGGATATGGATTTTACAAATGCTTTGCGCTTTGTTGCAGCAAAGTTTATTACTAAACAATAATCATGGAGGTTTAAAATGACAAGAGTGTACAATTTTAGTGCAGGACCAGCAACATTGCCAGAGGAAGTTTTAAAGAAAGCTGCAGGAGAAATGCTTGATTATCAAGGAAGCGGTATGTCTGTGATGGAGTTGTCTCATCGTGGTAAAGAGTTTACGCAAATTTTTGATACGGCTGAGGCGACTTTGCGCGAAATCATGGGAATTCCTAATAATTATAAGGTTCTTTTTTTGCAGGGCGGGGCATCTATGCAGTTTACCGCGATCCCGCTAAATTTAATGACAAAGAATAAAAAAGCAGATTATGTACACACCGGTCAATGGACGAAGAAAGCAATTGCCGAAGCTAAAAAATTTGGCATCGTTAACGTAGTGGCAAGCTCTGAAGATAATAATTTTACTTATATTCCAGAGCTTGACCCAAAAACGTTTTCGAAGGATGCAGATTATTTTTATATTGTGACGAACAATACTATTTATGGAACATGTTGCAAGAGTATTCCTGAAACAGGGGATGTGCCGATTGTTGCGGACATGTCGTCGAATATTTTATCTGAGCCAATTGATGTTAAGAAATTCGGCGTCATTTTCGCAGGTGCTCAGAAAAATATCGGACCAGCAGGACTTACGATTGTGATTATCCGGGAGGATTTAATTGGCAATGCCGTAGAGAACATTCCAACATTGCTTAATTATAAAGTGCAAGCGGATAACGGATCTATGGCTAATACGCCTCCATGTTATTCAATTTATATAGCAGGGCTTGTGTTTGAATGGATTAAAGAAAAAGGTGGTTTAGTTGCGACGAAGAAAATCAATGAAGAGAAGGCAGCAATTCTTTATGATTTTTTAGATCAGTCAAAGCTTTTTAGTAGTCCTGTAGATAAGGCAAGCCGATCGCTGATGAACATTCCTTTTGTGACTGGAAACGACGAGCTAGACGCTAAGCTTATTGCAGAAGCTGCTAAAAAAGGATTTAAGACTCTTAAGGGACATCGTACGGTTGGAGGCATGCGTGCAAGTATTTATAATGCTATGCCGACGCAAGGCGTCAAGGCTTTGGTAGAGCTTATGAAAGAGTTTGAAGCTGCAAACGGATAAGTTTTATTAACTTTTAAAATTAGCGAGGTTTACAATGTATAAAATAAAAACACTTAACAAAATTGCCGCTGATGGGTTAGCAGCATTTCCTTTGGATCAGTATGAAATTGGAACAGAAATTGCGCAACCAGATGCGGTTATTCTTCGAAGTTTTAAGATGCATGATATGGAACTTTCCTGTTCTTTGCTTGTTGTTGGTCGTGCAGGAGCAGGTGTTAATAATATTCCAATTGAGAAATGTTCTGAAAAAGGCATCGTTGTATTTAATACGCCAGGGGCTAACGCCAATGCCGTTAAAGAGCTTGTTATTACGGGGTTATTTTTAGCCTCTCGCGATGTGGCTGCAGGCATTGGTTTTGCACAGACTTTAAAAGAAAAAGGCGTTGAAGTTCCAGCGCTAGTTGAAGAAAGTAAAAAGAAGTTTGCAGGACAAGAAATTGCTGGAAAAATATTGGGTGTTGTTGGCCTTGGTAAGATTGGTGTTATGGTGGCCAACAGTGCGCTGGATCTTGGCATGGATGTGATTGGCTACGATCCTTTTATTTCGGTTGAATCAGCCTGGGGATTATCTCGAGAAGTTAAGCGTGCCGATGGATTAGATGCGCTTATCGCTAATAGTGATTATATTTCTTTGCATACACCTTTGACTGATGAAACACGCGGAATGATTGATGCTGAGAAATTTGCTCGCATGAAAAAAAATATAAGAATTCTAAATTTTTCACGTGGAGGTATTGTCAATAACGATGATTTACGCACAGCCATAGAAAAAGGAATTGTGGCACGCTATGTGACGGATTTTCCAGATGATGAACTTTTAAATATGGATAATGTTATTGCGATTCCTCATCTTGGGGCATCAACAGAAGAAGCCGAAGGTAATTGTGCAGCTATGATTGCAAAGCAATTGCGCGATTTTATTGAAACAGGAAAAATTAAGAATTCTGTTAATTTCCCAAACTGTAAACTTGAACAGAGTTCTGATTTTCGTCTTGTGATTATGAATGAAAACATTCCGAATATGGTTGGTCAGATTTCATCTATTTTAGCTAAGGCGAGTATCAATATTACTGAAATGTTAAATAAGAGCAAGGGCGACTATGCTTGCAATATTATTGATATTTCTGATGAACCGACAGAGAAGTTGATTAAATCGCTTTATGGCATTAAAGGGGTTATAAAAGTTAGAGCGATTAATTTAAAAAAATAGAGAGTTTTTTCATGAGTTTAAATCAAATTGTAATTATTGGCGCGGGTCCCTCTGGCATGATGGCTGCTATTTCTGCTAGTGGTGCCGGTGCCAATGTTATTTTGATTGAAAAAAATGCTGTATTCGGTCGCAAGCTTCTTTTAACCGGCAAAGGTCGATGTAATCTCACCAATAGATGTTCTCTCGAAGAATTCTTAAAACGTTTTTCTAAAAATAGCGGGCAATTTCTGCGTGATGCTTTTAAAGCTTTGTTCAATGAAGATCTTATTGATTTTTTTGAAGATCGTGGATTGGAGATGAGAACAGAGCGTCAGCAAAGAGTTTTTCCTGTAACAGATAAATCGAGTAGCGTTATTAGAGTTTTAGCCAAAGAGCTTCAAAAGAAGAATATAAAAGTTTGTTTTAGTACGACAGTTAAGAATATTTGGACTGATGAAGAAGGCCGCGTCGCAGGAGTTTCGTTATCTGATGGAAAAAAAATAAAAGTAGATAAGGTTATTTTGGCAACGGGTGGATTGTCATATCAATTTACTGGGTCAACAGGAGAAGGTTTTAAGTTTGCTGAAAGGTTGGGTCATCGAATTATTCCTTTGAGGCCAGGATTAATTGCACTTAAGACAAAGAAAAAAGATTTAAAGGTGTTATCTGGAGTTGCTCTTAAGAATATAAGACTGTATTTTAAGGCTGGCAAAAAAGAAGTCGCGTCTTCTATTGGAGAATTTTTATTTACAGGATTTGGAATTTCTGGACCGCTTATTTTGTCTATGAGTGGAGTTGTGGTTGATTGGATCCAAGAGGGGATTGGAGCTTTTGTTTGTATTGATTTTAAGCCAGCACTTTCTTTTGAGCAGCTTGAAGCGCGTTTTTTAAAAGATTTTAAAGCATCTCCTAAAAAAAGTATTAAGAATTCTTTAAAAGATTTTCTGCCTAAGTGTTTGATTGATATCTTTCTTGAGCGTAGCGGTATTTTGCCAGATAAAAGAGTTAATCAGATTACGCCAAAGGAAAGAGAAAAGCTTGTTTTGCTTTTTAAGCGATTTTCTATTGAGATTAGCAAAAGTTTACCTTTAGAGGAAGCTATGGTGACTCGTGGCGGCGTTTCATTGAGAGATATAAATCCTCGAACGATGGAGTCTAAAAAAGTGAAAGGGCTTTATTTTGCTGGCGAGATTATTGATGTCGATGGAGATACGGGAGGTTTTAATTTGCAAGCTGCTTTTTCGACAGGGTATCTAGCTGGCAAGAACGCGGTTATATGAAAATGAATAATTTAGAAAATCACCTTAGAGTAATGTTAAGTACGTGGTACGTCTATATCCTGGAGACAAAAGATAAAAGGCTTTATACAGGCATTACTAATGATGTTGATCGTCGCATGATAATGCACAAAGAGGGCAAAGGTGCGCGTTTTACGCGCATCTTTGGGTTTAAGAAGTTTTTATATGCTGAAGTTTGTGGAAAAAGTAGGGCGCAAGCGCTTAAGAGAGAAAGAGAAATTAAGAAATTCTCGAGAGAAAAAAAGTTAGCGCTTATTCGCACAAGCTAAATTAAGATTTTATTTAATGTCGATTGCAAGGACAAAGATATCATCTTGAAATTCTTTATCTGTAAATAAGGTGAGGTCTTCAATAAGCTTTTGATTAAAAGTTCCTGCTGGAAGATCAAAATGATTTTGAATAAAGTTTTCAAAACGTTCTGCACCAAATTCTTCGCTTTTATCATTTCTTGTTTCGGTTACGCCATCTGTAAAAAGAATAAGCTTATCTTTTTTCAAAAAAGATATTTTTTTTTCAACTCCGTGTTCATCTTTTTTCTCAAGAGGAATGCCCAAGAGAGCATTCATTGGGTCAAGCCGTTCAACCTTAGAATCACGTGATCGATACAGATATTGACTCGGGTGTCCATGATTGGCGTAAACAAGTTTCATTTCTTCAAAATCAAGGAGACAGCAAAAGGCGCTTAAAAACATATTGGTGTCTTTAAAATCAGTTTTAATAAAGTCATTGAGGTGTTTAAGCAAAATATTTGGATCTTGTGTTTTTTTGGAAAGTGTTTCAAATTCAGAATGAATGCGGTTGACCAAAAGAGCGGCTGAAACGCCGTGACCGGTGACATCGCTAATAAAAAATAGAATTTTATTGTTATTAATAAAATGAAATTTAGCGTAATCCCCACCTATATAAGACATAGGAAGATAGCTAACAGCAATGTCAGCTAGGTTCGTGCTGATTGATTTTGGGATAAGTGTTTTGTGAATGCGCGTTGCAAGTTCGAGCTCGTTTTGCATTTGTTTATTTTTTTGTTCAACTTCTTTTAAAAGTAAAAAGTTTTCGAGCTCGCGAGTTGTTTCTTTTTTTCGTACAACAAAACAAAGAAGTGCTGATAAGGAAAGTAAAATAAGTCCCATAACCCAGGATTCGCTGATTTCAGAATTTGTTTGAAGATAAGCATAATGCGTAAAGATATAAGAGCTGACAGAAAGGTATAATATAAAATAAACAGAAATGATCGGAATAATTTCAAGAGCGCTCCATGGCAGAATAAAACATCCAACAAACAAAGAAAATAAGTGTGTAGAGACAACATCGTCAATGGTTGTGGGATAAAGGATATCCAGATATGACATGAAACTAATAATGGAAAAGACTGCGCAGTATCCATAGAGCTTGACGTGAGAAAGGTTGGTTGTTTTTCTAGACACGACTGAAAGAATAAATATTGTAAGTACTAGTGCTAAAAAAGTAACGTATTCAATTGCATAGAAAGCAAAGTCATAGCGATAGATAAAGTATAAAATATCATGGACAATGTATGCAGCGAGATAAAATCCTACGACAAGATAAAAAAGAAGACGTATTCGCTCACGGAAGAAAGAGATATTTTTTTGAGCAAATTCATTTGCATATTGATCAGGAATAAGTAAATTTCTTTTAAACATTTTTATCCTTTGTCAGGTAGAAATTTAAGCCAGACTTCTCTTGAGCGAGGCCCATCAAATTCCATAAAGAAAATTCCTTGCCATGTGCCTAGCTGAATTTGTTTGTTCTCAATAATGAAGTTTTGGGAGAAGTTAACCAAGCTTCCCTTTATATGCGCATCAGAATTTCCTTCTGCATGTGCGAACTGATTGTTTTGAGGAATTGTTTTTTGCAGGAATGACACAATGTCGTTTTTTACGTCTGGATCGGCATTTTCATTAACTGTGATGCCAGCAGTTGTGTGCGGAGAAAAGACAGTAAGCAGTCCTGATTGAAAATTGTTTTGAGAGATATATTTTTGAAGCTGAGATGTGATATCAATAATTTGATTTCGAGTATGTGTTGAGATTTTTATTATATGCATAGATTAATTATATAATGCATTTTTTGTTTCTCAACATATTTTCTTGCGATATTATTCATAACTTAAGAATTTAGACTTTCTTGTTTTTGTCTTGTTTCGTATTAGGGCGTGCAGTAAAATAAATATATATTTAAATATAAATTGTTTTCTTTATAAGGAAATCCCTATTCGGCTGCTAGGTCGCAGCCTCACGGGATAAATTCACGTGGCTGACTTATGTTTGCCTCGAGGCTCCACAAGTCAGACGTTCATTTAAAAGGAGATTGTATGGAAATAGGAAAAAGAGCAGTAAAAGTTTTTAGGATGAAAAATCGTAAAGGATATGCTGCCCTTTGTTGCGATCATTTAACAGAGGGAAGCACGCAGAATCAAGCACTAGATCGTATGGAAAAAGCCTTGGCAAGAACGGATAGGAAACTTAAAAAGAAGAAGTAGACATTAATTTATATTGCCTCACAAAATGTCCAAAATAGGCAATTATTTGGGATTTTATCCTATTCTAATGGAAGTATTGCATTTTTCACTCCACCTAAAAGTATTTGGCGTATAAAGGCTTAGGCAAAAGCAGAAGGAATGGAACTTTTTAGATTTTTCTTTTGTCTAAGATAGTAGAAAGGAACGTTATGCAAGAAATTGCACAAGACATCCTAGAGCGATCAGCTGAAGGCGATCTGGATGCATTTGAGTGTCTCTATAGAGTTAGTAGTGGATTTGTTTATAATGTAGCTTTTCGCATTGTTCATAGCCATGAAGACGCTCAAGAGGTGACTCAGGATGTTTTTGTAAGCGTGTATAAAAATTTGAAAAAGTTTGAGTTTCGGTCATCATTTAAAACATGGATTTATCGAATTACGATTAATGCAGCGCTCAATCGATCAAAAAGAATTATTAAGGAAAAGAAGAGAACTGTTGTTTTAAGTGACTATCAAATGGAAGCAGTTGATTTTGAGGCTCAAAAGACTAATCGTTATCAATCGGATGCTGGATTGCTTAAACGCCTTTTGGATAGCCTTAATCCAGATCAAAAGGCGTGCGTGGTTTTAAGAAACATTGAAGGCTTAAGTTATGAAGAAATTGCTCAAACTTTGCATATTAACATCAACACTGTTCGGTCGCGACTTAAAAGGGCTAGAGAAAAAATGAGCGAGTGTTATAGAAAAAGAGGTGATCATGATGAATTGTAAAGACATTCGAGAATTGTTATTAACTGATTACGTGGATGGCGAGATCAACGAGTCAGCACGTAAAGCAATTGATGATCATTTAGTAAGCTGTCAGAGCTGCAAAGAATTTGCTTTAGCGGCGAAGCAGGCAGCTTTTGACCCTTTTTCTGATGCTGAGAGGTTTTCACCTCCAGAGAGCGTGTGGCATAGCATCAAAGAGAGAATCGTCGAGGTTTCTAAGGAGGATAGCATTTCTGAGAATATTCTTTCTTTAGAAAAGATAAAGAAGGTTTTTGTCTTGCCTCGGCCTGCGATTGCTTTAGTGAGTATTTTAATCGTTGTTTTGTCGGTGACTTCTTTTGTAAGAACATCAAGTCAGAAAATAGCACTTGAAAATGAAGAGCAGGCGATTGTTTATCTTGCAATGCTAGACGAAGAAGATGATTCTGAGCCTGGAGAATTTGGGACAAGCATCGAGGAATATTTTTTGTAAAATGAGGGAACTTTTTTGTTAGAAGAAGTGTCTAAGGTAGTGAAAGGAGGAAAAGTTATGAGAAATAAAAAATTAATGTTGTTAGCAGTTGTTGTTATGGTTTTTGTTTGGACTAGCATTGCTCAAGCAAGGGGACATGGTGAAGGGTATGGACGAGGGGATCGGCAAGATGGGCAAGGGCCAAGCGAAGAGATGGTTCAAAAGATGGAAGAGAAACTAGGAATCACAGAGGAGCAGTCTGTACAGCTCAAAGCGCATCGCATAGAGCATAAAGAAAAAATGAAAGCTCTTAAGAATGAATTAAAAGAAAAGCGCGAAGCGCTTAAAGAAGAGCTAGAAAAAGGAGACGCAAGCGAATCATCTATTCAAGGTGTTGCCAGCGAGTTAAAGAATGTGCAGTCCGAGCTTGTTGATGAGCGCATTAATGGCATTTTGGCGGTAAAATCAATTTTGACGCCGGAACAATACGAGAAGTTTAAGGAAAAAACGAAGAAGAATCATTCTCGCAAAGAAAAATCTAGGGAAAAGGGCGGACCTAGATCGCGTTCTGAAGAATAGAATATTTGGAGGAGGATTTTAGGAAAGGAAAAGGGCTCTACTTTAAAAGTAGAGCCCTTTTCCTCAAATTTTGCCTTATTTAAAAGTTTTGAGTAACTCCCAAGTTTGATTGCCAATAATGCTATCAGACACAAGCCCGTGTTCTTTTTGAAATTTAGCGATTGCATTAATTGTATTAGGCCCGATCTTTCCGTCTACAGTGCCTTCGTAATATCCAGAATTTTTAAGAGCTGTCTGGATTTCTGCAGGGCTTGCATTAACGCGAATAATGCCTAATCCATCTTTGGCTTCAAGAACTTCCAGTGAAAGCTTTTTGGGTTTAGTCAGATTAGCTAGTTCGCTATCTTTTTCTTCGACCTGTTTTGAAAGATCGCTGATTTCATCATAAAGACGAGTAATTTCTCGATCTTTTTTATCGACATTATTTTCTAGAAGATGAATGCGGTTGTTGAGTTCATCGGTTTGAGGTCGATATCCTTGTGTTGTTTGGCATCCAGTAAAAATAAGTACTGACAGAATAAGAAAAAGAAATGTTTTTTTCATTGGAATCTCCTTGAGTTGAGGTTTAATCTTTATGCTGATTGTAGTAGATAGAAAGGTGCATTTCAAGAAGCATTTTGTATTTTAGAAATCGGTTGACAGTGTGCATATTTGCTTTTACTATCAATTAATAATATTAATAAATATAAAAAGGAGTGTGATATGGGTTGTTGTGATCAGAAAAAAGAGTGCTCTATTGTTAAATGGTTTAAGAATCTTATTGAAAAAATGGATAAAAAGATGGAGAAGGAAGCTCAGAAGAAATCTTGTTGTTCAGATAAGAAAGAGGGTGGTGGTTCATGCTGCAGCTAGTTGTTGATTGGATTGTTTATTCTTTGTTTAATTTAGATCCTGCGTCACATTGGGCAAAAGCATTGAATTTCTTTATTTATGATACGGTAAAGATTATGCTTTTGTTATTTTTTCTTATTGCGATTCTAGGGTTCTTTCGTAGTTTTATAGATCAAAATCGAATTAAGGCATGGCTTGTTGACAAAAAGATTTTTGCTAATTTTTTTGCATCTCTTTTTGGAGCATTGACACCTTTTTGTTCGTGTTCATCGATTCCGATTTTTTTAAGCTTTGTAAAGCTTGGTGTTCCTTTAGGAGTTATGTTTTCTTTTTTGATCACATCTCCTTTGATTAATGAGTATTTGGTTGTTTTAATGCTCGGGTTTTTTGGGTGGAAAATAACAGCTATTTATATTGTTAGCGGGATGTTTATTGGAATTTTTGTGGGAGCAATCCTTGGAAAGATGAAGCTTGAAAAATATTTGGTGAGAGATTTAGCCGGAAATGAATTGGAAGATTCGTCTGTTGTTGAATATAGCGGAATGAAACAAAGAATTTTGTTTGGCATCGATGAGGCTAATTCTATTTTAAAAAGATTATGGATTTGGATTGTTGTCGGCGTTGGTATTGGAGCGGTTATTCATAATTATGTTCCGAAAGAAGCTATCGATTCAGCGCTTAGCAAAACAGGGATTTTTTCTGTTCCGATTGCAACGGCTTTGGGTGTTCCTATGTACGGAAGCTGTGCGGCCATTGTGCCGATTGCGGTTGCTCTTTTTAGAAAAGGCGTTCCTTTGGGAACTGCGCTTGCTTTCATGATGGCCACATCTGCCTTAAGCCTTCCAGAGGCTGTCATCTTAAGGCGAGCTATGAAGTTGCAGCTTATTGCTATATTTTTTGGAATTACAACGCTTGGCATTATTTTGACGGGATATCTTTTTAATTTCTTACAAGAAGTTTTAGTTCATCCATAGAGAATTGATGAAGAAAAAAGTTTTATTTGTTCGTATCCATAATTCTGCTTAAATTTCAAGGAACAAGTCAGGAAAAAATAAAGAAAATTTGTGTGATTCGAGATCAGATTCGCGATAAAATTAAACAGTGGCTTGATACAGAATTTTAATCTTAAAGGAGTTTGAGATGTCCACAAAGAGGTTTTCAACACTTGAAGGCGTTTTTATTCCGAGTCTTTTAAGCATTTTTGGCGTCATTATGTATTTGCGACTTGGCTGGGTTGTCGGTCAAGTTGGCTTGTTTGGTGCGATCGCCATCATTTTGCTTAGCAATGTTATAAGTTTATCGACAGGATTGTCCGTTTCTTCCATTGTGACCAATATTCGCATCGGTCACGGTGGCGCGTATTCGATTATTACAAAATCATTAGGCGTGGAAGCTGGTGGCGCGATTGGTCTACCACTTTATTTTGCGCAAGCGATTTCTGTAGCGTTTTATATTGTTGGTTTTACAGAATCTTGGATTTATACATTTCCTCAGCATGATTTCTTGATGGTATCTTTAATTGTTTGGTTTGGTGTTTTATTTGTGTCGTATCTTAGCGCGCGGCTCGCTTTCCGTTTGCAGTATGGTGTTTTGGTCATTGTGGCCATATCACTTTTTTCAATATTTTTAAGCACATCGACAGCAGGGAATCCGGGAGCGTTGCATTTTCCAAAATTTTCAGGTGACTTTTTTAAAGCCTTTGCTGTATTCTTTCCAGCGGTTACAGGATTCATGGCAGGACTCTCAATGTCTGGTGAATTAAATGACCCTAGAAAAGGCATCCCCAATGGGACGCTTTGGGCGATTTTTGTAAGCATTGCTATTTACTTAGCGTTGACCATTTGGTTTTGGAGCCATGCTTCATCTGAGGCGCTGACATCTAATACAGCGTTAATCATTGACTTAGGTCGCTGGCGTATTCCTATTATTGCTGGGATCATGGGAGCAACTCTTTCTTCGGCTTTGAATATGTGCGTGACAGCTCCGAGAACGCTTTTTGCTTTGAGTCAAAAATCAGGTATTTCTATTTTAAAGCCTTTTATTTATCGCAATAAGGGAGGGGAGCCAACCACAGCGATTCTCCTGACTTCCTTTGTGGCTTTGATAACAATTTTAGCAGGGACCCTTAATCAGGTTGCGAGTCTTTTGACGATGTTTTTTTTAATTACGTACGGATTGATTAATCTTTCAGTCTTAATTGAGCAGAGCATTGGTATTGCAAGTTTCCGTCCGTCTTTTCGAGTTTCAAAACTTATTTCGTTTATTGGAGCTTTGGGATGTGTGATTGTTATGTTTTTAATTAATTCTTTGTTTAGTTTGATTGCGATTGGCACTATTGTTATTTTGTATTTATGGCTTATTCAAAAAGAGACAAAAAAATATTCTCCAGATGTTCGGAGCGGGCTTCTTATCTTTTTAGCCGAACAAATGGCCAAAACTGCATCCAGACTACCGTATTATCCTAAAATTTGGAAACCGAATGTTGTTGTGCTGGTCGAAGATATTGAAAACTTTTTTTTTGCAGTTCCTCTGATTCACTCTATTATTTATCCTAGTGGACGCTTGACGGCATTTCAAATCTCAGATAAGGAGAATAAAAGAAAAGATCGTCAGAAGCTTTGTGAAGTCTTAGAGCCTTTTAAGGAGGATGGTATTTTAACAGAAGCCCTTGTTGCGGAGTCTGCTGATGTCGTTTCGGGTGCGATTACGGTTTTGCAAACGGTTAAGGACACGCATTTTCCTCCGAACACATTCCTTTATTTATTATCTAATGATTCGCCGGGAGATGAAAAAGCATTTCAGATTATCAAGCAGGCCTGCCTTGAGAATTTTGGAGTTATTATTTTAAAAGAAGGAATTGAGGTTGAGTATGGGGAAGATCGAGCGATTAATTTATGGATTCGAAAAGGAAGTCCGAATATCGATCTTTCGATTTTAACAACATTACAACTTCAGAAAAATTGGGATGGATTTATTCGTATTTTACAGATTGTTGATTCTAAGGAGGCAGAGGATGATTCGATTGCTTATCTGGTACGTTTAGCAGAGCTCATGCGTCTCCCAGAAGGAGTTGATGTTCAGGTTTTGGTTGGTCAGTTTCCTTCGATCTTAGAGCAAGCGCCTGTTGCAGATATTAATATTTTTGGAATGGCGGAGAATCCAGACCTAGGACTTATTCGAAAAGTTTCCGATGCTATTAAGACGCCAGTTTTATTTTTAAGAGATTCATCTCAGGAAAGTGCGACGGCATAATAAAAGGTCTATGCATTCTTTTTAAATACAGTATAATAGAATAAATTTCTTAATCATTTACTTGAAGGGGGCATGATGAAAGAGTTAGAGATAAACAAAAAACTTAACCTATGGCAAGTTATTGTTTTGGTTCAACTTGTTTTGATTATTTTTTTAGGGCTTTTAATTTATGGGCAGCAATCGTCGCTAGTTTCACAAAAAACATATATTAATGCATTAAAAGAAGGCATATCGATACGAGAACAGAATGCTCAGATTTTATCTAAGCGACTTATTTCTGCTATGACGCTTTTGCAGTCAGCGACACGAGAAATTACACAAGATGGGGTGTTGACTCAAGAAGAAATTTTGATACAGAAATAATAAGTTTTAAGAGTAAGAAAACGTTTTCTTTTTTGATTGTTTTGAGCCTTCTTTTTTGTTGTTTTTATGCTATATTTTATGTAGTCGTAATTGTTCTTTGTAGTTGTAGTTCGGTATTTTTTTGCTAGCCCCGCCAGGGGAGGTTCCTCTGGCGGGGTTTTTAATTAAGCCTAATCTTTTCATTGGTAAAATTTGGATTAAAAGAAGCGACATTTTCGATTTTATTTCAATATTCTTGAAGTATAATAAAGATATGTTTAAATTTACGAGAGAACAAATATGATTCCAACAAAGAATTTAATTATTTTACTGAGTGCTTTTGTTTTAGTTGTCTTTTTTGTTGTTGTATTCTTTTTTCCTTTTGAAGAAAAAAGAAAGAAGAAAAAGAAGAAAAAAACACTTGAAGACCAGATTTCTCTAGATGAAAGAAAGTGGCAGGAAGCTGCTTTTAAGTTGAAAAAACATATTGAAAAATTAAATCAAGAAATCAATTCTTTGAAGATTGAGCAAAGGAAAGCATCGGGTCGACTTAAGGAAGAAAAGCAAGCGGCATTAAAGTTTGAAGAAAAGCTAAAAAGAGAAAAGAAATGGTTTTCTGAACAAGAAGCGTCTTTGGGTCAGCGTACCAAAGAGATGCGTGAATTAAAGATGGAAATCACTCGTGCTGAAACTGAGCGCGAGAAAGAGTATTCGCTAAGGCTTGGGACTGAGCGCGAGACGAGAGATCTAAAAAAAGATATGGGAGCAATTAATAAAGAAAGAAAAGATTTGCTTCTGAGAGTCACCGAGCTAGAGTTTCAGCTTAAAGCACAAAAAGAAGAGACGGCTGAGCTTAAAAAAGCAAACAAACAATTGCTCAAGAAAAAAGAAATTGAAGAAAATCAATGGATTGCAAAATCTGAATTTCTAAAACTAGAAAAAGCTCTTAATGAAAAAGAAAAAGAGATTCAAAAGCTTCAAGAAGATTGGCGTCGATAACATTTATGTTTTCCAGAAGAACCAATTGGCCCTTAGAAAAGAATCCCCTCACCTGCCTGCTTGAGGATTTTAAGAATAAAAACTGTGAAGTTTTTGATTTAACAGTATCCAATCCCACGAAAAGTAATATTCATTATCCCGAAGAGCAAATTTTGCAGGCACTTTGTAATGATAAAAATATTTCTTATGATCCGATATCGTTTGGCGCTTTAAGCGCACGTAAAGCCGTTGCATCTGATTATCAGAAATCAGGACTATTTATAGATTTTAATCATGTGGTTTTGACATCAAGCACGAGTGAAGCGTATTCATTCTTATTCCGTTTGTTGTTAAATCCAGGCGAACATATTTTGTTGCCTAGGCCAAGTTATCCTTTGTTTGAGTTTTTGGCAAATCTAAATGATGTTGAGATTGATTTTTATCCTTTTGTTTATGATAAAGAGTGGAAAATAGACTGTGATATTTTGGAAGGTCTAGTTAAAAAGAGCACGAAAGTCATTGTTTTGGTTAATCCTAACAATCCGACAGGCTCTTTTGTAAGACCTTTTGAATTAGAAGCGATTAATCGGACATGCAAAAAACATAATCTTTCTCTTATTTGCGATGAAGTCTTCTCGGATTATGGTTTTGAAGAAAAAAAAAGCACTTTGCGCAGTGTGTCTTCAAATAAAGAGGTTTTAACTTTTGTTTTAGGAGGGTTATCAAAGGCGTTAGGTTTGCCTCAGATGAAATTATCTTGGATTTTAACATCTGGGCCCGAAGCCACAGTGAAAGAGGCCTTGAATCGTTTAGAGGTGATTGCCGATACGTATCTTTCGGTTTCAACGCCTTCTCAGAATGCATTGGCGCAGTGGTTTGATTTTAAAAAAGATATACAAAAAGAAATCAAAGTTCGGTTAGAGCGCAATAAAGATATTCTTAAGAATATCTTTTCAGATAAAAGTCAGCTATGTCAAATACTTAAAGCCGATGGCGGATGGTATGGCGTTATTAAAGTTTTAAAGGATGTCCAAGAAGAGAGCTTTGTTTATAATCTTTTAAAAGAAAAACAGGTTTTTGTTCATCCAGGCTATTTTTTTGATTTTGAAGATGAACCTTATATGATTGTTAGCCTTCTGACAGACCCGAAAATATTTCAAGAAGGGCTTGAGAGGGTTGTATCCTATCTTGATTTGATCTCAAAGGTATGATGGATGAATAGACTTGCAAACTTTTTTGTATTTGATAATATGGTAATGCTTATTACATATTTATATACATATTAGTAGGGGGAAAAATGGAACAAAGACCATCTTGGGATGAATATTTCTTGAAACTAGCTATGTTGGCCTCTGAAAGGGCGACATGTCCGCGTATGCATTGTGGGTGCGTTCTGGTGAGAGATAAAAATGTTATTGCCACTGGGTACAATGGATCAATTCCTGGCGATGATCACTGTGAGGACGTGGGCTGCTGGGTTGTCGATAATCATTGCATTCGAACAAACCATGCGGAGATGAACGCGTTGATGCAAGCCGCTAAAAAAGGTCATCCTGTGGATGGATCGACGGTTTATGTCACAAATATGCCTTGTACAACTTGCGCTAAAGCACTTATTGCCTCTGGTATTAAAAGGGTTGTTGTGTTTTCAGATTTTCATGACACGCTGGCAGTTCAATTTCTTAGAAAAGCAAACATAACTATTGATAAGCTTGCTAAGCCATCAAATGAAATTAGGTATGATTTAGACAGTTATTCTTCAGCGAGGAAATAATTTTAATCGATTTTTGCTTAATATGCTTTAATTTGATGCAAGGCAACCTCTAAAAAGATAAGGTTGCCTTGTTTAGTATAAGAGGAGAGAATGCAAGATATAAAAGTTTTAATGGCAGATGATGAATCTGATACTCTTAATGTGATGGCAAGATCTGTTGAGCGAGAAGGCTATCGTGTTGTTAAGGCTTTAAATGGTCAGGAGGCTTGGGATAAAATAAAAAAAGAGAACCCAGACATTATTTTACTTGATTTGATTATGCCTGATATGCATGGTTTTACTATTTTAAAAAAGCTTCGCGAAGATCCGTTACCCCATAAATGGCAACCTGTGATTATCATTTCTGCTTTAGGAGAGCTCGGTGATGTGAAAAAAGGATTTTCTCTTGAAGCGGATCATTATATTACAAAGCCATGTACGATGGAGACTGTTTTAAAAGCTTTGCGAATGATGAGAGAGGCCATTGATCAGAAAAATAGCAAGGATAACAAAATTATATGAGATTGTTTATTATTGTTTTAATTATTTCTTTTATTTTTATCTTATTCGTTCGCTATATTGAAAAGCAGAGCATTTTCTTTCCAGACAAAGAGCTTGTGATGCAGCCTCATCGTTTTTTTCCTAGCGGTCAAGATATCTATTTTACAACAAAGGATGGGATTGTCTTAAATGGATGGTTTTTAAAGAATAAGAAGGCAAGAGCAACGGTTTTGTTTTTTCATGGGAACGCTGGAAATGTAAGTCATCGACTGGAAAAACTTTTGATGTTTTACAATATGGGGCTAAATGTTTTTATTATTGATTATCGTGGATATGGACAAAGCGAAGGGGTCCCAAGCGAAAAAGGTCTTTATCGAGATGCCCAGGCTGCTTACGATTACCTTATGACTCGCGAGGATGTTCAGGATGGAAGAATTATCGGCTATGGAGAATCTTTAGGAGGAGCAGTTGTCGTTGATTTAGCGCAAAATCGCGAACTTGCTGTTTTAGTTGTTGATTCGGCTTTTCCTCGGGTTGGTGACATGGCTAATCTTGTTTATCCGCATATTCCAGGGTTTTTGTTATCGACAAAGATGGATTCTTTAAATAAAATTAAGACAATCAATATTCCAAAGTTATTTATTCATAGTTTTGATGATGAAATTGTTCCGATAAGTCTTGGAAAAAAGCTTTTTGATGCGGCGCAGGAGCCAAAAGTTTTTTTAGAAATACAGGGTAGTCATAATGACGGATACAGAGAGTCTAAAGGGGCGTATGATAATGGCATCAAGAATTTCTTACGAGAACGGAGGATGATTTGGTAAATCATAAGTTTTTACGAACATGTAAAACAAAAGTTTTAGACTCAGATTCTAAGCCAATTATTTTAAAAGGTGTCAATTTAGGCGGATGGCTTATGATGGAGGGCTATATTTTGCATGCGCCAAATGAGGGAGTGCAGAAATTTAAGAAGAATTTTGCGAAACGATTGAACCTGAAATCGTTAGAAGCATTTGAGAAGGAGTTTACGAAAATATTTATTCAGGAAAAGGATATTAAAAATATTGTTCAACTTGGGTTTAATTGCATTCGTTTGCCGTTTCATTATAGATTAATTGAAACTAAGCCTTATCAATATAGCAAAAAAGGTCTTCAGTGTATTGATCAGATTATTGCATGGGCAAAAAAATATCATATTTATGTCATTCTTGATTTGCATGCTGCTCCAGGATGTCAAAATCATGACTGGCATTCCGATAGCTTGGGAAAAGCCGAGCTGTGGAATAATAAAAGTTTTCAAGACCGCACATGTGCTCTTTGGAAACTTTTGGCAAAACGATATGCCGATAATCCGATGGTAGCTGGTTATGACATTTTAAACGAAGCCGTTATTCAAAGCTCAAAAAAATTGAATAGTTTTTATAAGAAAGTTATCGTGAGCATTCGTTCTGTTGATAAAAATCATATTCTTTTCGTTGAGGGTAATCTTTGGGCAACGGATATTGCATGTTTGGATAATTTTAAGGACGATAACTTGGTTTTAAGTGTTCATTTTTACCATCCGATTGATTTTGTTTTTAATTTTACGCCAAAGTTATCCTTGCCTTTGAAAACGATGTGGAACAAAACAATGCTTAAAAATATTGTCGAACAATATGCCCAATTTGCTAAGAAACGAGGTTGTCCGATTTTTGTCGGAGAGTTTGGTGTTAATTATCGTTATAATCAATACGGAGAAGTGGATTGGCTCGAATATGTCTTAGGGCTTTTTAAGAAGCATCAATTTCATTGGACATATTGGACGTATAAAGCTATTAAGAATGCACATTTTCCAGACGGAATGTTTAGTTATCATCCAAATAATTCTTGGATTCATCGAGAAGGACCAAAAACTGGCTGGGAAACATATTCAGATTTATGGGAAAAAGCGAAGAAGGAAATAATTCAATCTTGGGATACAAAGCATTTTGATCCTAATACAAAAGTTGTTGAGGTTCTTAAAGATGCCGTCCGTAGTTGAAATTACAAGTTTTAGTAACCCTCGCATTAAGGAAGTTGGCAAGCTTAGAGAAAGAGATGCTCGTGATGAGACGGGTTTAATGATCGCTGAGGGATTGCGAGAAACAACAAGAGCTTTTGATGCTGGCGTTGTATGCCAAGATGTTTATTTTTCTAAAAGTTTTTTTGATCAGAATAAAGAAGATAGTTTTGTTAAGGAAATTACAAAGAAGGCAGAAAATGTCTTTGTAGTAAAGGATGAAGTATTTGAGAAAGTTTGTTTTGGAAAAAGAAACGAAGGCGTTGTGTTTACATGTAAGCAACCTAAACGTAAGATATCGGATTTAAAATTATCCCAAAACCCTCTTGTAGTTATTGTTGAATCGCTTGAAAAGCCAGGGAATTTAGGTGCAATTTTAAGAACTTGTGATGGGGCTGGGGTTGAAGCCGTTATTGTGTGCGATCAGGTAGCTGATATTTATAACCCGAATGTTGTTCGGTCAAGCACAGGGGTTATTTTTTCGATACCGATTGTCAAAGCAACAGGTGAAGAAGCTGTTCGATTTTTAAAAGAAAAAAAGATAAATATTTGCGCAACATTTTTAGAAGCTGATAAGAAATATACGCAGATCAATATGGGCAAACCAATAGCGATTGTTGTGGGAAGCGAACAAAAAGGGCTTGATGATTTTTGGCGTCAAGCGGCCGATGATCTTGTTTTTATTCCAATGGCAGGAAAAGCCGATTCTCTTAATGTTTCTGTCGCAACATCAATTGTGCTTTATGAAGCCGTCCGTCAACGAAGTGAATAATATTCGACTACAGGTTTTTTTGTCACGTTCTGGAGTTTGTTCAAGGCGAAATGCCATGGATATAATCCAGTCTAAAAGGGTGTCTGTGAATGGACAGATTGTTTCTGAGCCATCGACGCCTATTAATCCAGAAAAAGATAGTATATGCGTTGATAAGAAGCTGATTAAATCAAAGCAATATGATTATATTTTATTAAACAAACCAGATGGATACACAACGACGTCAAAAGATCCTTTTGCAGAAAAGACTGTGTTTGATCTTTTGCCAAAAGAATCCAAAGGCTTAAATCCTGTTGGGCGCTTGGATAAAGAGACCGAAGGATTGTTGCTTTTTACTAATGATGGTGATCTTGCCTATAAGTTAACTCATCCGAAGTTTAATATTGATAAAGTTTATAAGGTGACAATCATTGGACAGTTAAAACCAGAGACCCGTTCTTCGTTAGAAAAGGGTATTGTTTTAGAGGGAAAAAAGACAGCAACTTGCAAGATTTTTGATATTAGAATATCTACTAATCAAACAACATTGTTTATTAAGATTCATGAAGGAAGAAAGCGACAAGTGCGACTTATGTTTGGGAAGATGAAACATTTTGTTCGATATTTAAAACGAGAAGAACAGGGGCCTTTAAAATTAGGGTCGCTGAAATTAGGAAAATGGCGACGATTAACGCCGCAAGAGCTGAGAAGCCTTAGAGCGTTATGATTACAATTACAAATCTTTCAAAGAATTTTACCAATCGGACATTGTTTAACGATGTTTCAATTAGCATCTATCGTAATGAAAAGATTGGTCTGACGGGCCCCAATGGTGCTGGTAAAACAACATTGTTTTCCATTATTCGAGGTGAGATGGAGCCGACTGGTGGAGAAATCCAGATGCAAAAGAATCTTAATATTGGATATTTGCCTCAGGAGACATTGTTTTCTTCTGATCGAACAGTTTTGGAGGAGTTGACCTCTGGGGATGACCGAATGATCGCGTTGATGAAAGAAAAAAGAAAACTTGAAGATGAAAATAGGGCAGATACTATGCGCTATGGTGATGTTTTGCACGATCTAGAACAATTGGGCGTCTATGAGCTTGAGCATAAGGCGGAAAAAATACTTTCTGGACTTGGATTTCATGTAAAAGATTTTCATAAATCAGTGCGTCAGTTGAGTGGTGGTTGGCAGATGCGAACACTTTTGGCAAAACTTTTGACATATCAGTATGATTTGCTTTTGCTAGATGAGCCTACGAATTATCTGGATTTAAATGCGACGCTTTGGCTTAAAGATTTTTTGGGCAATTATCAGGGAACGTTTGTTATTATTTCGCATGATAAAATTTTCTTAGATGATGTTACGAATTATAATATTGTTCTTGAAAATGCGCGTATCGTAAAGGTTAAAGGAAATTATTCGGAGTATGAAGCACAAAAGATGCAGGGTGAAGCTTCACTCGAGAAAAGACAACGTATTGTTGAGAAGAAAAAACAACAGCTTGAACGTTTTTGCGAACGTTTTCATGCACAGCCTAACAGAGCATCAGCGGTTCGCAATAAGAGAAAAATAATTGAACGCATGGAAAATGTTGAGATTGATTATAGGCGAAAGAGTATGAAAGATTTTGAATTTTCTGACATAAAGCGGAGTGGGTATAATGTGATTTCTTTAGAAAAAGTTTCTAAATCATATGGTGAGACAAAAGTTTACGAAAACTTAAATTTTGAAATTATTCGAGGGCAAAGAGTTTGCCTTGTTGGAGAAAACGGAGCTGGAAAATCGACATTGTTAAAGATGTTCGCTGGTGTTATTAAAAGTAATGGTGGCACTAGAAGGGTTGGCCATAATGTGGATATTGGATATTTTTCTCAGACGCGATTGGATGTTTTAAATCCAAATAGCACAGTTTTAGATGAGGTGGCTTCAACTGCTCATGGAAGAGTTCGCGCGCAAGAGGTGCGCAGCCTTTTGGGGCTTTTTAATTTTCATGATGATGATGTTTTTAAAGCGATTCGAATTCTGTCTGGAGGAGAAAAGAGTCGCGTTATTTTGGCAAAGCTTTTAATTGATCCTCCAAACTTTATTTTGCTAGATGAGCCGACAACGCATTTGGATATCGATGGGGTCGAAGCGCTGACAAAGGCCTTTTGCGCATATGAAGGCACGCTGTGTTTTATTAGTCACGATTTATTCTTTGTGAAAGAAATTGCAGATCATATTGTAGAGGTTGATCATGGGTGCTTGAAGCAATTTCATGGGGGTCTTGATTATTATCTTGAGAAAAGGGAATTGACACAAGAAGAAGTGATGAAAAAACAAAAGAAAATAAAACAAGAACAAAAACAAGAAAAGAAACAAAAGAAAAAACAAGAGAATTCCAATCCTGCTATTGAGCAACTTCATAAGAAACATAAAGAGGCCTTGAAAAAGATTGAAGAGAATAAGAAAGAAATTAAGAAGTTAGAGAAAGAAAAGCAAGATTTGGAAACAGAAAGCTATATTAAAGCGCGTGTTCTTTCTGATTCACATAGCCAAAGAGATAGTGAAACGCTTAAAAACTACGGGAAGCGTTTGAAATTTATTTATAAGCGTATTCGAGAAATTGAGACATTAATTGAACGCTTGATTAAAGAGAATAGAGAAATTAAAAGTTGATATGAAGCTAAAAGTTGATCTTCATGATATCTTTTCCGATGATCGCAAACTTGAAAAAGCGCTTACCAGTATCATGGAAGATGCTCAAAGGAAACGAGTAAAGCTTGTTGAAATCATTCCAGGAAAGGGATCTGGACAGCTTAAAAAACATGTTTTAAGATTTCTGGAAAAAAATTACAAAAACGTTTATCATAGAATAGAAAAGGATGATAAAAATTGGGGTCGAATTTTTGTTCACTTTCGCTTTAAATAGATTTATATTATAAATAGGGGGAAAGAAGATGCGCCATATCGTATTTGTTTTACTAGCTAGTTTTTTATTTTCAGGTTGTAATATTATTCATATTCCAGAGATTATGCGAATT
This sequence comes from Candidatus Aceula lacicola, assembly GCA_030765785.1. Lineage (GTDB taxonomy): Bacteria > Omnitrophota > Gorgyraeia > Zapsychrales > Aceulaceae > Aceula > Aceula lacicola. The sequence continues at coordinate 14,573 of JAVCCC010000006.1, read as the reverse complement.
CGATCTGTATCTGCTAATCAGGATCAGCAGCAAAAGTATGTGCAAGCTAAGAATAAAGAATTTAAGAAACTTTTAAAAGTTATTAAAGAGGGAAAGATATCTCAATATAAGACTCAAAAAGATTTTATTAAAGGATTTGGTGATCCAATCTTTAAAAAGAAATTCTCGCAACCAGAAAAATATTCTCAGCTTTGGCTTTATCGATATTGTGAAAAGATGTTCGGGTCTGAGAAAGTGTATCTGTATTTTGATGATGCAGGAAATTTAACTAAATGGGAACATCGACCCGCCACATCGCAATAAAAGAAATTTATAAGACGCTTTTTTCTGTTTTTGGTCCGCAAAAATGGTGGCCTGCCAAAACTCGCCTTGAAATTATTGTCGGCGCTATCTTGGTTCAAAATACTAATTGGAATAATACTGAGAAAGCGATTTCGAATTTACGCAAACATAATTTATTGTCCATAGAAAGATTAAGATCTGTAAGTACGCGACAGCTTTCTTTGTTGGTTAAGCCGTCTGGATATTTTCGCGTTAAAACAAAGAGATTAAAGAATTTTGTTTATTTTCTTTTTAAAGAATTTGATGGTGATCTGAAAAAGATGGCTAAAGAAGAAGCATGGGCTTTGCGTCAAAAGCTTTTGTCAGTCAATGGCATTGGGCCGGAGACTGCGGATTCAATTATTTTGTATGCGTTTAATAAGCCAATTTTTGTAGTAGATGCGTATACCAGGAGGATTTTCTCTCGTCATAAGCTTGCAAAAGGTACTGAGGATTATCGGACTCTTCAGAATTTATTTTTAGAGAGCTTAGATTCTAATGTGGCTATATTCAACGAATATCACGCGTTGATTGTCCATCTCGCAAAAACGTTTTGCAAATCTAAAAAGCCATTGTGCAAACAATGTCCTTTAAGAGATTTTTCACATACGATTTAAGAAACAAGAAGTGCTTGATCTTTAGATGATGCAGAATATTTTTTTAAGACATCTCTTAGACGTTTATCAAACAAGATAACGGTTTGATAAATGAGTTTGATAGATGTTGTATTCTTTTGAGATGATCGAAGAATTTGCGCCTTGAAGCGAATCCTTTTTGGAGTCGTTTTCTAGGAAAAATAATTCTTACTTCGATGGAAGAAATGTTTTCTAGGCAAAAACGGGTTTCGTATGAAACGTCAAGAAGACTCATGTTTTCTAAGGATGTTTTAATGACAACATTATCAAATATAATTTCAACAGGAAGATTTATGTCAAAGCGTTGATACTGTCTTTTTTTTAAGAAAATATTTATTTCTTGAGAAGATTTTAGTCGAGTTAGTTTCCAGGTATGGCCATATTTTTTGATCCAATCAAGAGCAGCTGTTGCAAGCCCGATTTCTTTTTTACGTTTTTCGCTTTCAATCCATTTATGTTTTCGGATTTCCATCAATGTTAAACTGTTTTTTAAGAATGAATATCTTTTTGCATCTCGCTCCTTCTCTTTGTTGCTTTAATGAATAATAAAGCATGATTATGACAATCGATGAGGTAAATTTAAGGTTTAAAACAAATATTTTAAAAGGTAATTTTAGTGTTTATAATAAGTAGGCAAACAAAAGGAGGAGAAATATGATGTGTCCAATGATGTTTGATCCAAAGATGATGGTGTATATGATTATTTTTAAGGCAGCAATTGTTTTGTGGGTTTTAGCTGTACCTTTGATGATTATTTGGCGTCTTGATAAAATTTTAAAATTGATGGAAGAAAAGAAACAATAGATTTCTTATTTTATTTATGTCTGTAAATATTATTGCACATATTGATATGGATGCTTTTTTTGCAGCTGTTGAGCAGGCTGATAATCCTGAGCTAAAAGGAAAGCCTGTTGTGATTGGCGCAAACCCTAAGAACGGCAAGGGGCGCGGCGTTGTCTCGACGTGCTCATACGAAGCAAGAAAGTTTGGCATTCATTCAGCAATGCCTATATCCAAAGCATACCAGAGGTGTCCTCATGCGGTATTTTTACCTGTTCGGATGTCTCGTTATCATGAAATTTCAGATTGTATTTTTAGAATTTTTTATGATTTTACTCCGGATATTGAACCGATTAGTATTGATGAGGCCTTTTTGGATATCACAGGAACAAGGCGACTGCATGGACCTGCTTTTGGAGTGTGCTTGAAAATAAAGGAAAGGATTGCTAAGGAGACAGGTTTGACTGCTTCTGTTGGCATTGCCCCGATTAAAATGGCAGCGAAGATTGCATCAGATTTTTGTAAGCCGGATGGCATTCTTGAGATTAAAAAAGACAAGCTTATTGATTTTTTGTGGCCACTTCCGGTAGAAAAATTATGGGGTGTGGGTCCTAAGACAAAATCTTATTTAAACAATCTTGGCATTCGAACAATCAAGGATTTAGCTAAGCGTTCTAGAGAGGAACTCTGTGAACAGTTTGGTGAATCTGGAGATCACCTTTATTGTTTATCTCATGGAATTGATCCTCGCTCTGTTGAAACAGAAAGTGAAATAAAATCCATTAGCCATGAGCATACATTCGAACGTGATGTTAATGATAAAGAAGTTTTGCATAAAACGCTATTATGCCTAAGTGAAAAAGCTTCGCGTCGTTTAAGGCTTGAAGGGCTAAAGGGCAAGACAATTACAATTAAAGTGCGATACGAGGGATTTCAGACATATACGCGCGCAGCAACGTTTGGGTTTTCAACAAATTTTGTTGATAATATTTATGGTAAGGCAAAAGAATTGTTTGAAGGATTTTATTCTGCGGCGAATAAGGTGCGCTTAATCGGTGTTAAAGTTTCGAATTTTAAGAATTTGTATGTTCAAGAGAGTTTATTTGAGGAAACAGCGAAAGAAAAAAAAGAGCGTATTCATAAAGCTGTTGATTTTATTAAGGATAAATATGGAGAGAGATCTATTCATCGAGCAGCATAAAAAATCCTTTACAGAAAAGGCGAGTTTGAGGATACTATATATCATATGAAAAATATTATTATTCGTATTGGAACTTTAGAGATTCGAGCTAAGCTAAATGGTTCTCAAGCGGCGGGTCTTGTTTGGGACAAGCTCCCTATCAAATCTTTTACGAGTATTTGGGGTGAAGAAATTTATTTTCAGATACCTGTTAAATGTGATTTGGAGGAAGGGTTTTTATCTGAGACTGCTGAAATAGGAGATCTTGGATATTGGCCTGAAGGAGATTGTTTCTGCATATTCTTTGGATCAACGCCGATTAGCAAGCCAGGCGAGATTCGTCCGGCAAGTAATATTAATATTATCGGAAAGATTGAAGGTGATTGGGGAGTTTTAAAGTCTGTTGGGGAAAATGAAACTGTTTTAATTGAAGAAGATGAGAAATAAAGAAAAAGGAGTTTTATGGAAATTTCTGTATGGGTTTTAGTCGGGTCTGTGATTGCCATTGTGGCTTCATTTGCTGTATCGATTTTATTATTAAAAGAAATTATTCGAAAAGAAGTGCGTTACGAGTTTGATTTTTCGAGAGGGCAATTGGAGGAAAAATCAGCCGCTGAGATGGAAATAAGAAAACAAGCGGTCGAGAATTCAGTCAAAGATTTAAAGCAGACCATTGAGAAATATGCCGAGTTAGTGCATCGTTTTGAAAAAGATCGAGATGAAAAATATGGAAGCCTTGCCAATGAACTTAAGAACACTTCTCAGGCAACAGTTAGGTTGCAGGAAACGACAAATCAATTAACAAATGTTTTGGGGAACAATCAGAAGCGTGGCGAGTGGGGCGAGCGCATGGCCGAGGATATTATTCAACTCTGTGGTCTTCAAGAAGGAATTAATTATAAAAAACAGGCTAAAATTGATTCAACTGGAACCAAACCAGACTACACATTCTTGCTCCCTAATAAACATAAAATCAATATGGATGTAAAGTTTCCTTTAAGTAATTATCAGGAAATGGTTAATGCAGAGGATCTTGGCCAGAAGGATGCATACAAGAAACAATTCTTGTCTGATGTGAAACAGCGTCTGAAAGAAATACAGAATCGATCTTATATTAACCCAGCAGAGGGAACGCTTGATTTTGTGTTGGTATTTATTCCCAATGAACAAGTTTTTGCTTTTATTCAGGAAAATTTTCCAGGGTTGATGGATGAAGCGCTAAAGCAAAAAGTTGTTTTATGTTCACCATTTACTTTGTATTCGATGCTTTCTGTCATTCGTCAAGCATTTGAAAATTTTTATTACGAAAAAGCTACAAAAGAAATTATTCGTATGATTGATCTTTTTATTAAAACATATGCGACATTTAAAGATCGCTTTCAGTCTTTAGGGGATTCGATGAAAAAGACTGTTCATTTGTATGCTGATATTCGAGATAAAAGTTTTAAGAATTTGGATACAAAGATTAACCGTATTGAAGATTTTAAAAAAGGGAAAATGCCTTCTTCAGAGGAGCCTCTTGTTATTGATGCTGCAAAAGACGAGGAGTAAGTTTTGTCGATTGTTCGTTATCCAAAAATTTTCTCAAAGCAAGTTGTTGCCCTCACAACTGATCGAAAGTGTGATTTTTTCTTTTCCGAAAGCACGCCGAGATTAAGTTCCAAGCAAAAAAAGTTTTTTATCCAGAATCAGATAAAAGGTATTAATAATTTTTATAATATTCAGCAAATTCATGGGAAGCGCGTGATTTTTGCTAATAAAAAGAATTTTGATAAGCAAAAAAGAATTCCAAAGGCAGATGCGCTTGTGACAAATGATAGAGGTGTTGCTCTGGCTGTTCGCACAGCCGATTGCATTCCATTGTTTTTGTTTGATCCTAAGAATAAAGCCATTGGGGTGATTCATGGAGGATGGAAATCAATTAAAAAGGAAATTATAGCCGCTACAATAAAAACAATGTGTTATCAATATAAAACAAAAGCAAAAGATCTTAAGATTGCTTTTGGGCCATCTATTCGAGCATGTTGTTTTGAAGTTGAGAAAAAGTTTCTGAAGAATTTTCCAGACCAGGCCTTAGGAAAGAGTGGGAAATATTATATTGATCTTGTTTCTATTGTCAAAAAACAGCTTAAGCGTCTAGGCGTTCAACAAAAGAATATATTTGATTCCAAAATGTGCACTTGCTGCGATCATCGCTTCTTTTCTTATCGTAGAGGAGATGTTCTCTCTGGGAGAATAGCCTCTGTGATGATGCTTGTGTAAGTCCAAAAACGGTTAAGAAATCGTTTGTAAAATAGCAGCATTACGATAAAATAAGGCGCAGATAAAATTGATTAACAATCGGACTTGGTAATGAACATCATTGTTTTAGTTGTAGCAAAGAACGAGCGTGAAGCAAAAAAGATTAGTAACAAGCTTTTGGAGAAGAAGCTTATTGCTTGTTGCAATATCATCAAAGGAGTGAAGTCTTTTTTTTGGTGGCAGGGAAAGGTTGAGTCTGCGAGCGAAGTGCTATTGGTTTTAAAAACAAAGAAAAACCTTTTTCAGAAAATTGTTAGTTTGGTTAAAAAATTTCATAGTTATGAAACGCCCGAGATTATCGCTTTGCCAATTATTGCAGGGGATAAAAATTATTTAAAATGGATTGATACTTCTGTTGAGGCGTAATGAAAGGAAAAAAAGGATGAAGATGTTCGGAAGAATTTTTCTTGTTTGCGTGTTTATTGTTTTAGTTTTTAGTATTCCTCGGGTGTCAGGACAGTTTTTTATTTTTCAGAATCCTTTAGAAGGAGAAATGGCGCCTGATTTTAATCTTGCAACTTTGGATAATGATTCTGTTAATTTTTTTGAATATCGTAATGGTAAAAGGGCGATTGTATTCTTCTGGGCGATATGGTGTCCTCATTGTCGAACGGCTTTAAGAGATTTGAATTTAAAGCAGGACATGATTAAGCAAAGGCAAATCAAGATTGTTTTAGTCGATATTGGGGAGAACCGAGCTAAGGTAGAAGCTTATTTTAAGAGAAACGATATTAACCTTAATGTTTTTCTAGACAAGGAATCTTCTGTCGCAGAGCTGTATTCGGTCTCTGGAATTCCAAGTTTTTATTATGTTGATGCCAACGGCATTGTTGCAACAGTCGGCCATGACCTGCTCGAAGATTTTGAAAGTCTTTTTTAGAAGTTATCGAGCAGTTCCGCTTTGTGTTTCTTTAAGTTTTTTAATGTGATCAACAAGATTTGCTTTTTGGCGTAGTTGAATTAAGAAATTGCTAAAGGTGTTCTCTTTCTTTTCTTCAAGTAAGCGTGTTTTCAACTCTTCTTTTTTTTCCTCAAAGACATTTTCATCAATCGGAATAAAAGCGTTTAGATGTAAAAGACAGTACGCGGTGCTTGTTTCGACTGGATTGCTTAAGCGATTACCTACAGTGAGAGCAAATGCGGCTTTGTGAAATCCAGGGGCAGCGCCAACATGAGAGAGGTATTGACCTCGGGCGAAGGGCTCTGGCTTTTCAATTTTTAGACCAAGCTTCTTTGCCGCAGCATCAAATGTTTGATTAGATTTATTCTCAAAGGATTTCTTAATTTCTTCCAAATCTTTTTGTGCTTTATTTTTTGCAAGTTCTTTGGATTTAATGTGAGCAAGAACATCTTTAACTTCGTCTTTTGTCTGGTCTAGTGTCGGAACATATGATTCTTTTTGCTCTTTAAGTCTTAAGACGTAGAATCCTTTGGATGCTTCAATGGGGCCGACGACAGTGTTCGATTCCAATTTTAGTGCTTCTTCAAAAATTTCTAACGGCCAGCCGATATCAAGATTTGGCTGTTCTTGGCTAAAAAATCCACTTTCTTGAATTTTAAGGCTATATTTTTTAGCTAAATCAAGCAGTTCGATGCTATCAGCATTAAGGTCTAACGCAAGATCGCCAGCTTGATTCTGAATATTTGTTTTTTGTTCGTCCGTTACGTCCTTTGGATATTCAAGTGCCAAATATTCAACGTTAATCATAAGAGGAATTTTAAAATTATCTGAATGTTCTTGATAGTAGTCGGCTATTTCTTCATCGGTTAGCTGAATATTTCTTTGATAGTCTAAGAATGGAAAAGAAGCATAGGAAATGTCGATTTTTTCATTCTTATTTTTATAGGCCTCAAGCGCTTCCTCGTCAGAGACGGTGATGAGATTTGTTTCTTGTTTATAAATTTTTGTAAAAATGAGAGAACCCCTAATTCCTTCTTCAAAATTACGTGGTTTACATTTAAAAACATATTGCACGATCTGATTATATAAAGCCGGATCAAACATTTCATCTCGTTTAAAGAAGCTAAGAGTGGAAATGGTTTTGATCACCTCATCATTTGAGATTTTAATTCTTCGTTTTTTCCCTTCATGCAAAAGAATGAGTCTATCCCATGCCTCAGATTCAAGATTAAGAAAATCTTTAACTTTAAAAAAGTTTTCTCCATAGCGCATGATGGCTTGATTTTGAACATGAAGCAAAGCATCCTGAAAGTCTTCAAGAGAGACTTTTTTTCCGAAAATTTTTCCAGCACAAGAAATAGAGCCAGGTTCGGTTAACAGCGAAGAAGAAATTCCCCAAAAAACAAAAGAGACGGTGATCATAACAGCCATAACCCACAAGAGTTTTTTGGCGATGCCTTTTTTTCGTAAAGTTTTTAACATGGAAGCTCCTAAATTAATGATTTGATAAAATATTAAAGAAATTGCATAAAATTTTTTATTAAGAATTAGTATATCCTTAGCCATGATGTTTGGCAAGGGGTTTTAGGCTTAAAGCGGGGACAATGGTCGTTTCATGGCAAAGTCTTTAGAATATGCTATACTTGAAAAAATTTCACCAAATAAACTAATATGAATATATCTATTAATTTAAGAATTGGAAGAAAATCCTTTTTGAGGGCTATCTCTTTATTTGTTATTTTGGCTTTTGGGGAGAGTGTGCTTATGCCTTCGTATATTCCTAAGGCATTGGCGCAGAGTGCATTAGGGATTCCTGCACCAGGGATGATCGTTTCTTTGAGCCAACAGTTTACGCCTGCAATTTTACGGGGACTTCAGGTTTTTCCTAAGGATCCCTTAAGGTTTGATTTTATTGTTGATAGGGCTGATTCTGAGCTTAAGAATAAAGAATTCACCCAGGAAACTGAGAAATTAATTCGTTATTTTCTGGCGTCGCTTACTATTCCGGAAAAAGACCTTTGGGTCAATCTCTCTCCTTATGAGCAAGATCGTATTATTCCAGATACCCTTGGCAAGACAGAGATGGGTAAGGATATGCTTGTTCAGGACTATTTGCTTAAACAAATTACAGCTTCTTTGATTCATCCTGATGGAGACATCGGAAAAGGTTTTTGGGATCGAATCTATAAGAGCGCTTATGACAAATATGGAACGACCCAGATTCCTGTAGATACTTTCAACAAAGTTTGGATTATTCCTCAAAAGGCTGTTGTGTATGAGGTTGGAGACAGAGCCTTTGTTTTAGAGAGTACGCTAAAAGTCATGTTAGAAGAAGATTATGTCGCCCTTTCTAAAGGTGAGGCAAAGATTCAATCAGATTCTGATAACAAATTAGCTTCTGAGATTGTTCGTGAGATTGTTATTCCTGAGTTAGAAAAAGAGGTTAATTACGGAAAGAATTTCTCTCAGCTTCGTCAGATTTATCAGTCTATGATTTTAGCGACATGGTTTAAGAAGAAGCTGAAAGGTTTTATTGTAAATCGCATTTATTCTGATCAAAAGAAAATTGAGGGTGTTGATTTAGTTGATAGTAAAGTTTCTCAAGAAATTTATGAAGAATATTTAAAAGCTTTTGAAAAGGGTGTTTGTGATTTTATTAAAGTTGAGCATGATCCTTATACGAATAAAAATATTCCGAGAAAGTATTTTTCAGGAGGGATTGAGTGGGTGGCATCAAGCAATATTGAATATGTAACAAGTTTTTCATCGCGTTCGCCTGCCTGGGTGACGAGCCAGGGAATTCAGGGGGTAGAAGTTAATCTCAAGCCTGTGATGAGCGCATCACCTATTGGTATAAAAAATAAAAAATTAAATGATTTAGCTAGTTATTTAATAAAGCAGGGAAATACTTTGGAAGATATTAATAAGGTTGTTTTAATTTTAAAGAATTACGATCAAATATATATTGATGTCGGAACAGGACAGGCAGGGCTTCCTTTAGAAATTGCTGAGAAAAATCCGAAGATTGGCGTTATTACTATTGACTCTTATTCTTCTAAAGGGTTTTATTATCTTTATGCGAATCAATGGAAAAACAGAGAGCTAGACGCTCAAAAACAGAATTTAGACAATTTGGTTGTTTTAAAAGCAAGTTTTGGAAAATTTTTCTGGAATATGCCGTATGACTCTATTGACTATATGTCTTTGATTGCTCCTGCCAAGGCTGTTGAGAATGATTTTGAATTTTACCGTGATAACAGCCTTCTTAAAAAGAAGATGAAAAAAGACGGGAAGATTTATTACGAGCCCTATAAGGGAGCAATGAAACTTAAAGAAATTAGAGAACTTGAAGCAGTGCGTTCAAAAGAAATCTTAGGTGTTGAGATAAAGAAAGGTGAGACAACAAATTTTGATTCAGATGATTTTCTTTATGTCTGGGATTTGGATCGAGACAAAAAAAGTTCTAGCAGTTTAGCCGAATGGACAAAGATTTCTTTTGACGATTCAGGAAAGGTGTTTGTTACCAAGCATGGGACTTCGGTGAAGTATTATATGGGATATGACAACTATCATTTTAGCGTAAGAAATCAAGAATTTTTTCCTCTTGATTATTTTATGACAGAGTCTGAGATTAAAGAGCTAGAAGATTTTGGTCTGAAAGAAAAAAATATGAGAATAGCATTAGCCGATGAGTTTAGGACGCAGCAATTTAGCTATCCTTTAGCGGCTGATTTTTCTAAAGGGTATTTGGAAGATCTTAAAAATATTTTTAGAGAAAAGGAGAAAATGGGGGATTGGAATTTAAGAATTTATGAGATTGGCGTTGGGGAACAATCAACTGAATTTAATGAAATCATAAATCTTCTTAAGCAGGCTTTTCAAGAGGTAATTCCGGCGCATGCGCGTGCAAGATGGCAAGTTGATATGATGGTGTGTGATTTTGATCGACCTCTACTTGGAAAAATTTTTCATTCTAAAGAAGATAGTAAATTTTTGCTAAATGATGTACCTTTTTATCTTGACGTTCATTTTCTAGAGGTTGATATGCTTGATTCTAAAAGAATGAAATTTATTGGAGAGACATATGGAAAAGCAGATTATATTTTTAATCGAAGAACCATATATGCTCAGGATAGAGTATCTCTTTTAAATCTTAAAGAGTTAGAAAAATATAAAGGACAAGACACGCAGGATCAGCTAAGGGCAAAAAATCTTTTTGATATTTTAAAAGTTTATCTAGCAACAAAAAATGTTGTTTTAAATTTTGCTCGAGAAGGGGCTCATTATGTTATTGAGGCATCAGGAAAAAAAGATGTTTTTAGGTTTCCAGGATCTCAGATAATTGGAATTACAGGTCATTTTGACGATTACTACCAAACAACTCCACATGCATATGTTAGCGAACAGGGGACAGGAATATATGAAATAACTGATTCTGCTATTATGGCAAGACAAGGGATTCTTTCTTTCTTGAATTATGTTGTTCAAAAAAATTATAATATTTTAAATTCTTTTGGCAAAACATTTGATCAGGTTATAAATGAGATGGCAGAGGGAACTGATATCAAAGAAGTTTTTGTTGATCCTCGGCTTTGGTTAATAGAATCTGAAGAAGAGCGAGAATATGCTAATGAATATTCAAGTATGAATTTTTATAGTTTTGAGAAGGTGTTTGCTGGTCTTGTTAAAAGACGTGTTATGGAATCCTTAGAATTCTTGTTTAAAGAAAAAAGTTCCCTTTTAAGTTTTATTGACTATTTGAGTGTGGATCATAAACCTATGACGCACCACTTAAGGACACCAACGGGACGGATTCAATCACTTTCAGAAGGTTTTCAACGTCTTGATTTAGATGAAGAGGATTCTTTAGTATTTAAAGGGCACCTTCGAGATGCGTATAAATATAAAGCATTTATGAGAGAGTTGATTAGCCATTGGGGTGATGAAGAGAAGTCTTCAATTTCCTCTAGCTCTATTGATTCATCAGATGACGCTTCGGGTTTAGCGGATGCAGATTATCAAGCGGAGTATTGGGATCGATTAAAGGGAAAGCCTTCGAGGATAAAAAACTGGTGGACTGGCGAGAGAATAATGCTTAGTGTTGTTTCTGCAGATAAAGATACGCGTCAAAGGGTGATAATGCAAGTTTCGGGAAGCTTGAGAGATGTTTTTGGAGAAAATTATAAGGAAAAAGATATTCTTTTTGATGGTGCAGGACAGGGGCATCTGGCAAGAGATTTAATGGATCAAGGGTTTAAGAAAATCAAAGCTATTGATGTTAGCTCAGAAAATGTTGCTTCAGCAGAAAATCGCAATGTTGATATTCAGCAGGCGAGTGCATATAGCCTTCCTTTTGAGGATAATTCGTTTGATTCAATTGTTATTAATGAGGCCATAGGGTCTATGGATATGCAGGCGGCATTACAAGAAGCTAAAAGAGTGCTTAGGTCAGATGGAATCATTATGATTACAACGTATTTTCGTAGTCCTAGTTTTGAACTTAAAACAGCAGGGTATCGGGCTTATTCAAGAGATGAAATTTTTGATGCCTTAAGTAAGGAATTGTTTAGCGATATTAGAATTGCCCAGATTCCGTCTAGCATTGTATGGTTAGATTTTATTGTTGCGCGGAATCAAAAAAAAGAGAAGAAGATTTTTTCGCCAGCACAGCGAGATATTAGCTCGAGCGTCAGTCCTTCTTTTTATAAATTACCAGTTGTTAAAAATAATCTTGCTAAATTTTATGAACTGGAAACTTTTTTAACTTTTTCAGCTATCAGTCAGGCTCACGCATATGATGATCAGGGATTTATTAGGATTCTTGAAAAGATTTTTGCCAACTGGAAGAAATTTAAATCTTTAATCGAAATTTTAACCCCTGAGACTGTCAGTCAGACTCTTGCTAATAATTCTTTTTGGCTAGCTCGTACTCTTGAGGAGCTTTTTCTCGCATGGAGAAGTTATAAGAAAATAATCATTAAGCTTCAAGTTTTGCTGGGCTTTGAGACTGTCAGCCAAGCTTTTATGAAAGGTTCTTATGGATTTTTTAAAGCCCTTGATGAGATTCTAGCTAACGGGAAGAAGTTTAAATTTTTAACTGAAATTCTAACCCCCGAAGCTGTCGGCCAAGCTTTTATGAAAGATTCTTATAGATTTGCCAAAGCCCTTGAAAAGATTTTTGCCAACTGGAAGAAATTTAAATCCTTAACCGAAGTCCTAACCCCTGAAGCCGTTGGTCGGGATTTTGTGAATAATCCTAGCGAGTTTGTCGTTCGCCTTGATACGGAGTTTGGAAAATCTTTTTCTGCTGCCAGCAGTATTGATTCAGCCAAAGACTCCAGCGCATCGAGCGGGGTTGGAGCCCTAAGCTCTTCTGATGTCTTTTTTGAAGAAATTTTAGATAGGCTATCAATACTAAAGGAAGTTTGTCAAGTGAAGCCTGGGTCAAAGATCTTAGAGGTTGGAAATCAGGTTGATTATTCTGGTGCGGCTGCTGCTTTGCTGGGATTACAGCACACCAGTTATAGTTTAGAAAAGCAATGGGCAAAATCAAGGATTGCAGAAAAATATATTAGTAAAGATAGGAGTGGGTCTGTTAAAAATATTCTTGGTGAATTTTCATATCGAAAAGAATCCGTATCAAAGAAGATTCCTGACCATAGCCAAGATATTGTTGTTATAGAAACGGGAGCGCTATCAGACCCGTATCCAGAATCTGATGCGAAAGAAATTTTCAGAGAGGCTTTACGCGTTATAAAGCCGGGCGGAAAATTGATTGCAGGAACAATAGGACTTTGGACATCCTTTGAAAGAACAGGTGCCGAGAATGTTATGATACAGGTTCTTCAGGAAGAAAATTTTGAAAATACCGAAGTCAAGCTTATATCTGACTATGAATTCGAAAAGGGACTTGTCGATGGAGTAAGTATTTATGAAGTTACTCTTTCAGATAAGAAAATTTTATCAAACACAGAGGCCCCGGGAAACACCGGTGGTATCGATTTTGTCAAAGACAACTGGGAACTGGAGACTAAAGGCGAAGGCATTGAATTTGAAATTCCAGCTGAGCTTCAAGGGATCGATTTTGATTCGATTCAAGGATTTGTGCCGATTATCATTAATATTGTGCCTATTACAAATATTTTGTCAATTTTAGGGTTAAATGGCGAAGATTTAGAAGGTTTCGAGTGGGCTCAAGAGATACAAAAAGCAGATAGGCCTAAGGAATTAAGCCTGCTTTAAGGGTCATATAATCTTTCCTCTTTACAACTTATTACCTCAAATGTATAATGCAACCTACTTTGTTTCTGATATAATAAATAATCTATTTATAGCTATTTAACAGAAGGCATAAATAATGAAAAAACTTAAATTAGGATTACCAAAAGGAAGTCTTCAGGAGTCAACGATTAACGTTTTTGAGCGTGCTGGGTTTAAGGTGCGAGTGTCAAGTCGTTCATATTTTCCTGTGATTGATGATGATGAGATTGAAATCGTGTTATTGCGTGCACAAGAAATGTCGCGATATGTGGAAGATCTAGCCCTTGATTGTGGTATTACAGGTAACGATTGGATTGAAGAAAATGGGTCAGATGTTGTACGTTTAGCGGATCTTCTTTATGCCAAGCAAAGTGCATCAAAGGTGCGTTGGGTCGTCGCTGTTCCGGAGTCATCACCGATTAAGACAGTTAAAGGTCTTCAGGGAAAACGCGTTGCAACAGAGCTTGCGAATGCTACAAAAAGATATTTAAAGAAAAATAAAGTGAAGGCGGAAGTTGAGTTTAGCTGGGGAGCCACAGAAGCGAAAGTGGCCTCTGGATTGGTTGATGCGATTGTTGAGTTGACCGAAACAGGCAGCAGCTTAAAAGCCAACAAGCTTCGCATTGTTTCAACCGTGTGTGAGTCTACGACACAGTTTATTGCAAATAAAAAAGCATATAAAGATTCTTGGAAAAGAAAAAAGATGGAACAAGTGGTTATGCTTTTAAGGGGTGCTTTGGATGCCGAGAGCATGGTGGGTGTGAAAATGAATGCAAAGGAAAAAGATTTGAACAAAATTTTAAAAGTGCTTCCAGCACTTCAAAACCCGACGGTTTCACCATTGGCTAAAGAAGGTTGGGTTGCGGTTGAGACAGTGATTCGAGAAAACGTTGTTCGTATTTTGATTCCAAAGCTAAAAGCAGCTGGAGCATGCGGCATTATCGAATATCCATTAAACAAGTTGATTAATTAAACAAGAAGAAAGAAGTTGTCATATGCCTTGCGGAAAAAAGAAAAAAAGAAAAAAGATTACAACGCATAAAAGAAAGAAATTAAAGAAATCTTTGCGTCATTTGAAAAAACGCGATACAAAATAATCGTTAATGCGACTTTTAATTAGTAGAATTTTTGTTTGCGTCAGTTTGTTAGGACTTTGCATGGCAGGGTTTTTAAGCCCTGCCATTGCTGTTGAATC
>JAVCCC010000038.1 GCA_030765785.1 Candidatus Aceula lacicola | reverse complement strand
GTAAAATTACTTTTACGATAATAGTGAAACATGTATACCCTTCTTACGTGTACTTTTATATATAAAACTCTACCCTAACTATAAAAGTATAGTCTATATATATAAGGATTAAAGGGTGTTTGGGGGGTAAAAAGGAAGCGCTGCCTTTCGGCAGCGCTTATGAGACACAACAAATCAAAAAATATTAAAACATTTCTATTTCTTCTCTGCCCCTGGCGGAACTTCTTTTGTCTTAAAAAGAATCTTCCAAGGATTACGCTTTAAATCATCACTAAATTCTTCAAAATTCTGAGATGTTTGCTCAAAATTCTTAATCGTCTGGCCAAGACTTTCTTGATTGTCATCCATCGTATCGTTTAAACTAACAAGAAGCTTATCAAAATTCTTTATCGCATCCTTAATATCTTTTCTATTCTCTTCTGCAATCTCGTTTAAATTTCGGATAAAAACATCCAAATCTACATACTTTTCGCCTTTCAGAGTGGCTCCTGAAGAAACAAAATTATCATTATCCGAGGACATAATCTGAATATATTTCTCTCCCATTAATCCCATCATCTTAATTGATATCGCTGAACCTTCTCGAATTTTAGCTTTATTTTCAAGCCAGAGCTTTAATGTGATTTGCGTTTTATCATCTTTATATGATGGTGTGATTTCAGCCACTTTACCAATTTCAAGACCATTAAGCATAACTGGCGCCTTTGGCTCTAGCCCTGCAGATTCTTCAAAAACAACATCAACAAAATATCCTTCATTGCTTTTGATATCAAGCTTCCCTGTGCTGTACATCATATAAGAAAATCCTAAAACACAAAGAATAACAAAAGCACCTACCTTAAACTCATTGGTCCATTCCGTCTTTTTCATAATATTCCCCTTAAATGAGCAGATGTTTTACGAAAACCTAAAGTTTCTTCGTAAAATATAGGCCTTTAGGCCGTCTGCGAATTTATCCCGTGCGCGAAGAGCATCGGGATTCTTAATGTTTAAATTATAAAAACCTAATTTTACACAAAGCACAAAATTTAAACTTATAAAACAGCTTCTTGTTCAGGTTCCCCTTGTTCCTCAAAAAGATTGATTGGCCCGTCGGGATTTCCGTTAATAAATTGATGTACGAAAGGATTTTGAGAATTCTTAATCTCATCAGGTGTTCCAATCTCAATAATACGTCCCTCGTGAATCATAGCAATACGATCTGCGATCTTAAAAACACTATGCATATCATGCGTAACAACAACTGAGGTGATCATCAGCTTAACGCTTAAATCTTTGATTAATTTATCCGTAATTCCGCCGACAACTGGATCAAGTCCGCTTGTAGGCTCATCATAAAATACAATATCAGGATCAAGTGCGATGGCACGGGCCAAGCTTACACGTTTGCGCATACCGCCTGAAATTTCCGATGGATAATAATGCTCAAAACCTCTCATGCCAACCAGAGACAATTTCATTTTAATAATAATCTCAATGATCTCATCCGCTAATTTTGTATGCTCACGCAAAGGAAGCGCAACGTTTTCTTCAACCGTCAAAGAGTCTAAAAGTGCGGAATATTGAAATGACATACCAAATGTTTTTTTAACTTCATCTAATTCATTGTAAGAAATATCCGCAATATTCTTATCCTTAATCAAAACACTACCTTCATCCGGACAAATCGCACCTGTCATGTGACGCAATAACGTACTTTTTCCAGAACCAGAACAACCCATGATCACAAACGTCTCTCCACAAACAACGTCCAAAGAAACATCATCAATAACTTTTCTACCCTGAAATGATTTTGTTACATTCCGAAGAGAAACAATACTTTGACCTTGACACTCTTTAATGCTCATTCACTTTCTTTCCTTAAGAAAAATAAAAGATTGCTGTTAAAAAACAATCAGCCGCAATAATCAGAATAAAACTAATAACAACACTTCGTGTTGTAGCTCGCCCTACGCCCTCTGCTCCACCCTTGGTATTTAATCCTTCATAGCATGCAACCAATGCGATAATAATACCAAACACAAATGCCTTTAAAAGTCCTGTATTAATATCTTTGAGCTCCAAATACTTGAATGCAATCTGCATATATAAATCAGGATTGATATTCATGCTTCTTGTCCCAATTAAGAATCCTCCAAAAATACCAGCAAGGTCCCCTAAAACCGTTAAAGCCGGAAGCATAATAACCAAGGCTAAAAATCGAGGAACGGCTAAAAATCGAACAGGATTAATCGCCATGGTTTCAAGCGCTTCGATTTGTTCTGTCACTTTCATGGTGCCCAACTCTGCGGCAATCGCAGAGCCTGCGCGACCAGCAACAACTAAAGCTGTCAAAACAGGGCCAAGTTCCCGGCATAAGGATACAGAAACCAAAGATGCCACATAAAGCTTTGCACCCATTTTTTCTAAAATATACGCGCTTTGCATCGCAAGAACAATGCCCGTGAACAAATCAACAAAAAAAACAATGACAATAGAACAAATTCCAACAAAAATCATCTGATGAAAAATACTTTCTCTTCGAGAAAACTTGCCCAAAAAAGGACCAATAAAAGTCCAATAAAGGATATCGATAAAAAGATTAATAACACCTTTCAGCCAAAGCGTGTGCTCGATAAAAAATCTTCCTAAATAACTAATCATTAAAATCCTCTATAGCTTTTTCTTTTAAGTCATAAATCTCAAAAAGTTTATTTAACTTTGTAATCTCAAAAATATTCTTAACTTTTTGATCCAAATGGCTTAATTTTAAATGCCCGTCAATTTTTTTCAATCTTTGAAACATTTCAATCAATGTGGCAAGCCCTGAGCTGTCAACATATGGAACTTCACTAAAATCAACAACAACCTTTTTTTCGTTTTCAGAAATAAACTTATCAAACGCTTTGCGCAAATCTGGAGAATTATTGATATTAATCTCTCCGATAATCGCGCAAAGGACAACATCGCTACTCTTTTGAATATTAATTTCCATTTATAAATTCTCCTTCTTTAAAAATTTTATCATCTTTAGCCTACAACCTCCATCTAAAAACTCAACTTTATCCATTTGCTCTTTAATCAAAAAAACACCTCTTCCGCCAAGTTTGCATAAGTTCTCTTCACTCGTCGGATCTTCTAACTTTTTTGGGTCAAATCCATCACCCTGGTCTTCAACATCTATTTCTACCAAATTCCTTTCTATCCGAATTCTAGCCGAAACGCTCAACTCTTCATCAAGCTTATTGCCATGCTTGATGGCATTAACTAAAGCCTCTTCAAGGCATAATTTTATTTCAAATATTTTTTGTTCTTCAAGTTGATTTTGCTTAAGATAAGAAACGATTTCGGAGAGAAAATCTGGAACAATATCTAGACGAGACGGTAATATTTTTAAAATTTCCATTATTGATCTTAGACTTATTTTATAAAAACTAAACAGCTTTAAGTTTTTATAGTATATATGTATTTATATTTAGGGGCAAGGAAATAAACAGAAGATCTAGGCTAGCGGATGTACATCAGAATCATTGCAAACCCACAAGGCAACGACAGATTCAACAGGCAAATCCCACGTTTTTATTGTTTGCGCTGCTTTTAAAAGATGTACTCTTTGATCTTCGTCACTCGCAGGATTTCCAGCGCAATCATGATGCCCAACAACAGCGACAATTTTAGTGCGGTGTTTGTGAATGGAAATTTCGGCTCTTTTTCGAATAGATTGAATTGTAGCTAAATCAACGTGACCTAGCCCCCGAAAGTTGATCCACTTTTTATGATAGAATAACGATGTCAGAAAGGGGTTCAAAATGGGGAAAAGATTCAAGGCCGAAGAAATCGTCATGAAATTACG
>JAVCCC010000015.1 GCA_030765785.1 Candidatus Aceula lacicola | reverse complement strand
CGAGGTTACGCCATAAGCAAAATACCGCCCAAGTTCTCCGTTTCTTGCCGCTTTAAAATACGGACGAAATTTATAATTCTTTCCAACAAAACTGTCCAAACTTTCATGATTTGAAGAGGCAATCGTCGTGCCTTCCAAATTTAGGATATAGCAGACCGTATCTCTTAAAACATCTGCATAACGATCTAAAGCGACGTTGGCTTTTGTGAGAGATTCGAAATCATCTGAATAAAAAACACCCTTAATCTCCTGATCACCCGCTAATGCTTTAACAATTCTTTCTATCTCATCTACTTCTCGATCAACGCTGCTGCCCAAGGCAAAGAGAACCGCCCCTGCTTCGCTCGCAATCTCTTCTTGTGCATAACGAGACAACTCTAGCGTTACAAATCCGCCTGCTATCACAATGAAAATTACAAGGACAAAATAAAAAACAAAAAGTTTAGATTTAAAATAACTTTTATTAAAAAACATATTTTCCTTTTAAATTGCTTTTTTAAAATACTCTTATCGTCGTCTCAAGAGCATTTTAATTCTTGCTAAAAGCTTTTCATCATCAAACGGCTTTCCAAGATAATCATCTGCTCCCGCATCCAAGCCTTCCAGCTCGTCTTCCTTGGTTGTCTTTGCGGTCAACATTAAAATAGGAATTGCTGCTGTTTCTAGGTCATCACGTATTTTCTTCGTTGCGGCAATCCCATCCATCACGGGCATCATAATGTCCATAATAATTAAGTCTGGCTTCTCTTGATGCGCCATGCGTACACCTTCAGCACCATCTTCTGCCTCTAAAATATTGTACCCAGCTACTTTTAGGCGCATCCCTAAAATTTCTCTAATATCAGGTTCATCGTCAACAATCAAAATGCTAAACTTCTTATTGAGTTCTTGTCGAAGCTGCTGCGCAATTTTGTCAGCCTCTGGATCCACTTTTACAACTTCTTTCTCTTCAGCTTCTCTTTTCATAGCCTCCTCATGTGGAAGCTCAGAAACACGCTCAATTTCTTCAATTGTTGTTATTCCGCTAATCACTTTCTGTGCACCGGCCTCGGCCAAAGTCATAAATCCATTATTTCTTGCTTCTTTCCAAATATCACTTTCTGGAGCTTTTTCCGATATCATTTCTTTTATTTTCTCAGTAATCTCTAAAATTTCAAAAATAGCTGTTCGCCCAAGAAATCCAGTGTAACCACAATGCTCACATCCTTTACCACGACATAATTTCTTAATTTTATATTTTTGAATAAATGCACCAAACTTTTCTTGCGCCTTTTCATCCGGTTCACGATCTTCGCGACACTTTGGACAAACTAATCGAATTAACCTTTGCGCCACAATTAAAATAACCGATGATCCGATCAAATAAGGCTCAAGCCCTATATCGTAAAGACGCACAACTGTTGCCAATGCATTATTAGTATGTAACGTTGAAAAGACAAGGTGTCCTGTTAAAGAGGCTCGAAAAGCAATATCAGCAGTATCTCTATCTCGAATTTCACCGACAAGAATAACATTCGGATCCTGACGCAAAATACTTTTCAGCCCTGTTGCAAAATCAACATTCTTCGCTGGGTTCACTTGAATTTGATTAATTCCCTGAAGAAGATACTCAACAGGATCTTCAATCGTAACAATATTTTTTGTCTCGTTCTTTAGTTCATTAAGCGCTGCATAAAGTGTTGACGTTTTTCCGCTTCCTGTTGGACCAGTAATCAAAATCATTCCCTGAGGTCTAAGAATAACACTCTTGAAAAATTCTAAATCTTTTTTCTCAAAGCCCATAGTATCTAAATCAATTTGTGCCTTTTTTTGATCTAAAAGACGAATGACAATTTTTTCACCATAAAATGTTGGAACTGTTGAAACGCGCAGATCAACTTTTCGCCCTTCAATTAAAATGCTACTTCTACCATCCTGAGGCTTTCTTGTTTCTGCAATATCTAGCTCTGTTAAAATCTTGATACGAACAGACAAAGGAGCATGAAGCCTCTTTGGAATTTTCATAATATTTTTTAAATATCCGTCAACTCGATACCGTACTTCAACGACTTTTTCATACGGCTCAATATGAATGTCGCTTGCCCGAGCCTTAACTGCATCTGAAACAATTAAATTGCAAAGTCGAACAATGGGAGATTCTTCTCCTGAAAAATATTCGTCTGCAAAACTTTCATTTTCTTTTTCTTGTTGAACAACTTCAATTTTAATATCTTCTGTCATATTCTTAATAAGATCATAGGTAACATCATCTAAAAGATAATATTTTTCGATATGTTTTGTAATGTCACTTTTCTTTGCCAAAATGGGTTTTGTTCCCATTCCGCAAATCGCTCCAATGTCCTCAAGCGCAACAAAATCCTGCGCATCGCACGTAGCAAGCAACAGCTTTCCATCTTCAATGCGAACAGGAAAAACGCCATAGCGCTTTGCTTTTTCATAAGGAAACTTTTTAAGAACTTCGGGATCAATCGTTTCTTTAGCAAGAACACACACAGGAAGACCGAAAACCTCAGACGCAACATTAATAAGATCTTCTTCTTGAATAAAATCCATATCCACTAAAAGCTCAGAAATCGACTTCTTAGCTCCAACTTGCTTTATTTTAGCATCTTGAATTTGATCTCTAGTAACGTGCCCTTTTTCAACTAAAACATCTAGTAATTTACTCATATTTAGTTAAGTATCACTTTCTCAATAGTTTTTATTAAATCCTCGGAACTATACGGTTTTTCTAAATACGCATTTGGCTGTTCCTTTAAAACCAGCTGCTTATGCCCGTCATCTCTCATAGCTGTTGAGACAATCACAGGAATATCTTTAGTATGCAGAGACATCTTTAGATTCTTTAACACATTAAGCCCTCCGCCTCCAGGTACTTTTAAATCAAGAACAATCACATCAGGTTTTTCACTGTGTGCAAGCTCTGTTGCGCGGAATGAATCAAGCGCGGCAATAACCTGGTAGCCATGCTCGGTTAAGCGCTTTTCCATAACGGTCAAAAAATCAAGATTGTCTTCAACAATAAGGATTTTACTCATAGAATTCCCTGTGTTTCATTTTACCGCGAAAAATAACATTTTCAACGTATAATTATCCTAATATAAATACTTATAAATAAAAACCTATCGACTATGTGAGGAACAAAAACTAGTAAGCTGTTTTTGTTTTGAAAAGTCAAAAGAAGAGACTTTTACACGCCATTCCCAATTATTTCTTATGGTAGATGGCTGATTCATGCGGGCGGACTCATCCATCCCCAAGATATCCTGCAAAGGAAAAATAACAGTATCAGCCACAGAACTCATTGCCAACTTAACCAAAGCTAAAGAAATATTGTCTTCCGTCGGCTCTTGACCGACAATTTCAAAAAGCTGCTTTTTAATTTCTTTAGTAGCCTCCTGGCGAAACCATCCCTTAGTTGTGTTATTGTCATGCGTGCCAGTATAGACAATGCAATTTTTTATATAATTTTGAGGCAAATAAGGATTATCCTGCTTATTATCAAAAGCAAATTGCAAAATTTTCATTCCAGGAAAACGATAGCGCTTAATTACCTCTTTAACATCATCTGTAATAACGCCCAAATCTTCGGCAATGATAGGAAATTCATCAAAATAATCTAAAAGTTCATCAAAAAAGCTATAAACATTGACTTTAACCCATTTACCATTAATCGCGGTCTTCTCTCCTTTGGCAACCTCCCAAAAAGCTACAAAACCTCTAAAATGATCAATGCGAACGATATCACAACAATCAAAATTATGCTTTAAGCGTTTTTTCCACCACTCATATCCTGAAGATTTCAGAACATCCCATCGAAAAACTGGATTACCCCAAAGCTGACCTGTCTCACTAAAATAATCTGGCGGAACTCCGGCTAAAAACTCACACTCTCCCTTTTCATCTAACTTAAAAATCTCTTTGTTTACCCAGACGTCGACGCTATCGTGTTGAACATAAATAGGAACATCTCCAATAACCTTAATGCCTTCTTTGTTACAATATTCCTTTAAATCAAACCACTGAGTATAAAAAAGATATTGAAAAAATGTCTCTCTTAATATGGACTCATGCAATTCTCCTTTGTATATTTCAATAGTGGCTGGCTCTCTTTCTCGAATGTCCTCAGGCCATTGACTCCAGCAAACGCCTTCAAACTTTTCTTTAAGTGCAACAAATAAACTATAATCATTGAGCCAAGCTTCATTCTCCTGACAAAACACTTTGAATTTCTCATTTAAAAATATTTCTTTTTTCACATTACGAAATGCTTTATACAAAACATCAACCTTATGCATTGCAACAGACAAATAGTCAACACGCTCTTCAGAGAAATCTGTTTTTTCTAAATCATTTTGTGTTAAAAACCCATCTCGAATTAAGAATTCTGGGCTAATCAAAAGGACATTACCAGCAAACGCCGAACAGCTACTATAAGGGGAATTAGAAAGAGCAATATCCGTCGGGTTCAAAGGAAGAATTTGCCAGTACGACTGCTCACTGTTTTTAAGAAAGTCAATAAACTGATAGGCCCCAGAACCAAAATCGCCAATTCCATAAGGCGACGGTAAAGATGTGATGTGTAGCAAAATTCCACTTGTGCGTTTAGTCATTTCTAGAACTCTTTATTTCTTTAATGAACAGCCGCTTTATCGAACAAAACGTAGTCCGAAAACGCCTACAAATTCACCCCGTCCTAGTTTTTTAAGGACGTAGGGTTTCCTTAAGCTGTTTCAACTTGGAGAAATCTTCCTAAAAGCTCAAAAGCTTCAACCCACTCCGTCGACCGGGGATCATTCTTTTTAGCTCTAGTTTTTTTATCTTTTAATAATTTTCGACTCAAAATAAAATAAATATTCTGCGCTTTCCACAAATCTAAATTATAATTTAGAATATTTAAACTTTCAACGATTGAAACAAGCGTTTCAATCAAAGAAATGTCATCAGGATTCTTAATTAATTCTTTCATTAATCCGTCTACTTTTTGCCCTGCAATAAAACAAATTGTTTTCTTATCGCGCGCAAAAGACCACCGCTTGATTTCCCAAACAAGCATTCTTAATCGCTTCAAATCAACAGGGACAGATTGAATCACCTCAGATAAATCTCGATTTAAAACAAATTCTGCGATCGTTGCAAGAGCCTTTGGCAAAGTCACCTGAAGCTCCTTTTGAACCTGCATCAAAGGGTGATGCTTTTCATAAATTTCTCTAAACGATTCTTCAATTTCATCCATCGTTGTTTTTAAAACTTCATCTAGTATTTTTTGTTGTTCTTCTTTGAAAAGATGCTCAAGTGAATAATTTTCTGGGCCATAATATTTATCAATCAAGCGCGTTGCCTCTGGAATTTTCTTTGCTGAAAATGCCTCAACAATTTCCTTTTGCGCTTGATTATAATCTCCCTCCAAAAGCTCTTTAACACCTCGAATGACATTATGATTCCCAAGATGAAATCCAGCAAAAAAAATAGGGGTTTCTTCAAGCGTTATGTCAGACTGCACTGTCCCATATCCTATCGAAAGTTTAAGCCGATCATCTTCTTCTTGTTTTGACTGTTCTGTTCGAATCGTATAGCAATAAATTTTTGTTTCTTTTGGATATTTCTCGAATAAAGATGAAACGGCATAGTGAGCCCCCACCCTAAAAAGATCGACGACAAAAGGCTTGACGTGTCGTTGGTAAATATTCTTTGCATCTCCAACATTTTTAATATTGCTTTTAACTTTTTCTAAAAGATTCAAAAATGATTCTTCTATTCTTGCGTCAGAAACTTCTTCCGTCAATTGCACAACACGTGCTGCATATTTTAAAATTTGCGTTGGTTCAATGCCAGAAACTTCGTCAAAAAACCATCCACAACTTGTATACATTAGCTGTGCATTACGCTGCATTTCTAGAAGCCTTAATATTTTAACCTTATCATCATCCGATAACGATTTTTGAATATTTTGAGCAAAAAATGTTTCAACAGTTTTTCTGTCACGTTTTAAAATAACGGAGATGTACTGATCCCTTAAAGCCCAAACATCTTCAACAAACAAAGCCATTTCTTTTTCGTAAACTTTAATACCTTCATCTCTCAACCAATCAAGCGAGACGCGCAGGCCTTCACGCCACTTTTGATTCCACTTCGGATTTGTGCCCATGCAGCATCCACAATCCGAACGCCATCGCTCAATTCCATGAGAGCAGCTCCAAGATGTATCTTCAATAATTTCAACTTCTTCTTGGGGTGGAAATTTCTCTAAAAATTCTCCGTAAATCGTTATTTTGGCTAAATTATTCTTCTCAACAAGACGCAAGCAATACGCAAGCGCCATATCTGCAAATTTATGATGATGCCCATATGTTTCTCCATCCGTTGCAATATGAACAAGCTGGTCTCCTTTTAATTCCACATCAAACGCATTTAAAAGTCCTTTAGCAAACTCTTCTCCATTATTTAAAAGCCCTTCGAAGGCAACACCCTGTGCGATAGGTCCATCATAAAAGAAAATGCTGATGCTTTTTCCCGACGGAAGTCGGCATAGGTATGGTTTTTTTGGATCAACTTTTTGACCTTCAACAGAAATCCACTTCTTTTCCTTTATTTTTTTAACGCGTCCCGCTTGATGCGGAGCTAAAATCGTAAATAAAATTCCGTATTCCGCCAAAATTTCTAGCGTTGCAATATCAACTGCGGTCTCAGCAAGCCACATTCCTTCTGGCTTTCGTCGAAAGCGATATTCAAAATCTTTAATACCCCAAAAAACTTGCGTTCTTTTATCACGGTCGTTAGCCAATGGCATAATCATGTGATTATAAACCTGGGCGAGAGCGCTGCCGTGCCCGGAAAAATTCTGCTGACTTAAT
Organism: Candidatus Aceula lacicola; assembly: GCA_030765785.1. GTDB lineage: Bacteria > Omnitrophota > Gorgyraeia > Zapsychrales > Aceulaceae > Aceula > Aceula lacicola. Next base: position 16,812 of record JAVCCC010000015.1, on the reverse strand, counting down.
TGATCAGCATACAAAAGATCACGATACGTCTGGGGATCTTTTTTTTCCATCCACGACAAAAGTGTTGGTCCAAAGTTAAAACTAATCTTGGAATAATTATTAACAATATCGATAATTTTCTTGTCATTATTAAGAATACGGGAAGCAGAGTTGCGGGAATAACATTCAAACGAGATGCGTTCGTTCCAATCATGAAAAGGAAGCGCACTATCCTGGCTCTCGATCTCCTCTAGCCAAGGATTTTCTCGAGGAGGTTGGTAAAAATGACCATGAAGACAAATATATTTATTCAAGAAATTCTCCGATGCTTTTATCTTTCGATCGCCTAGATAAGAAAAAATAATCAAACGACCACTAAGCTATCTCATAAGAACTTAGTGGTCGTTTTAAAAATAAAAGTCTTAAGAATTACCTTTTAACCCTCTTTAAAACTTTTTTTACTCTTGATTTAACGGCTATTTTAGCTTTTTTTACAGGTGCTTTCTTTGCTGGAAAAGAGCTTCGAAAATACTGAAATTCTGGATCAATCAAAGAAACAAAAGTCTGATTCTTTCGAGAAATATAATTGACTTTATCTTCTCGAGCAAGCCATCCCAAAGCCTGAAAAACAACCTCGCCTTTTTCTTTGACAAGCTTAGAAAGATCAGTGACTTTGACCTCTTTTTTCTCGCCTAAAACTCTCCAAGTCTTTCCTGCTGTCTCAATAATTTTACCTTTCATCCTCTTCCTCCTGTTAAAATCCTTCTAAACCTCTAATGATAACGTAGTTAACAATGCCATATTTGTATACCAAAAACTGTCCTTCGTCAAGCAAATTTCAGTTCATAAAATTCTTTAAAGTTTACATTTTTTTCAAAAACAATACACCTAAAGGAGGTATTGTGACCGAAAAGGAATCCTGGCATCCATGGATTGGGATAGGCTCTGTTTCCTTCTTACCAAAGTTTCCTTGTCCGCTACCACCATATTCTTTAGCATCGCTATTTAGAATTTCTCGCCATGCACCAGCCTCTGGCATACCCATGCGATAATCAAAACGCGTCTCTGGAGTAAAATTGCAAATTGCGACAACTTTTTGGTTCCAATCATGTCCTGTACGCACAAAGCTTAATACACCCTGTTGCCAATCATTGCTATCAACCCACTTAAACCCTTCAGGTATAAAATCTTTTTCAAACAAAGCAGGTTCATTCTTGTAAACCTTATTCAAATCTTTCATCCATTGCTGTAGGCCTTGATGCGGGGAATACTGCAAAAGATGCCACTCCAGGCTTTTCTCATGATTCCACTCAGCCCATTGACCAATCTCTGCTCCCATAAAAAGAAGTTTTTTGCCCGGATGCGCAAACATATATCCCAAAAGAAGACGCATATTTGCAAATTTCTGCCAATCATCTCCCGGCATTTTTGCCATCAAAGATCCTTTTCCGTGCACAACCTCATCATGTGAAAGAGACAAAACAAAATTTTCTGTAAATGTATATAAAAAACTAAAAGTTAAATCATTATGATGATATTTTCTAAAAACAGGATCTTTGGAGAAATATAAAAGCACGTCATGCATCCAGCCCATGTTCCATTTCATACCAAAACCAAGCCCGCCATCATAAATAGGACGAGAAACACCTTGCCATGCCGTTGATTCCTCTGCAATCATCTGTGTATCAGGATATTGTTCGTAAACGACGCGATTCAATGTTTTTAAGAAATCAACCGCTTCAAGATTTTCCCGACCACCGAATTGATTTGGGATCCACTCTCCCTCTTCTCGAGAATAATCCAAATAAAGCATCGACGCAACTGCATCAACACGAATACCATCAATGTGATATTTATCCATCCAAAACAATGCACTTGAAATCAGAAACTCTCTAACTTCATGTCGGCTATGATCAAAAATATAGCTTTTCCAATCCGGATGAAATCCTTTTTTCGGATCGGCATGCTCAAAAAGATGTGTTCCATCAAAATAAAAAAGCCCATGCACATCCGACGGAAAATGCGATGGGACCCAATCTAAAATAACACCAATATCGTTTCGATGTAAGCAATCAATCAAATACATAAAATCTTGGGGCGTTCCATATCGTGAAGTCGGAGAAAAATATCCAATGGATTGATATCCCCAAGATCCATAAAACGGGTGCTCCATAACAGGTAAAAACTCGACATGCGTATAGCCCATGTCTTTAACATATTTTACAAAATCTTCAGCCATCTCTCGATAATCAGGAGGTCGATTATATTCTTCGATAACTCTGCGCCAAGAACCAATATGAACTTCATAAATCGACATCGGCGAATCAAGACCATTCTTTTTATGCCGATCTTTCATCCATTGGGCATCTTTCCATCGATAATCTGTATCCCAAACAATAGAAGCTGTTTTAGGAGAAACTTCATTATAAAAAGCAAATGGATCTCTCTTATCTTCACGATATTTATTGTCTCTTGAAACAATATAATATTTATACAAAGCACCTTTTGAGACACCTTCAATAAACCCCTCCCAAACACCCGAAGAGTCCCAACGCGCACCTAAAGGATGACGGGCTTTATCCCAATCATTAAAATCACCGATAACATGGATAGCCTTAGCATTTGGAGCCCAAACTGCAAAATAAGTCCCTTGCTTTCCATCTATGGTCATCTCATGAGAACCAAGCTTATTGTAAAGCCGATAATGCGTCCCTTCTTTAAAGAAATGAGCATCTTGTTCTCCAAAGCGCGTGATGCCATGCGTAATCCCGTTGATGTCGTAAAGCATGCTTGCTTTCCTTTGTATCCTTGATTTACCTTATCTTTAATGATGCCAAATAATTACGTCTCTAATAAAAAGACGAGTTTCTTATTTTAGCGTAAAACCTCTTTTTGACAACAATTTTATTTCTTAATGAAAATAACCTAAAATGAATAAACAAGCGCCGAAATAAACTGAAGGTCATTCTTCTTAATATCAACCCCAGGATTTGAATTAAAGTCATCAATAGCGCTCACCTTAAACGATAGATGCTCATCAATAGGATTGATAAAAGCCACTTCAGCTCTAATACGATAACTTTCCACATCGTTAAATGGCAAGAAAAGAGAGACATCTTTCGTTAACTTTGAATCACCCATCAAAGCATATTCGGAAAAGAATCTTGGAACAAGAATGGCTTCATCTTTCTCTTCTTGATTATCTCGAAAACTAGTGTGTTCAAGCCCAACACCAATCTCCCCCATCCACTTTACGTCTTCTCTGTCAAGAAACCAATACCCAATCCCTGTAAAAGGCGTTAATCGATAATCAATATTAGCGAAACGGTCGTGATCGGCATCTAGTTGATAAAAATTATAAGCTTTTAAGTTTTCTCCAAAACTAAAAGCATAACGTAAAAATCCATCCCATTTCTGAGAATCCATCTTTTTGTTTGTTGAAGAATAAAATGATTTTCCTTTTAATGTCCACTCATCATAGCCGGTATTTCGGTTAAGATATATTGATACCAAAGAATACGATTTTTCTGTGTTGCCGCGCGATAAATTATATCCAATAGAAGCTTCTTTCTTCCAAACGACTTCTTCCTTTTTATTTTCTACGCTTTCTGCCTGATGCTCTCCTAGGACCTCCGGGATAATAACATTTTTTACAAATTCTCCTTTAATGGAAACAACCCCTGCCGCCTCAGATTCAATTTGAACTTCTGACTCAGTGTTTACAATAACTGTTCCCGAGACTCGATCGCCATTGTTTAGATAAACCTCGTCGGCAAAAACCTGTGTTGCGCTTAAAACAAAAAAGGTTCCTATAATAAAAACACTATAACGCATTTTATTTTATCTCCTTCGCTATTTTCTTAACATCTTCTAGCATTTGTTTTCTCTCGTCATCAGAAACAGACACAACCGAACTAAAATATTTCTGACCTATCAAGGTCATCCCACAAAAATTCGCCAGACTTTGACCAAGCGTAAAATCCATTGCATTAAAAGCCCCTGTTTTCTCACTCACATGCTCTGGTGCATTAAGCGTACAAACAACTAAAATCTTTTTCTCCGGTAGGAGTCCTTTCATGTCTTCCGTGTAAGCAAATCCAACACTAAATACACGATCAACATATCCTCTAGTAATCGCCGGAAAACTATTCCACCATATCGGAAAAATAAATGTAATCACATCTGCCCCTCTCACAAACTCCTGTTCTTTTAAAACATCTTGCGAATACGTGCCTTGATTCATCAACTCAAAATCATTTGCACTCAAGACAGGGTCAAATCCCATGCTATAAAGATCTCTGATCTTAACCTCGTGCCCCTCTTCTTCAAGTGTCTTAGAAAAAGATTTTACAATCGCATAATTAAAACTTTTTGAATTCGGATGACTATAAATAATTAAATGTTTCATGGCGTTTCCTTCTTATCAATATTTTTTCTTTAAAAGATTTATTTTAATTCTAAACAAATCTACCAGCATGATAAAAGCATCCTTGATCGGATGCACCTTGCTGCACGGACTGTTAATCCAGCGAACAGGGACCTCTTTAATTTTAAGCCCAAGTTGCTTTGCAATGGCTAAAATTTCAGCATCGAAAGAAAACCTTTCGATTGTTTGTCGTTTAAAAATTTCCTGAGAGACTTTTTTTGTAAACGCCTTAAAGCCACACTGCGTATCCTTAAAGTCTCGATAAAGAAGCGCCTTAACAAACAGATTGAATATACGCCCCATAACAATACGAAAATAAGGCTGACGAAGCCTGACCTCTGACCCCTCGATAGACCTTGACCCTAAAACAACATCGTATTCATTGTTTAAAATGAGCGGCATCACTTTTTTGATTTCTTGAATCGGCGTTGAATTGTCCGCATCCGAAAACAACACGCAATCTCCTCGAGCAATCAAAGCTCCTTTGCGAACCGAAAAGCCTTTTCCCTTATTGTGATCATTTTTTAAAACAATAATATTGTCATATTTCTTTGAAAATTCTGTCGCAATAGAAAACGTTTTATCGCTGCTTCCATCGTCTACGACAATAATCTCAGCATCAATATGATTTGTCCTTAAACAATATAAAATTTTATTTAACGTTTTTTGAATACGCTTTTGTTCGTTATATGCGGGAATAATAATTGATACTTGCATGTTCAATCCATCCTCTTAAAATTCTTAATTTCTATCATTATATTACGTGATCGTTATAACGCAAGCCTTCTACGTCTCTATGTTTTGATTCAAAAGATGCTACTGCTTCTCGTAAACAGTCCAAAAAAATGTTTTTTTGCTTTCTTTCTGAAGATAAAATTCAGGAAATTTTTCTAAAACATACGCGTGTCGCCACAAATACCTTTTGGGAATTGCAATTTCTTTTAGCTTTCTTGGAAGATATCTTTTAAAATGTTGTGAATCAATTGGAATTTTTGCATTTTTGCGATCAAAAATTCCGTCTAGACTATGATAAACTTTCTTATCTGAAAAATAAGTTGAAAGAATATTATCCGGAAAATATACAGCTTCCGGATTTTGTAAGGAAAAGGTATAGGCTTCTTCTTGCGGGTTTTGATCCATAGCAATAACGCTGCCTAAATGAAGATAAGAAGTGTTGAAACAAAAAAGCATTAAACAAAAAATTAAAATACAAAATAAACTTTTTGCTAAATTTCTACGCCTCCAAGAACTCTCCTTGAACTCTTTTAATAAAAAAGGAACTAAACAAATTGTCGCTCCTAAAACAAAAAAATACACAGAAAAACTAAAATTATTAACATCTCCTCCCTCTTTAAGCCTTGATAAAATTGCCATTGGAGCCATCGCTACACCAACCCAAAAAAATAAAACCCACTCATTTTCTTTTAAGAATTCTTTAAAATTTATTCTTTTTCTTAAAAGACTTATTATTTTATCGATATTAACCAAAACAATAATAACAATAAACACAATGGTATTCTTAACAAAATATCCTGCTGTTGGCAAAAATCCTCTAAGCCATCCTCCTGGATATCTCGACGGATGTCTGGATGGAATAAAAATCATTTCCTCAAACATTTTTTTAAATCCAAAAAGATGAGAAAAAACAATCAACAAAGAAACTAAAAACAAAACAATTTGCAAAAAATAAATCTGAGCTGCTCGCTTTCCTTCTTTAGCCCAAATATATACTGGAAACGCGATCGCCAAAGGCACAGCACTTTGTTTCGTCCAAATAGAACAAGCAACAAAAAAAGCAGAAAAAATTCTACAATACCCTTTAGACGCTGCCTTCTCTCGATACAAGAAAAAACATGCAAATGCCGCCAAGCCAAGCGAAGGCGCATCGGCATGAATCATAAAAATAGATCGACTCAAAGGGTATGAATTAAAAGAAAAAAGACAAAGAAATAAAAAATAATAAAAAAATGCGTCCTTGTAAGAAGATTCTTTTTTCGCTTCCATTACAAAAAAACTAATACTTGGAATAAAAATAAAAAGCACGCTCAAAAAAGATCCTAAGCAAATCGCTGAAGTAGGCGACTTCATCCATGTGCATGGCCAATACGATAATGGCATCAAGGGTCCATACATTCTTGCAAGAATAGGCCCTTCAGAAAGGCCATAAAAAACTTGATATCCATGCTTTATCGAAAACGTCCAGGCAAGACGAGCTGAATTCCAATTGCAAAATGGCTCCGTCAAAATAGTAACAATGATGCTTAAAAAACTAAAAATAATCGCTGCGGAAGGTACGGCTACAAAGCAATGCTCTGTGAGATTTTTTTGTCTTGCCAAAACAAAAACAAAAAAAATAGTAATCAAACAAAAGAAAAAAAGAGACAAAAAAACATTTTGAACAAATGAAAAGAAATATATAACCCAATAATTTAAACATAAAAAAATTATTGAAAAACTGACAGCTAACCCAATAATCTTTCGATATCGCAATATTTGATTAAACATTAATAAAAACATTAAAAATTTTAGGAAATATTTTTTGCCTTAACTGCCCGGCTTGGATTCGAACCAAAACTAACTGCTCCAGAGGCAGTCGTGCTACCATTACACAACCGGGCAATGTTTTTCTTTATAAAAGAATTGCCACATCCCCAAAACGTCAAAGCCAGAGACATGGCAACGGTACCTCTATTAAAACAATCTTTTAATCATTACCAAAGATTTTCTTTAATCCAAACATCTGTTTTTTGCACACCCGCCCACACAGCGCGACTGATGCCCTCAGTATCCTTAACCAAACCTTTTCCTGCTCCCTCAATCGTCGCACAACCAGAAACGCTAACAAACAACAAAAAACATATAACACAAAGAATTCTTTTAAACATCCTCTGTTCTCCTTTCGCTACCACAGCTAAAGGTTGGCGGCTCGCCTAAGCCGCTTTATTGTATTTTCTTTTCCGACAATTGCCATTGTTTCAAAAAGCCCTGGACCTATGGTCTTTCCTGTTAAAGCGACACGCACAGGATGAACAAGATCAGCTGCCTTTATCTTAAGCTCGTCGACAAGACCCCGAAAAGATTCTTCACAAAGCTTAATATCAAAAACTTCTAATTTCTCAAAACTATCTGCTAAAAGCTTAAATCGCTTTTTTGCATCATCTGTAAAAAATTTCTCTTTATCTCCATCACTGACATCGATCTCTTTAAGAAAAGCAAAATCTGCCCAATCCACAAAATCTTCTAAAATTGATATCCGTCCTTTGAATAAATTTACAATGCTTTCTACCTTTTTTCTATCAAACTCAGCTTCCAGATATCCTTTTTCCTTTAACAAAGGAACAATGAGATCTGTTAATTTTTCCAGATCCATCTGCCTGATATGTTGTGTGTTAACCCATTTTAATTTCTCTATAGAAAAGACAGCCGATGCTTTATTTATTTTTTTGATTGAAAATTTTTCGACGGCTTTTTTAAGATTGATAATTTCCTGATTCGCACCAGGCGACCAGCCAAGCAACATCAAATAATTCACAATCCCCTCTGGAACAAAGCCCATCTTTTTATAATCACTAACCGCAACGGCTCCTGTTCTTTTTGAAAGGCGTCCGCCATCTTCTCCCATAATAAGAGGCAGATGTGCAAATTTTGGTATCTTAAAACCAAGAGCTTCATAAATCACAACTTGCTTTGGCGTATTCGATATATGGTCTTCTCCCCGAATAACATGGGAAATCTCCATCAAAGCATCGTCAACAACACACGCAAAACTATAGGTTGGTGATCCATCGGACTTCATCAAAACCTGATCTTTTAAAACAGCTGTATCAAAAACAATTTCATCACGAATCAAATCATAAATCTTGATTTCTTTTTGAGGCATCTTTAAAATAACGGCCTCGCCCTCACGATACGCTTTTTCTTCTTTCAGTAGCTGATCAGCATATTTCCGATAAATATCAAAACGCTCGCTTTGTTTATAAATTTCATCAAAAGAAAGCCCCAGCCATTGAATGCTCTCTAAAATTTCGTCCAAAAATTCTTTCTTGGAACGCTCTAAATCTGTATCTTCAATACGTAAAACAAAACTTCCCTTTTGGGATTTTGCGTACATCCAATTGAATAAAGCTGTTCTAGCCCCTCCAATATGCAAATATCCTGTTGGGCTAGGAGCAAATCTGACCTTCATGTTCTCCCTTTTATGCTTGAGAATGTTAGTCGAGAAAAAAAGACGCCTTACCCTCTGTATGGTGTCTTTTCATATCCTTCTTTTATCAGCTGAATCACAACTTGCATAATTCGTTTTTGTTCTTCAGGAGTGATGTTGGAAAACTCAATACCCGTATCATAAACAATGACCTTCGACTGATTTTTTGCTTGCGTTTTAACGGACCAAACAATGCGCCCTTTACACTTAATATTCTTGTCCATATCTAAAAGATCAACTTCTAAATCCACCTCAGAAAAAAGCTTTGCGCCTTCTTTAAAAATAACACAAACGCCACCTGTTCCAATATTTTCCGTATGTGTTAAAAATGCATCCATGCCTTGACTTTCATGGCGAATCGTCACTAAACACGGATAATTGACCCTAGGAAATTGTCTTCTTTCTAAACCTTGCCAGTCTGCCATCCTACATCCTCCTTTGAACTCTTGATATATTTTTTGCTAATCCTGTTTTTTCATCAATTGAGAAAATAACACCGTTTAGCCAAACATCTTCAGTGGCCACTTCAAATTTTGAAGGCATACTCTTTAAAAATCTTTCAACAATCTTGTCTTTATTCTGACCAATAACCGAATCAAACGGCCCCGTCATTCCAACATCTGTGATGTATGCTGTCTTTTTTGATAAAATCTTTTCATCTGCCGTTTGCACATGCGTGTGCGTTCCAAAAACACCAGACGCTTTTCCGTTAACAAAATGCCCAAAAGCAATCTTTTCACTTGTTGCTTCGGCGTGAAAATCAACAATAACATTTAACGTTTCTTTTCGAACGTCCTCAATCAGCTGATCAAATGCCTTAAACGGACAATTAACATTATACTTCATAAAAACACGCCCTAAAAGATTAATCACAGCAATTTTCTTACCCTTCTTTGTCGTTGCCACATAAACGCCTCTGCCTGGCGATCCTTCCGGAAAATTGCAAGGGCGAAGAATTCTTTTTTCATCATCTAAAAATTCTAAAATTTCTTTTTTATCCCAGACATGATCACCTGTTGTTAAAACATCACAGCCAGAAGCTAAAAGACTTTCGGCTAAGCGAGGAATAATTCCGGAACCGCCTGCGGCATTTTCAACATTGGCAATAACAAATTCAATATCATGCTCGTCGATAAGTACTGGCAGAAGCGTTTCAACGGCTTCTCTGCCTGGCTTTCCGACGATATCTCCAATACATAATATATTCATTTTCTTAATGCTCTCTTATTTAGCGTATTCTGTTGCACGCGTTTCTCGAATAACAATAACCTTAATTTGTCCTGGATAATTCATATCTGATTCAATTTTCTTTCGAATATCCCGAGACAAAACAACAGCTTCTTCATCTTTTACTTTATTTGGCTTAACCATAATACGCACTTCTCGTCCCGCCTGAAGCGCATATGCCTTATCAATACCTTTAAACGAAGTCGCAATCTTTTCTAGTGATTCAATTCGTTTAACATACGTCTCCATTGTTTCTGCACGAGCTCCTGGACGAGCAGCGCTCACCGCATCAGCAGCTGCCACTAACATCCCGTAAATATTCATCTCAACTTCTTCATGATGAGATTCAATAGCCTTAACAACCTCCGACTGCTCTCCGTATTTACGAGCAATTTCTGCTCCAATAAGCGCGTGAGGTCCTTCGGCCTCTTCCCCAGCCACTTTTCCAATATCATGCAAAAGTCCAGCTCGACGCGCAACTTTAAAATCTAAATTAAGCTGAGACGACATAATTCCCATTAAAGAAGCCACTTCTTTAGAGTGGCGAAGTGCATTTTGACCAAAACTTGTTCGATACTTTAATTTTCCAACTAATCTTACAAGCTCTGGATGCATGCCGTGAATTCCAAGATCAAACGTTGCCTGCTCACCTTCTTCTTTAACTTTTGTATCAATTTCTTTTTTTACCTTTTCAACAACTTCTTCAATGCGTCCTGGATGAATGCGTCCATCATGAATTAATCTTTCCAGGGCAATCTTTGCGATTTCTCGTCGCATCATATCGAACCCAGAAATAGTAACAGCCTCTGGTGTATCGTCAATGATGATATCGACACCTGTTGCCATTTCAAACGCGCGAATATTGCGTCCTTCACGCCCAATAATACGTCCTTTCATTTCATCCGACGGAAGATGCACGACGCTAATCGTGGTATCTCCCGCATGATCACTAGCACATCTTTGAATAGCGGAAGATAAAATTTCTCTCGCTTTTTTATCTGAATTTTCTTTAAGATCTTCTTCCATATCACGAATACGTGTTGCCTTTTCTACTACCAGCTCCTCTTCAATGCGAGACAACAGAAGTGCTTTGGCCTCGTCCGATGTCATAGAAGAAAGTCTTTGCAGTTGCTGCTTCTCTTCTTCAATCAATTGGCCTAATTTTGTATCTTTTTCTTTTAGATCAGCTTCATTTTGATGCAATTGATTAACGCGTGAATCAATGTCTTTTTCTTTCTTTTCGAGAAGATCGACTCGTTTTTCAAGATTTTCTTCTTTTTGCAAAATACGTTTTTCCGCAGAAGAAACCTCTTCGCGACGACCTTTTGTTTCTTTTTCGAAAGTCTCTCTTAACTGAATGAGCATGTCACGACTTTTAATTTCCGCTTCTTTAATCTTATTTTCCCCTTCTCTCTCAGCCTTTTCTAAATATTCTTTTGATTTCATCTTGGCCTGCTTAATGCGTCGGTCACTAAAAAATCGACTTAGAAAATATCCCGACAAGACCAATCCAATGGCAAAAATAGAATACACAATATTATGTACTAATGATTGTTGTCCTAGCATGGTAAACCTCTCCCTTCTATGAGTAAAAACATTCTAAATGTTAAGAATGTTGCCTAATTAATTTGTTAAAACACAAGAAACGGGAACATCATGCTTTTCAATGACAGGCAGGCAGGAAACAATTTGAAAATCAAACGCAAGTCCAATTGTCGGCGTTGATTCAGGTAGCGTATTTAAAAAACGATCGTAATATCCTTCTCCTCGACCAAGGCGGTTGTTGTTTTGATCAAACCCAACACCCGGAACAATAACTAAGTCCGGATGTGCAGGCGTAAAGCGCTGCTTAATACTCGTTTTGGGTTCTTGAATGCCATAAGGTCCTGTTGTTAAATCTTTCTCTATGCTGTCAATTGGTGAAGGTATAATTTTCTTTTCATTTTTGATCGTAATTGGTAAAACTACTTTTTTCCCTACTTTTTGTGCCTCTTTTATCATCGAAAGGGTGTCTACTTCTCCATCAAACGAAAAATAGAACATGACCACCTGAGCCCGTATAAACTCTGGTGCTTTAAACAGCTTATCTGCGATAAGCTTACTTTTTTTAAGTCTAACGTCCTCCTTTTGAGTTCTCAGTAATTCTAAAAGCCTTTTTCGCAAAGACTCTTTGAAATTGTTGCCCATTTATTATCCTTATGATACAAACAACTTTAAGAAAAACATTTTACCATTTTTATAATATATAGACAACTATTAATATTAAAGTAAATATTTTATATAAATAGAATAAAAAATATTTATTAATAACTCTTCAAAATATATCATAAGTCACTTATTCCCAATAACTTAAATCTGTAAAATAACAAAAAAATATTACAACTCAAATTTTTCACATAAAAAATCCCCGCTTATACCGTTAGGATAGGTAACATGAACCGTATGTGTCAAGTGGGTGCCTCTTTAAAACATCCAAAAGATGCTTTAAAAGTTTAGCTCCCGTATATACTGTGTTGGTTCAGTATAACTTGACCCGACGCGTACAGCAGGGAATAAATTATTATAACACAATTTTTAACGTTTAATAGCTTGTAAATCAGAAAGGATTTTTTGGCAGATAACGCTATGCGCTTTTTCAACTTCTTGTTCGGTCAATGTTTTTTTGAGCGATTGATATGTGAGCGAAATTGTCATGCCTCGCTGACCTTCTAAAAGCTTTTCACCTAAGTATTGTTCTACAAAGTCAATCTCTACAAGAAGTGGTTCTTTAACACTTAAAATAACATCTTTAATTTCCTGATAACTAATATTTTCTTTAAGGCTCAAACTAATATCGCGTACCACGCGAGGGTATTCGCAAACGGCTTTGTATTTTACATTTTTTTCGGATGCATCAAAAACAGAATCTGTTTCCACTTGCGCAAAGAAAACATCTTGATGCTTAATATCCCATCTATCTAAAACACTTGTATCAATCTTTCCCAAGAATCCAATGACTTTATTCTTAAAAAGAATCTCTGCGCTCTTCCCTTTTTGACAACAAGAACTCTTTGCTTTGCTAAAACGATACTCTTCCCTTGCAAAGCGATTTAGTATATTCTCAACAATACCTTTAATATCGTAAAAATCTATTTCTTCTTTTTTGGGACTACGCCAATCTTTTTTCGCAACCCTTGTCATCACAAGAGACAAAACATCCTTCTCCCCCGACGCTGAATAAACTTTTCCAAGCTCGAAGAATTTCAGATCTTTTTGCCCTCTTTTAATATTTAAAGAAACTATATTTAGAATACTGGGCAAAGAATCCGTACGCAAAAACTCTTGATCTTCTGTTAAAGGATTCTGGTTGCGAACAATTTCTTTGCTACAAGCTATATTTGCATTTTCAAGAACTTTTTTTCCTACCATGGTATAGCTGATAATCTCATCAAGACCTTGACCCGTTAACGCGTACCGTAAATTATTTTTAAAAACCCACTTTCGAGAACTAACAATGTCTTGTGCTTTAATTTCTGGTAACTTTAAAGGAAGATTGTCAAAACCAATCACGCGTGCCACTTCTTCAATAACATCCACTTCTTTTTTAATATCATTTCGAAAAGACGGTGGGATAATTTGTAAAATATTCTTCTTTTTCTCAGAAACATTGCACTCAAGTTTCTTTAAAATATTCTTAATCTTTGTCGTCGAAAGACTTGCTCCTAAAAGTGAGTTGATTTGATCAATCGTAACATCAATTTTTGCCTGACTCTTTTTTATTTTTCCAAAATAAACATCTTTTTTAGAAACCGCAGCACCACCTGCCAACTCTTGAATTAAATTAATCGCCCTATAAGCACCTGTCTCAACAACGTCAATATCAACTCCTCTCTCAAAGCGATAAGACGCTTCACTTCGGAGGGCAAGCTTACGTGATGCGCGGCGAATTAAAATCGGATCAAAATACGCACTCTCAAGTAAAATATTCTTTGTGCTTTCCGTAACTTCTGTGTCTTTCCCACCCATAACGCCTGCGATCGCAACTGGACTTTTCTCGTCGGCAATAATCAAGATAGACGGATCAAGATCGTATGCCACTCCATCAATAGCTATAATTTTTTCACCTTTTTTAGCACGACGTACAATAATTTTTCCACCAACCAACTTATCATAATCAAACGCATGCATTGGCTGACCTGTTTCCATCAAACAAAAATTAGTGATATCGACAATATTATTAACGCTTCGCAGTCCTACGGAAGATATTTTTTTAACAATACTTTTTGGTGCTTGTTTAACATTAACACCGTTAATAATCGCACCAACATACCGGCTACAATCTTTTTTGTCTTTGATTGTAATATCACATTTACTATTTAGAAATTTTGTCTTCTTAATTCTTGGCTTTTTTAAACTTTTGTTTAGAATGGCAGAAAATTCGCGGGAGAGACCAATCAGATTAAGGCAATCTGGTCGATTAGGAGTCACTTCAAGCTCAAAAATCGTATCTCCATCGATCTTTTCGATTTTTTCGACTTCTTGCCCAGACAAAGTCAGCTTGTATGCAAGCTCGTCGACTTTATTTGAAATATCAATATAATCTTTAATCCAATTTAAGTTTATTTTCATTTAAAAACATATCCTTTTTTTCCTGACCCCTTTTCACTTTCTTACATAATTAATCTTTCTAAACAGCGTCTTTTCATTACCCGTACCAACTAGAAAAAACTTCGTTCTAAGAAATACTTTCCCTAGTCTTCTGGTGGCAACTCAATCGTCAATACCCCCGGATCTGGATTAGAGCCGCTGAAAGCCTTCCATTCTCCTATAGATACCCATGTTGCCCCACCAGTCCATCCAGGACATTTTACAGGATCGTTATAGCATGGCGCACACATTTTTAAAGCAACCTTTGTGCCTCCTGTTGGCCAACTAAAAGAAATCTCGCCATATCTCGCCTCAACACAATCCTGGCTAAAAGGGACAAGTTGTACATTTTGATAAGCTCGAATAACGTTTCCAAAAACAGAAGCGCCAGTAACGCCAAGTGTTCCCCAAATCGACGCGGTTGCTCCAATCTTTGGCACAGCATGCCCGCTCACCTCAACTCCATTGCCGGTTCCAACCAGCAAAAGAACTTCATTGCGGGCTTCAGCGCCCTCGTAAGAAGGACGCCCAACAAACAAACTTGGATTAAGCTGCTCAGAGATATCATGTGAAATGGGCTGTCCAATGCCGACGGTGCCGCAAAAATAATTAGTAGAGTTGACGTCCCCCGGATTTGTTTGATAAATGCCAAAATCTCCAGAATCGGAGGAGATAATAATTAGACCTTTGTCAAGATGCTCTGAATAACTCACTGCTCCAATAATAACGGTATCCCCAATATCCGTAGGATGAAGCTCTTGAGTCGTCTCATTGCGCTCCCACTCTCCACCGTAGGCACTATAAATACGCCCATCAACCCAAAGGTCATCTTTAATTGCCACAGAAACATCAGAGCCTGTTGGCGCCGATCCTGTTGGAATACCAACCTGCACGGCATAATCCGGAGAAGATGTCCCTACGCCGAGATTGCCATGCACACTAAAAGACGTTTGCATCGACGACGGCCAAGTTCCGGACAGCTGCGTTCTGGTAACTCGATATAACATTCTACTAACTTCGTCTCTTGCCCCTCCTTCCATCATCATCCTTACCATTGTCGCATCCTCCAAGGAAACCCTGCCGTTCCCATCAACATCTGCTTCAGCTATTTGTTTTCTAGTGAAATTAGTTCCAACCGCAACATAAAGTTTGATGAGCTGCGCATCCTGCTCCGTAAGCGTTCCGCTGCCATCAACATCGCCACTTCCACCGTCTGAAATGATGCTCCCAGCCACATCAAGGCTCGCAACAGGGATCGTCGTCCCAACCCCCAATTTTCCCATGACCCGCATCTCCTGATACATACCAAACGGTGCTGGATAATAGGTTGTCAGGGTTACATCATCTGCAAAAACATTTGATGCAAAAAATAAGAAAAACGCGAATAAGATAAATAATATTTTTTTCATACCTGCCTTATCTAAAAATAGATTAATTTTTTAAAAAATTTAATCATTAAAATTAAATAAATTTCCAGTTCCGACTCCTATCGGATCAGGCGGTTGACCACCGCTATATGTTACATACTCACATACATCTTTCCAGCTCCACCCAGAAGGCGAAAAGGCCTGTGACCCTGAAAAACATACCTCCAAAGGACAGTGTGTTCCGCCGCCAACAGGTGGCTGTGACACGCGAATTGCACCAGCGAGACTCGCCGTACAAGTATTGTTTACATTTGTGGAGGGTTGTATAAAGCCGTTAACATAAAGATTCCTTTGGCTAGCAGGTGTCCCAATTACTTCATGACCCAAAATTGCCGTTGTTCCATCAACGATAAGGCTAACAACCGTCTCTGTCTGAAACCCTCCCGCAGAATGAGCTCCTATATGTACGGATGCTTGCGGATTAGATTTATTAATTCCAATATAGCTATCATTTGTAATAGAAATTCCTTTGTCGACAGCATCTCCATCATTATTTATTTTTCCGCCATTTAAACTAATTATTCCCCCTGCGACATCCAATTCAGAAACAGGACCACTTGTTCCTATGCCAACACGATCAGTTAATGCGGTCGGATAAAGAAAACCGTGTGTACTATCCCTTGTCCACTCACCACCGCCTTCGCTAAAAATCCTTCCATCTACCCAAAGATCATTTTTAATCGCCACAGCAATATTAGGGGGTGGACTGCTAGCGTCGACACTACTAGCTGAAGGTGTATTAGAGAATGTCGGCGTGCCAACTTGCAGCGAATAAGCAGGCGCAACTGTTCCAATGCCGATGTTATTACTAGCAGCAACAACTAAAGCATCGCCATCTGTAACAGAATTGACATTAATAGAAAAATAGTCATCTACAGCGTCAACTACGTATAAGTTCGCGTATGGAGTAGTGCTAGTCCCGT
>JAVCCC010000031.1 GCA_030765785.1 Candidatus Aceula lacicola | reverse complement strand
GAAATAAACTTGGAAGGATCAAAATTCTTAACCTCACCACCATAATGACGATCATAGCTGGAGGTATCAAAAGATTCTATTTTACTAATGCCAGATTTGCCAGCCAGCAAACTCTTCCAGAAATCTTTCCAACCAATTCCAAGCGAAGATACGACACCTAATCCTGTTATGACAACACGCTTTGAATCACTTTCTTTTGATCTCTTAATCATGCTTTTTTCACACCATAAAATATTTGAATATTTGAAATACTTTTTTGACCTATAAAAATCTCAATACTTGAATAACCACCTGATCCCATGCTTTTTCCGGAAAGAACCTTTACGATTAACTGATCACCAACATTAGCCTGATCTAAAAACTCTACTTCTATTTTTCCGAGAAAATATATATTATCTTTCTGACCACTATTTAAAGAATGAAAAATAATCGCAGCCTGAGCTGCCGCCTCAACCATCAGAACCTCTGGAAAAGCGCCTTCTCTCTGATCACTTCCTTTAGTTGTCCATTCATTTCCAGTAATGTTTTTTATAGCTATTAGGCTCTTATCCTTTTCGTAATCAACAACCTTGTCGATTAGCAAAAAAGGGTATCGTTGAGGCAAAATTTCTTGCATTTCTTTAAGCCCAAGCATAAGCACCTATATTATTAATATATATATATATACTTTAATAAATATTATACCCTGCCTGAGACGCAGAATCACGAAGTTTTTGAAGAAAAATAAATGCGCGCCTGACTTACGAAAACCTCTGGTTGACGTCAAGTCAGCCTGAGCAAATTAATCCTGTTCTTTTCGCGACCTAGCGAAATGAATCAGGATAAAACAACATTTGGTATTTAGTAAAAAGGAAACCCTAAGTCGCCAAAGATAGGCTCCTTAGGGTAAATTCGTCCTGCAGACTTACGTCATAATATTCCGTAAGTTTTGGCCTCATTTAAAAGGACAGGTTTTCTATATCTTCTGGCGTTTGAATATTGTGCACTTTTAATGAGGAATCGATCTTTCGAATTAAGCCCTTAAGCACTCGGCCAGGACCTATTTCAATAAAATCAGTTATTCCCTGAGAAGCCATGAAGCGAACAGAATCTTCCCAAAGAACAGATGAAATAATTTGTTTAGATAAGTTGTCGGCAACAGCCTTAGGGTCTGTCTCGGCAATAGCCTTCACATTGCTGACAACAGGTAAGGCAAGCGAATTAATTGTAATTTTATCGAGCTCGGCTTTAAATTTATCAACAGCTGAACTCATAAGAGAAGAATGAAATGCGCCAGCAACCTCAAGAGGAATAACGGTTTTGGCACCGGCTTCTTTGATAAGCTCACATGCTTTCTCAACTTCTTGAATCCCTCCGCTAATAACAATCTGTGCTGGAGAATTAAAATTAGCAACTTGAGCGCCTGCTTGCTCACAAATTTCTTTTAATTTATCTTTATCAAATCCAATAACCGCGGCCATTGTTCCTTTATTGATATCGCACGCCTCTTCCATAAAAGCACCACGCCGCTCAACTAAGCGAATACCATCTTCAAAAGAAAAAGCACCTGATGCAATAAGAGCTGAATACTCACCAAGGCTTAAGCCGGCTGTAAATTTTGGATTAATATTTTGAAACTTTGAACTTTCCTTCAAAGCTGCTAGCGCCGCAACGCTAAAGGTAACAATTGCAGGTTGGCTATACGATGTGAGCGTTAACTTTTCTTGAGGACCATTAAAAATAACATCCAGCAAATCGTTATCTAATGTATCTTGGGCTTGATCAAAAATCGCTTTTGCCTCCGCAGAGCCATCATAAAACTCTTTACCCATGCCAACGGCTTGTGCGCCTTGTCCTGGAAAAATTAAAGCTACGTCTACCATTTGATCACCATTGCCCCTGAAACCAATCCTGCGCCAAACGCAACCAAGACAATATAATCCCCTTTACGAATACGTCCGACTTCAACAGCCTCGTATAGCGCAACTGCAGCTGATGCCGCAGACATATTGCCATATTTTTCAATATTAATAAAAAATTTCTCTTTTGGAATTTTCAATTTCCTTGCCACACCTGCAATAATGCGATCATTGGCTTGATGAGGAACAATACACGCCACATCTGAAATCTTAATTTTTGCTTTCTTGACAGCGAGCTCAGTGCATTCAGCCATAGAATTAACTGCAATCTTAAAAAGCTCTGATCCGCGCATGCGAATATACGGCAACGTACCTAATCCGTGCTTTGGCTTTGACGGATGCCGCGTTTCAGGAATAACAACTTTCATTAACTCACCATATTCACCAAAACTCTCAAGATGTTCTGATAAAATTCCTTTACGCCTTCCTTTTGCCAAAATACAAGCTCCTGCACCATCGCCAAAAAGAACACAGGTATCTCTATCTTCCCAATCAATCATCGTTGTCAAACGATCAGCTGCAATGATAAGCGCGTTTTTATACATGCCCGTCAGTAAAAATTGATGCGCAACCGAAAGCGCATAAACATATCCTGTGCATGCCGCCGAAACATCAAACGCCACCGCGTGTTTAGCACCAATACCTTTTTGAACTAAACAAGCGACAGACGGAAAATTACTATCAGGAGAAGTTGTTGCAACAATAATGAGCTCTATTTTAGAGGCCGTTAATTTTGCATTGCACAAAGCTTGCTCTGCGGCTTTAATCGCCAAATCGCTTGTCTTTTCATGTTCGCCTGCGATACGACGTTCTTTAATTCCTGTACGAGTTGTAATCCATTCGTCAGACGTGTCGACGATCTTTTCTAAATCTGCGTTGGTTAATTTTTTGGAAGGAACATAGTGACCCACCGAAAGAATTTCTATATTTTGCATGTTCTTAGCCTACCTCTTTAATCATATTCTCAATTAAATTATCTTCAACTTCACGAACCGTTGCGCGAATAGCATTCTTGATTGCCTTTGCACTTGATCGACCATGACTAATCATGACCAAACCATTAACACCTAAAAGAGGCGCTCCACCATACTCGGTATAATCGGCATGCTTTTTAATATGCAATAATCGTGACTTCATTAAGAATGCCCCCCATAAAGCAAGCGGACTTTTCTTAATTTCTCTTTTAATCAAAGCGCCTGCTGATTCCATGACGCTTTCGGCAACCTTGATAACAATATTGCCCACGTACCCATCGCAAATAATACAATCACAGCGACCAGAAAAAATTTCATTCGCTTCAAGATTGCCATCAAAATTCGGTACACGCTCGGTCAAAAGTCTGTGTGTTTCCTTCATAAACTCTGTCCCTTTGCTCTCTTCTGCTCCGATATTAAGAAGACCAATTTTTGGATTTTCAATATTTAAAATTTTCTTAGCATAAACATTAGCCATAAGAGCAGAATGTAAAAGATGTTGTGGTTTTGGATCTGTATTGGCACCGACATCGATAAGAAATGAAAGATGTTTTTGTGTTGGAATAACAAGACCGATGGCTGGCCTTTCAACGCCTGGGAGCATCTTTAAGATAACGGTTGACGCACATACAACAGCACCTGTATTGCCTGCGCTAATAAACGCATCATATTTTTCTGAACCTTTTAAAAGATTAACGCCAACTGTAATCGATGAATTTTTTTTCTTTCGAATAGATGATGTTGCAGGATCATGCATACCAATCACTTCAGGGGCATGCACAACCTTGATTCTATCTTTTGAATAATCGTACTTGGCGAGTTCTTTTCGAACGTCATCTGCAACGCCAACCAAAGTCACATTCGTATCAAATTCTTTAATGGCTTGAATAACACCTTTAACAATTTCATAAGGTGCGTGATCTCCGCCCATAGCATCAACAATAATATTCACAATAACTTCCTCTAAATGAGCACTGGAGTTATGAAGTCAAACGACATAACTTAAAGGTGCGAATTTACCCCAAGAGTCTACCTACAGACGACGCGGGGTTTCATTACTACTTCTGCTTTTTCTTTTCTTTTACTTTAATCTCAACAACCTGCTCACCTTTATAATGTCCGCAATATGGACACACGCGATGAGGTGCAATTTCTTTTTTACAATTCGAACAAACACTAAGCGCTGGCGCATCCGCCTTATAGTGCGTTCGTCTTTTGCGTGAACGTTGCTTTGAATGTTGTCTTTTTGGATGTGCCATTAATAATCTCCCGATATAAAATGTTTATCTTTTTTATACTAACTGCTGATCTTACACTTACACTTGTCTTTATTTAAATCGATTCCGCAAACTGAACAAACTCCCTTGCAACCATCTGAGCAAAGAATTTTATACGGAAAATCTAGAAGAATTTCTTGGCGAATATCTTCGCCAAGCTCAATATGGCTCTCGCATTCATCTAGATCATAATAAAAAGTTAAATCTTTTGCAATTTCTTTTTCAAAAGATCGAAGACATCGACCGCATAAAACAGAAAAACTTGCTTTTGCATTCGCTTTAGCCGATACAACATTTCCAATACACTCAAGATGCGCACTAACAGAAACTGGAAGCAAGCATTGAATATCCTCAGTATCAAACGTAAAATCTTCTTTTTCAAGAATTCCGTCAATTTGCAAACCGCTCGGCGGAATATCCTTGATAGGAATTCTCATAGAGCTAATTTTGCTTTAAGCTTTTTTTCAACAAAATCTGGAACCAGCGTTGAAACATCAGCTCCAAGCGTCGAAACTTCTTTAAGAAGCGTCGATGAAATAAATGAATGTTTTTCAGATGGCATCAAAAAAACAGTCTCAATATCTTCTGCAAGGCGCCTATTGGTTAACGCCATTTGAAATTCATACTCAAAATCAGAAATCATACGAAGACCTCTAATTAGAACGCCAGCCTTCTTTTTGCGTGCAAAATTAACAACCAAACTATTAAATGCCTCCACCCTGACACCTTTTAAATCCTTTGTGGCTTCCTTTACCATATCAATACGTTCTTCAAGACTAAACAAAAGATTCTTTCGAGATGTTTCTGCTACAGCCACAATCACTTCTGGAAAAATATGATTAGTCCGCACAATAACATCCAAATGGCCAAATGTAATCGGGTCAAATGTCCCTGGGTATATGGCTAACTTATTCACCTGTTAACTACTCCTATAAATGGACACCAATGAGGCTCCATATTTTCTAGTCTTAAAAAGCGAAAACCGGCCTTGTTGGTCCGGTAAACCCTCTCTCTTATCATGCTGAAACACTAGCAGAGAATTGGGGTATACTATATCATGCGCACTTAGGGTTTTCAAGGCTTTTTTTGCCAGTTCTCGACTATAAGGTGGGTCGATAAAAATAATATCAAACTGTCTTTTTTTTCTTGCAAATTCTTTAATAGCAGCAAACGCATCGAGCTTAAAAAGGTCAAAATAGCAATCTTTTCGCTCATAATAAGGCATCTCCAAGACGGTCATATTCTCCTCAACAACCTTGAAACACTTGAGGTCTTTTTCAACAAAAATAACATTTTGAGCTCCGCGAGAAATTGCCTCAAACCCCATAGCTCCGCTTCCAGCAAAAAGGTCTAAAAAGCTTAACCCCTCTAGTTCCTGACCCAAAATGTCAAAAACCGACTTTCGAATAATATCCGAGGTGGGGCGAATGCCATGTGGCATATAAAAATTACGACCTTTGAGTTTTCCTGATAGTATGCGCATAAATGAACACCTGACTTATAGAGTTGCAGGCGACATCAAGTCAGCCTGTGTGAATTTATTCCGTGAGCTTCGTGCCCTAGCGAAGCGAATCAGAACTTCTTATCCCGATAAAATATTCGCTAAATAGTTTGGATATCTTCTTAATATCGTATCCTTTATAACAGTATTTGCTGACTTTTTCAACCTCGGATCTTGTTTTGTCAAATCAATGGCTTCAGCCCTTGCCTGCTCCAAAATATCCAATTGCGCCTGGGGGTTTGCAATCTTTAGCTCATTAAGCCCGTGCTGATGCCTCCCGAAAAATTCTCCAGGGCCGCGAATCAATAAATCCTCTTGCGCAATCTTAAATCCATCGGTCGTAGAAAGAAGAGCGTCCAATCGAGCCTGGCCTTCCTGTGTTGTTGGTTCTGCGACTAGCAGGCATTCTGAATTTAATTCGCCTCGTCCAATACGCCCCCGAAGCTGATGCAGCTGCGAGAGGCCAAAACGATCCGCGTGCTCAACAAGCATAACCGTTGCGTTCGGAACATCAACGCCAACCTCTAAAACTGTTGTCGCAACTAGAATCTGAATCTCCCCTTGCTTAAACTTATGCATAATATCTTGCGCCTGATGCTTCTTCATCTGCCCATGCAAAAGCCCTAAACGAAATTTCTTAAACTCTTTTGCTTTAAACTGTTTAAACATCTGTTCAGCAGATTTTAAATCTAACTTTTCTGACTCGTCAATGATCGGATACACAATATAAGCTTGTTGCCCACTCTGAACGGATTCTTCGACGACTTTATATGCACTGGCTGCATCATCATGCGAAAATAAAGTTGTTTCGATTTTACCTCGGCCAGGAGGCATCTCATTAATCGTTGAAACATCCAAATCGCCATACAACGTCAGGCACAATGTGCGCGGAATCGGTGTTGCCGTCATAACCAAAACATCCGGACTCTTTCCTTTGGCTGAAAGAAGCGCACGCTGACGAACACCAAACTTATGCTGCTCATCAATAATAGCCACGCTTAAATTCTTAAACTCAACGGCCTGCTGAATCAACGCATGTGTTCCTATGAGGATATCGACTTCTCCTTGCTTTACTTTCTTAATAATCTTTTCTTTTTCCTTTTTATCTATTTCATTTATTAAAATTTCAATTCGAATTTTACTAAAAGGCGACTTCTCAATCACTTTCTTGAAAACTTCAGAATGCTGCCGCGCCAAAATCTCAGTTGGCGCCATAAAGGCGGCCTGATGCCCATTCTTGACAGATGCCAAGCATACAAAGAAAGCCACTAAAGTTTTACCCGACCCTACATCGCCCTGCAAAAGCCGATGCATAGGACTCTTAGACGACAAATCGCATTTTATTTCATCAATAACTTTTTTCTGTGCTTTTGTCAGATCAAAATCAAAAAGATTTAAAAACTTTTTATAAAAATCATCTGTTACGCAATGTGCAAATCCTTTTTTCTGAATAATATTTAAACGACGCAATAAAACAGAAACTTGAAACAAAAAGAATTCCTCGAACGAAACACGTTTATATGCAACAGCTTGTTTCTTTTCATTCTCAGGAAAATGAATATTCCAAAGACTTTTTATAAGATTATCAAGCTTATATTTACGTCGTAACTCATACGGAAGAACATCCTTTGCAAAAGTTACATATTTATCCAGACAACGCTTAATTGTTTTGCGGATATATCGCTGCGAAATTCCACGCGTCAGAGGATAAATAGGAACAATGCGCCCAACACTTAACGATCGATCTTCCTCATCATCCGTGATAACTTCATAATCTGGAGAAACCAATTGCAGACGGTCTTTGTAAATATTCACCTTTCCGTAAAGAACAACTTGTTGGCCAACTTCAAAATAACGATCAAGATAAGGACGGTTAAACCAAACACAAAAAATACGAGATTTCTCGTTGCCGACTTGCATCTCGTAGACATGCTTCTTTGTGTGCCAACTTTTTCGTCCTGAATGCTTTAGAATTTTACCACTAATGGTTTGCCACTCCCCAACTTTAACATCTGACAAAGGCGTCATGCTTCTTCTATCTTCATGACGACGAGGAAAAAGATAAAGAAGATCCTCAGCGTTAAAAACACCCAAACGCTCAAATGTTTTTTTACGCGCGGGCCCGACACCTTTAATGTATTGAACGGAAATTTCTCTTAAATTCTTCATCATGGCAAAATAAGATATTAATTTTTAGGCAGGGTCACAAACTTTCTTAAAAATTTCTCATGCGGCTGACTTGCTTTTCAAATCGTTTTTTATACCCAACGCGAAAAACTTCATGAAAATCATAAGCTTCCTGAAAGCTTTTCAAGGTGTCTTCTTCGGTCTTGCTTAGGATTTTATTCTGAACGAGATTAAAAACAATGTGGCCAAAATCTTCGGTTGTCTCAACACCCCAATGCTCCAAAACCGTCAAAACCATCAGACCAAATTTATCTTCTAAAAGCTGACGGATACCTTCTAAAAGCTCCTGGCCAGAAACATGCTTAGAACGACGAAACTTCTTTTGCGTAAAAGTAAGCGCCTCCATGATAAACTCATAGGCTTCCCTCTTGTAGCGCTCATCTTTGACACAAATCGCGTCGATAACATTATCAAATTCTTGATTCATAAATGAGTCCAATCTTATGGAACTTTAGCGACATACGTTTGTTGACGAATTTATCCCGAAAAAAAAGTTTTCGGGACTGCCTCGCTTTCGCTCGGTTGGTCCCGCACCCAAAGGATATCGAGATTACTTACTATCATCTTATCTTAAAATACAAACAAAGAAAAGAAATTTGTCGAACTCGGTAAAATTTTTCTAAACTTCTTTAAAAACTATGGCATAATACATTCATGAACCAGAAAACACATTGGTCTTGGAAGCTTTATCTTTTCGTTTATTGTTTTCCAGTTATAAACAATACAATAAGCTTGCTGACACGCAACTCTACCATTGATCAATATTACAAAATTTTAATTGCGTTTAAAAAAACTTACTTTCTTTGGTACGCTCTTAATGTTGGAAGTGTTGTTGTCGATGGATTGTCCCTCATTCCACTATGCTTATTTATTTTTCAAAAACGATTCTTAAACACTTTTGTGTGGAAATCACTTTTTACTATGAGGATAGTGTTTCTTATTCTAGGACATTCCTATGAATGGAAAATGATCAAATCGTTCTTTTATGCAGATGTGGCTGTTTCGGCCTCGCTGATTATTTTTCTAGTACTTTTTGCCGTTCCATCCTACACTGCCTGCTTCAAATACGCATTTCGGCAAAATCGATTATTTTTAAAATAATTATTCTGCTTCAGCTCCCCCGTTAACCTTAACCGTTGAATGACGCAAAACTTTTTCCGAAAGGTCGTCAACAATAGCATAAATACACGGAACCATAATAAGCGTTAGTCCTGTTGCAAAAAACAATCCCCAGATCAAAGCCAAACCCATAGGTTTTAAAAATGGATCTCCGCCACCAATTCCATAAGCAACAGATAACAACCCTGCAATCGTTGTAATCGTCGTCATCAAAACTGGCCTAAGCCTAACTCTTCCAGCCTCGATCAACGACTCTCTTCTATCAATTCCTGCTTTTCTCAATTTATTAATAAAATCAACTAAAACAACAGAATCATTAACAACAATACCCGTTAAACCAACAGATCCCATGAGGGCAAAGAAAGTTAAAGGTCTTCCAT
>JAVCCC010000051.1 GCA_030765785.1 Candidatus Aceula lacicola | reverse complement strand
GCTGCCTCTCCCATTCCTTTGGCACCAAAAGGTCCTTCCGGATCAATGGTTTCAATTAAAATAGATTCAACAGGACATGCGTTAACAGATCGAGGGAGTCGATAGTTTGCAAAATTTGGATTGAGCACACGGCCATTTTTAAATTGTAAATTTTCTGACAAGGTGTAGCCAATTCCCATAAACAAAGATCCTTCGATTTGTCCTCTGACAGATTGCGGATTGATGGCTTTTCCTATATCATGAGCATCCCACATTTTTAATACGGCAACTTCGCCGGTTTCGGTATTGACTTCAACTTTAGCGATTTGAGCTTCAAATCCATAGCTTGCTGAAACGTTGCCCTCTCCTGTTCTAAAATCGACAGGTGTTGTTTTTGGATTATAGCTGCCACGTCCAATAATTTGTTGTCCGTAATTAAATGAATAACAAAGCTCAACGGCTTTTTCAAAGCTCATAACCACAGAAGAGTTCTTTTTATGAATAACTTCTTCAGCGATTAGATCTAGTTCTTCGATGGGAATATTTTTTTCTTGAGAAACAACTTTTAGGATTTGCATTTTGGCATCCAAAGCAGCTAGCTTTGTGGCATTGCCAGAGATAAAAGTAACCCGTGAAGCAAAGCTTCCCGTATCAAATGGTGTAATGCCTGTGTCGGCGGTTGTAATTTTAATTCGATCATAACTAATACCAAGTTCTTGTGCTGCAATTTGTGAAAGAGCTGTATTTGATCCTTGTCCAGTATCTGCGGCACCCGTCAAAAAATATACGGAGGCATCTTCTTCAATTTTAATGATCGATCCTGCAGATTCATGAGATTTGTACATTTTAGATCCCATGACATCAGCGGCAATTCCAATACCGAGGCCTCGCTTGATATTTTTTTGTTTACCTTTTTTATTTTTCCAGTCACAAGCCTCTGTCGCTTTTTCAATGCACTCCCTTAATCCGTTTGAAGTTAAAATCATTTTATTCGTTGTGATCATGTTGGGGGTTGTGATGTTTTTAAGTCTGAATTCAACAGGGTCCATTCCTATCCCTTGGGCAAGCATATCCATATGCGATTCAACGGCAAATCCGGATTGAACGCCACCAAAGCCTCGAATGGCACCGCTAATGGGATTGTTTGTATAAACACGATATCCTGTCATCTTAAAATTTTTAATTTTGTAAACCATAAAAATGCGCATCATCGCAGCGGCTAATACGGTTGGTCCATAACTGCAATATCCGCCACCATCAGCATAAATTTCTCCAGAGATAGCCATTAAGGTACCATTTTTTTTTATGCCAGATTTTAATTTATAAATCATAGGATGTTTTCGACGAGAGAATGAAAATTCTTCTTCTCTAGAATAGGTAATTTTAACTGGGAAACCTCCCGCTTTTTTCGACAAAAGACAAGATGCAAAATCCATCGGAAGCATTTCTAATTTTCCACCAAAACCACCACCAACGGCTAGTTTAATGACGCGCACATTATTAAGATTCATTTTTAGACATTTGGCAAGTGTTTCTCTTATTTTAAACGGAGCTTGTGTTGAAATCCAAAGAGTTAGTTTGTCAGAAAAATTTTCGAATTGACCAACGCAAACATGAGGTTCCATGCATGTGTGAGCAGCTGAAGGTAAATAAAATTCATCTTCTCGAACATAATCAGATTCTTTTAGCGCTTTTTCAACATTACCGAAATGCGTAGGAAGAATTAACGCAATATTATTTCGTGCGCTATGGATTTGGGGTGCGCCTGGTTTCATGGCTTCCATGACATCGAAGACTGCTGGTAGAATTTCATATTTAACATCGATAAGTTTTAGAGCTTTTTCAGCAGTTTCTTCGTCGATGGCAGCAACAGCTCCAAGTTCGTCACCGATATAACGAACTTTATCGGATTCAAGTGCTTGTTGATCTGCAGTTTGCGGGAAAAAGAATTCATTAGATCCAAACTTAATGCCATAAGTGTCTTTAGCTGTGATAATGGCTTTGACTCCCGGAAGCTTTTCCGCTTTCGATGTATCAATGCTTATGATTTTTGCGTGTGGATGCGGACTTCGAAGCATTTTTCCAATGAGCATGCCAGGAAGCTTTAAGTCAAAGACATATTTGGTTTGGCCTGTGACGAGTCCTTTTCCATCAATGCGCGGAACGCTTTTGCCAACAGGATTTAAAGAGTTATTATTTTTTTGTGTCATGATTGTTTAATTTCTTTGACGCATCTTTAACGGCATCAAATATTTTTAAATATCCGCCGCAGCGACAGATATGGCCATCGAGCGATTTTTTTATTTCTTCAAGATTTGGTTCTGGATTTTTATCTAAGAGAGCTTTAGTTGATAAAATAAATCCAGGGGCGCAAAATCCGCATTGCACAGCACCGTTATCTAGGAATGCTTGTTGAATTGGATGCAATTCTTCTTCATGGCTCAAACCTTCAATCGTTTCAATAGAACAACCTTCAACATCTTTGGCAAGGATGATGCAAGATAAAACAGAGTTGTTGTCAACAAGAACCGTGCAGGCACCGCATTCTGCTTCGTTGCAGGCAGTTTTTGTTCCTGTAAGCCCGAGGTTGTCTCGTAAGACTTCAAGAAGGGTTTCGTGACCCTTTAAGTCAAGCTGGTATTCTTTTTCGTTAATATTAAGCGTTGTCATTGATTTGTACCAGTAATTTTTGGATTGCATATTTGCTGTGAATTCTTAGCAGCTCTTTTTTGTATTCGTTATCGAGTTTATATGTTTCAGGATTAAGGTTTGAAAGAAACTTTCCTTCTATATTCTCATCGAGATTAGATCCTTCTAATGCTTTTTCGATTGAGACATCTCTTTTAGAAAATGAGGCCCCATCGTTAATGACAACACGGACATCTAAAAGCGTGTTCTTCTTTAGAGAAACTTTAATACAAACAGTTAACATCGGAAGATCTACGCCAGGTGTTTTAGAGACGCGTTTATAGATAGCAATAATATCTTTTTTTATAGGAATAGAAATAGAAGTCAAAAGTCCTTCTGGTTTTGCATTATTTTTAAAGAAGCTTTCAGCAGATATTTCTTTTAATTTCTTTTTTTCAGCAAAATGAAGCGTTGCCTCTAGCGCGATAAGACAGCTTGCAAATTCGGTCCATGCATAACGGCAAGCAACGTTTCCGCCAATGGTTGCCATATTTCTTATTTGCGTTGAAGCAATGTTTTCTGAAACGATTCGTAAGATGGGATAGTGTTTTTCAACATTTTTATCTTGTGCGATATTATTAAGTGTTGTCATTGCGCCGATCATTATTTTATCTGACTTTATTTGAATACCTTTAATTTCAGGAATTTTTTGAAGGCTGATAATGTCGTCAGGAGTTTTTAGCCCCCTCCTTTTTAATGATTTTAGATTATTAACGAGAAAAGTTCCTCCAGACAAAATGCGGGCATTCTTAAGGGTGTCCAGCAGATTGCAGGCTTCTTTGAGAGTTTTAGGACTGTGGTAATTAAAAGGATTTAATAGCATTTGTAATATTATAATCGAGTATTTTTGTTTTTCAATCTTCTTTTTTATCTATAGCTCTAAGCGCTTCGTCTACAACGAGAGCGTCCCAGCTATGAGCTAAAAGTTTTTGTTTAATTTGATCCTTTGACTTTTTATCCCAGTTGCCTGGGTTGATTAAGAATGTTTTTAAAATTTTGAGATTATATTTTTGATTTTGACTTAATTTTAGGAGAATTTTTTTATTTTTTGGTCTATTTACAAAGAATGCCAAGATTGCCCAGAGAAAAGGAATGCATAAGACAAGAAGGCATGTGATAAAATCAAGAGATTGACTTTTTCCGAGAACGAATCCTGCTGATCCCCAGAAAGCATCAAAGAGATAATGGCTAACAATAACTGGAATAATGCCAAATCGGATGTAAATAAAAGACAGGAAGAGCCCTAAGAAAGAAACCTCGATTCCTCTAAACCACATTGGGAAGATTGGATAATGGGTATGCCCAAATCCCCAGATAATAGATGAAATAATAACAGCAAGAAGAGTGTTTTTTAGGATTTTTGTTCCAAAATGAATGCCGAAAAAGCGAAACATAATTTCTTCGCTTAAGGATGCGCGAATTGCGATGACAAAAACAGTTAAAAATGGCCAAAAACTTGATGAAAGCTGTGGGATCTGTAGGCGTTCAATCCAGACGCTAAAATATTGTTGTCCAATATAAAAGATTGAAGATTGAATGCCGAACATGATGATCGCACCTAGGTAGCCAATGAGCACCAGAAAAAAGATTTCTCGTGACAAAAACTTTGATGAAATATAATGTAAAAAACCTTTTTGATTTTTTGAAGATTCAAGCGAAATGGATTCTCCCGCAAGCCCTGGCAAAACTAATTTAATAGCAAAGAAAAAAGCTCCGACAGAAAGATAAAGCGTAAGCTCTGAAAAGAAAATCTTTAAAGTTGTCGCTGTTGAGTAGCTAAAAAGAAAGTTTTGGATACTGTTGAAATTTAAAAGACTGATTAAAATAAATATGATACCAGCCATTTTGATGTAGAAATTTTTTGTTGCGTGCATCGCGATGTTATTATTTTGAATAATGACAAAGAAAATGGATGACATTAGCATTAAATAATAGAGCAATGTAAAGATTCCAGAAAAAATTCGTCCTGATTGTTTGCTGTTTTCAATCATGCGGGAGAATTGATCTGGAATATCAAGTTGATTTTTAGAGAATGATAAAATTTCGTTTCCAGCCATTGTCAGTTTTGTAATCAGTTTGGCTGTTCCAGAGTTCGGATTCTTACTCCAAGGGATTTCGATGTCTTTTTTTTGCCAGGCAAAATGGTAATCTGTTCTGTTGTCACGCTTCTCTGTTGATTCTTCTTTTAGGAGATATTTAGAGAAATTAAAATTAAAATTATTCTTTAAGAATTCTTTTGCTAGACGACGAGAGGCTTTAAGGTTAACCTCTTCCCTCTTTTCGGTATCGGCAATAATGTGTCTAAAAGAGACAATATTGCCATTTTTTGGGTCAACAGAGATAAGAAATTCTTCTTTTTCATTTTCTTTAAAAAAACGGGTTTTCCAATAAAAAAGACCAAAATTATTTGCTTTAATAAACTTTAACTCTTCGTCAAATCCGATGGTTTTTTGGAGGTAACGATCAGCGTCTGTCCGCGATAGCAGAATAACAGCATGCTCAAAATCAGCAGGATCAACATTTTGGCTTTCGACAAGATATTCCCGAGAAATTTTTAGGGCTTTGCTTTTGCTTACGGAAAGATCGAGAAAGGAAATTTGCTTGTAGCTTGTTTGCATCCAGACTAAGAAACCAGCAATGGCAAACAATGATAATGCAATCCAAGTTTGTTTTTTAATGTTCATTTATAATGGGCCTTTGTGATTAAAATAAATGCAGCGCTTCTGGCGGAAGTCTTTTTAATTCTTGGTTGCCTAGGATTTTTATAGACCAACGAAGCAGTTCAATTTTTTGTTTTAGTCGTTTGTTGGGATTTATGACGTTGCGTAGTTTTTTTCGGGATAAAAATAATATTCTTCGGAGAGTATTGAAAACAATGCGAGCTTCTCTAGTTCTATTTTGACCAGAGATAATGTTGTTAATATAAGTGAACGCCAGTTCATTAGCTGTTTTATTGTAGTGATCCATGGCGCGAATTAAATTTGGAACCATAGATTTAAAATATTTATATTTATCCATTTCGCAAAGTGTATACATAATTTCAATCTTTACAAAAATAGAATCTGTTCGGCTAAGACGGCGGATCAAGGATCGAAGAGCTAGCTTTTTTTCTCTTGAAAAAATGATTTGGCTAAAATTCTCTCGAAAAACACGCACGGCGGCAGCGGTTTGATATGGTGAGAGCGTTTCATCGTTAATCATGGCAAGAAGCACATCTTTAGGCTCATCGGCATACCTTTTAGAATATCCACCTAGAAGTTTTTTGTCGTCAAGTAGACTGTGTTGGGCTTGCGCGTAAGAAGTGGTTGGTTGTAAGGCGCAGGCCGCGATAAGAATAATAACGAGGGCATAAGAAATAGTTTTCATTTTAATACGTAATCTCCATTGAAACATTGATTGATTTTTTTGTATGCGTTAATGCGCCGATTGAAATACGCTCAACGCCAGTTTGAGCATAGGATCGGACATTGTGCAGATTGACGCCTCCAGAAATTTCCAGCTCAGGATTTTTTCCTTTATATTGATTCTTTTTTCCAAAGGACACTGCTTTTCTAATTTGCGCTAAATTCATGTTGTCAAGCAAGATAATGTCTGGCCTGGCAAGCCAAGCCTCTTTAAAGTGATTGAGGTCTTCTACTTCAACTGTAATTATCTTTTTTGTTCTTCTTCGTGCCTTAGCTAGCATGTCCTTAGTTGGCATTTGAGGACAAGCGATATGATGATTATCCTTGATCAATACCATTTCGCCTAAGTTAAGACGATGATTGACGCCATTCGCTTTTCTCACGGCTAATTTTTCTAGAAAACGTAATCCTGGCGTTGTCTTTCGCGTGTCTAATATTTTGACTTTATAAGGCTTAACGGCATTTACAAATTCTGTCGTGTTTGTTGCAATGGCGGAAAGATGGCTTAAGAAATTTAAAGCGATCCTCTCTCCTGTTAAAAGGGCGCGTGTTTTTCCTCGTAATTTTATGATGCGCACCTCAGGTTTTATGACGTCGCCATCTTTGAAATACGATGTTATTTTTACATTTTTATCTAATTTTTTAAAAATTGTTTTAACGATATCAAATCCAACAATTGTTGCTTTTTGGTGGATCACAATATAGGCGTCAGAGATCATGCTTTTCGGAATAAAAATATTTGTCGTAACGTCTTGTTTTCCGATATCTTCTTTAAGTGCTAGGGTGATAATTTGATCAATTTGATGTTTGCTCATATTTTTAAGATAAATCCTTTATGATGTTGGTTAGTTCTTTAATTTTTTCTTCAATTTCTTTTAGACGTTCTGTTTCTTTCTCAACAACCTTTTTTGGCGCCTTGCTTAGAAAGTTCTTGTTCTTGAGACGTGATGAAAGACCTGTAAGCGCTTTTTGACTTTGCAGAATTTGTTCGTTAATTTTTTTCTTTTCCTGTTTGATGTCCACAATTCCAGAAAGAGGAATATAAAATTTTATTTTTCCAGAAATTCCTGCGGCAGTATCCTTCATAGAAATTTTGCTACTATCAAATTTAAGATTATCCACGCTTGCAAGGGATTTAATAATTTTAGAATTTTGTTCTAAAATTTTAAGAATCTTGCTGGGTGCGCCCAAGATGCAGTCAATTCTTGTTGAAGATTGAATTCGCCATTGTGCTCGAACATTTCGGACCGATACAATCAGATCAAAAACGTTAACCATGTCAGATTCAATTGAATTGTTGATAAGAGCTTTGTTAATTTTAGGCCAAGACTCTTTGGCAAGAGAATCGCTTTCTGGGTGAATGCTGTGCCAAATTTCTTCACTCACAAAAGGCATAAACGGATGAATCATTTTTAGAACTTGCTCAAGAATAAAAAGAGTTGTGATTTGAACATCTTTTTGATTAAAGCTGTTTTTAATCATTTCAAGATACCAGTCGCAGAAATTTTTCCAAATAAAATTATAAACAAGATTTTCGGCTTCCGAGAATTTATACTTTTCGATTGCATCTTCAAGATCAATAAGCGTTGTTTGCATCTTCGAGAGAATCCATTGGCATGACATAGGGAGATCTTCTTTTTTAAGATTCTTGAAATCTTGATCTAGCTGAGCGACATTTAAATTAGAGGTATTCATAAAAACAAGACGCGATGCGTTCCAGATTTTATTTGCAAAGTTTCTCCCTACCTCAAATTTTTCTTTGGAGATAAATAAGTCTTGGCCGGAGTTTATGATAAGGCTAAAGCGAAGTGCATCGGCTCCATATTCTTCAATGATTTCAAGAGGGTCAAGAGCATTGCCAAGAGATTTTGACATCTTTCTCCCCTTTGCATCTCGAACGGTGCCATGAAGATATACGTCGGAGAATGGAATGTCTCCCATAAACTCAAGGCCGGCCATAATCATGCGCGCAACCCAGAAAAAAATAATTTCAGGAGCTGTAAAAAGAGAGTTTGTTGGATAAAAATATTTTAAATCTTCTTTTTTCTCAGGCCACCCAAGCGTGGCGAATGGCCATAGCCAAGATGAAAACCAAGTATCCAAAACATCTTCATCCTGATGCAGATCATTTCCTTTGCATTTTGGACAACATGTTGGTGTCTCTTCTGCAACAATAAAATTCTCTTCACCGCAGGCTTTGCAATACCAGACCGGAATACGATGTCCCCACCATATTTGTCTGGAAATACACCAGTCTCTTATGCCTTCCATCCAGTTTACGTAAACTTTTGTCCAGCGATCAGGATAAAATTTGACCTTCCCCTTTTTGACCACATCAAGAGCAGGCTTAGCCAAAGGTCTCATTTTAACAAACCATTGTTTTGATAAATAAGGTTCAATAACAGTATGGCAACGATAGCAGTGTCCAACAGCATGCTGATGTTCGTCAGCTTTCACAAGCAAGTTTTGTTCTTTTAGTTTTTCGACAATAAGCTTGCGTGCTTTAAATCGGTCCAAGCCATTAAATTCCTTTGTATTTTCATTCAGAGTTGCATCAGCATTGAGAATGTTGATGAATTCTAGGTTATGACGTTTTCCCATCTCAAAGTCATTAGGATCATGAGCAGGCGTTATTTTAACAGCACCTGTTCCAAACTCTGGATCAACAAAGTCATCGGCAATGATTTTTATCTCGCGGTTCATCAAAGGCAAAACAAGTGTTTGGCCAATAAGTTTTTTATATCGCTTATCTTTTGGATTAACCGCAACCGCTGTATCGCCAAGCATGGTTTCTGGACGCGTTGTTGCAACTGTGACACGCTGATCTGGATTATTCTTAAAAGGATATTGGATGTGATAAAGAGACCCTTGAACGTCTTGATGTTCTGCTTCTTCGTCGGATAATGCTGTATGGCATCGTGGACACCAATTAATGATGTATTGACCTCGATAAATGAGACCTTTTTTATAAAGCTTAACGAAGACAGTTTTAACGGCTTTTGAATACCCCTCATCCATAGTAAAGCGTGTACGCTCCCAATCGCATGACGAGCCAAGCTTCTTTAGCTGATGAATGATGGTGTCGCCATATTGCTTTTTCCATGCCCAAAGTTTTTCAAGAAAATCTTCACGGCTAATATCGTGACGTGTTTTATTTTCCTTGGCGAGTTGCTTTTCAACTACGTTTTGCGTAGCAATGCCGGCATGGTCTGTGCCAGGCATCCAGAGCGTCTCAAAGCCCTTCATCCGCTTGTATCGGATGATGATATCTTGCAGCGTGTTGTTAAGCGCATGGCCCATATGCAAGATACCAGTGACGTTTGGCGGTGGAATGACAATAGAGTATGGTTTTTTCTTTTTGTCATGCTGGGCATGAAAAAGGTTATTTTTCTCCCAGTGCTGACACCATTTGTCTTCGACCTCTTGGGGTATATAGCGTGTTGGTAAATCTTTCATTTATTTCTTAGAATCTTTTAGTAATTTGTATTCAATGCTGTCTACCAAAGCTTCCCAGCTAGCCTCGATGATGTTCTCGTGGACGCCAACGGTTGTCCAGCAGTCTGTTTCGTCTTGAGATTCAATTAGGACGCGTACTTTGGCAGCTGTCGCAGACTTTGAATCGATAACGCGGACTTTATAATCCGTTAAATGCATTTTAGAAAGCTTAGGATAAAATTTTGTTAGAACTTTACGCAAAGCACAATCAAGCGCATCAACAGGCCCATCGCCATCCGAAGCGCTAAAAACTTCTTCTCCTTTAACTTTGATTCGAACCGAAGCCTCGGCAAACACTTTGCCGTCGTATCGTTTTTCGGTTGTTACCTTAAAGCCTTCTAATCTAAAGAATGGCGTATATTTTTTTAGCTCTCGTTTCATAAAAATTTCAAACGAAGCATCTGCAGCTTCAAATTGATAGCCTTTATGTTCTTTCGCCTGAAGATTTCGAAGCATTTTTTTAGCAGCAGAAGATTTTTTATCTAAGGTTACGTTCATAGATTGAGCTTTTATCACGATCGGCATTTTGCCTGCAAGCTCAGAGGTGACAAATCGTCTGTGATTTCCGACAACCTGAGGGTCAATATGCTCGTAGGCTGCGGTATTCTTTAACATGGCATCGATATGAACGCCTCCCTTGTGCGCAAAAGCAGAATGTCCAACAAAAGCATGATTATCGGGAAGTTTAAAGTTGCTCATCTCGCTGATAAAATAAGATGCTTCTGTTAAGTGCTTTACCTTGGATGCAGGAATTGATTTGCGTTTTGTTTTTGTATGCAAAATTCCAATGATTGTTGTTAAATCAGCATTGCCACATCTTTCTCCAAGGCCATTGAATGTTCCTTGAATTTGCGTACATTCACATTCAACAGCTACAAGACTGTTGGCTACTGCCAAATCAAGATCATTGTGACAATGAATGCCTAAAGGAATTTTGATTTCTTTTTTAATTTCAGAGATAATTTCTTTAATTTCTTCAGGAAGCGTGCCGCCATTGGTGTCGCATAAAATAATGCAATCAGCTTTAGCGTTTTGTGCAGCCAAGAGTGTTTTAAGCGCATAATCTGGATTTCTTTTGTATGCATCAAAGAAATGTTCAGCATCGTAGAAAACTTCTCTCTTCTTTTTCTTTAGAAACTGGATTGAGTCAGAAATCATGTTAAGATTCTCATCCAATGTTGTTTTAAGAACCTCTAGGACGTGAAGATCTGAGCTTTTTCCAAAGATTGTGATCGTTTTAGCTTGGGACTTAACAAGCTCTTTTAGGTTGCTATCTTCAGATGGCTTGATTTTGGCACGGCGCGTCGATCCAAAAGCAGCAACAATAGAATTTTTTAATTTTTTGGTTTTCATAATTTTAAAGAATTCTTTGTCTTTTGGATTAGAGCCTGGCCACCCACCTTCGATGTAGTGTACTCCAAGCTCGTCGAGTTTCTCAGCGATGCGCACCTTGTCATTGACAGAGAAAGAAACACCTTCAGTCTGCGATCCATCCCGTAGTGTCGTATCGTAGATCGTGATGGCGGACATGTTATTTGATCCTTTCTAGGTTAAATTCTTTATGCAGTACGCGCACAGCTTTATCTGCGAGCTTGCGATTGATAATACAAGAAACGCTAATTTCAGATGTTGTAATCATGTCGATGTTAACTTTGTTATCAGCAAGGGCTTGAAACATTTTTGCCGCAATACCTTTGTGTGAGCGCATGCCAGAACCAACAATAGAAATGCGTGCAATATCTTTATCCGAAAGGACATTGTCCATCTTTATTTTTTTTGATAAAATTTTGATTGTTTTACGTGCTTTGGCAAGTTCAACTATTGGTACGGTAAATGAAATGTCTGTCCGTCTTGTATGGCTTACGTTTTGAACAATTGTATCAACATTAACTCCTGATTTTGAGATTTCTGTAAAAATTTTTGCAGCTACGCCAGGCTTATCTTCGACATTACAAATAGTTACTTTGGCCTCAGATTTGTTACATGTAACGCCTCTAACCGAGACGCTTTCCATTTTTTCATTGTCTTTAATAATCATGGTTCCTTCCTCCTTGGAAAAGCTAGATCGAACATGCATTGGAATGTTATATTTTTTAGCGACTTCAATAGAGCGTGATTGCATAACTTGTGCGCCTAAAGCAGCCATCTCAAGCATTTCTTCATAAGTAATTTTTGAGATCTTTTTTGCCTTTTTTTCAACCCTTGGATCTGTGGTGTAGATGCCTTTAACATCTGTATAGATTTCACAAACATCAGCATCCAATGCTTTGGCTAAAGCAACAGCTGTTAAGTCTGACCCTCCTCGCCCTAAAGTTGTGATTTCAAGATCGTCCGTAATTCCTTGAAAACCTGCGACAATAACAATTTTTCTTTCTTTAATAGCTTTTTTGATTCGCTTGGCGTCGATTTTAATAATTTTTGCTTTTGTGTGTGATTTGTCTGTCTTGATGCCGACTTGACCACCTGTAAACGAAATAGCATCATGGCCGAGTTTTTTAACAGCCATTGCCAAAAGAGCACAAGAAATTTGCTCGCCTGTGGACATCAGCATATCCATTTCGCGATCAGGCGGTGTTTTGCTAATAGAAAACGCGAGTTCTTCAAGCTCGTTTGTTGTATCTCCTAGAGCAGATACAACTGTGACAACATCTTGGTGATGTTTTTTATACGAGACAACTCTTTTGGCGACCTCTTTGATGCGGTCAATGTTTGCCACAGACGAACCGCCAAATTTTTGTACAACAAGCTTTTTCATCTTTTTTCCTTCTTTTTTGTTTAAAAATGTCTTAAATCTGCTTGGAAAGAAGCAGATTTGCTATTATATAAAATATAGAGATAAATACAAGTAAAAAATAATAAGTATATATATTCTTTAGGAAAGGTAAAAATTAAAGCAAATTCGCTTACAAATGCCTTTTGATAAAATAATCCATCATCTGCTCTCCTGTTTCAAACGAAAGATCAGATTGTTCGGAAGTTTTTTCGTTAAAAGAAACGTGATTTTCTCTTGGAATACCTTTGCCGAACATTTCAAAACAAACCGCCTCACTTGTATGCGTTCGTTTTTCAATCGGAGTGTAATGATCTGGTAAAACTAGGATACGAAAATCATCTTTAGGATCAAAATGATTTAAAATAGTTCCGATGACTTCTTTGTCGATTCGTTCGATGGATTCGATTTTCATTTTTAAATCGCCATTATGACTTGCTTCATCAGGTGCCTCGATATGAATAAAAACAAAATCTTTTGTTTTTAGTGAATCAAGAGCGTATTCGGCTTTTCCTAAGAAATTAGTGTCATAGTATCCTGTGACATTTGGAACAGTGATGACTTCAAGGCCTGCTATCTTTCCGATACCATTAACAAGATCAACAGCAGAAATAACAGAGCCTGTTAATCCAAACTTTTCTTTAAATAAAGGCAGGTTAGGCTTAACGCCTTGCCCCCAAAGCCAAATGTTATTTGCTGGATTTTGTTTTAAATCGACACGGACTTGATTGACGTGATGTTTTTGGAGAATGCTTTTTGTTTTTTCCATAACCGCTGAAAGCGTTTGTGCATGCGTCCCTTCAGGTAAATGTGAATAAATTTTTTGATTTAAAATATCGTGAGGAGGAGTACAGTTGATTTTTGCAAAAGATTTTGGAGTTAGGCATTTAATAACGAGAAGGTGTCGATAGCTTTTTCCTGGATAAAATTTGATATTCGGAATATCGATTTCTTTGTTTAGTGATGCAATGATTGCTTCAGCTTCTTTTGATGTGATATGTCCGGCGCTGTAGTCAACCATTGTGTCGTCCTCAATGGTAACAAGATTACAGCGAAATACAATTTCGTCATTTTTTAGATCAATTTCAAGATTGGCAGCTTCAAGAGGCGCTCGTCCAGAAAAGAATTTTGTTGGGTCATAGCCGAGCGCAGAAAGATTTCCGACATCGGATCCGGCGGGAAGACCCTCTGGAATCGTACAGACAGAACCAATAAGTCCATTCTGAGCAATAAAATCCATATTGTTTGTGTTGGCGTATTCTAGCGGAGTCTTTCCTTCGAGATCTTTGATTGGATAATCAGCCATTCCGTCAGGCACGACGACAATATATTTCATATGCGCTTTCCTATCAGATCAACGAGATCTTCAGCGATTCGTTCTTTTGAATTTTGACGTGACAAGATTTCACCATTTTCATCAACAATAAAGCCCTTATATGTTTTTTGCGAAACCACATTGGCAATAACAAGGTTGCACTTAGCCTTTTTGATAAGCGTTTCTGCTCGAGCAACTAAAAATTCTTTTTTGGCATCGGATTCAAGTTTAAAGCCAACAAGAAAAGTTTTAGGAGAAACTTTTTTAATTTTTTGGATTAATTTTTGTGTCGGAACAAGATCTAATTTAAATTCAGAAATATTTGAGCTAATTTTCTTAGCATAAGGTTTGCGAAGCTTATAATCTGAAACAGCTGCAGCATGGATAACCGCAGCATACGGTGTTGTTTTTAGTTCTGATAAAAGGATCTGAGATAGTTCATCAAAGAAATTAAAATTTAAAACACGTTCTGGCATGTGCCGAATAGGGTGCGTAACGGGTCCTTGAATGAGAGTGACCTTGGCTCCTTCTCGGGATAAAAGATGAGAAATGCGATGTCCCATCTTCCCTGTTGAAGCGTTGCTAATAACACGCATCTGGTCAATGGGAACCCATGTTGGTCCGCAAGTAACGAGTATTTTTTTGTTGTGTAGGGGTCTATTTAATGCCAATTTCTTTTAAGACAGTCTTTAAATCGGGTTCAATAACGGATGGTTTTTGCACATTTTCTATGGCAAGATTTGGATCTTTTAAACCATGCCCAGTTAGCGTGCAGACGATGTTTCCTTTTTGATTCTTAAAGAAGTTTGTTTTGTGCAATTTCAAAATTCCGGCAACTGAAGCGGCTGATGCTGGTTCTGCAAAAACACCTTCTTTTTGTGCAAGCATTTTGTATGCTTGTAAAATTTCTTCATCGGTGACTTTGTCAATGATTCCACCAGATTCATCGCGAGCTTCTTCAGCTGTTTTCCAGCTAGCCGGGTTTCCGATGCGAATAGCTGTTGCAAGTGTTTCTGGATTTTCAATAATGTGCTTATCAACAATTGGGGCTGATTTTGCTGCTTGAAATCCAAGCATTTTAGGAAGACAGGTTGTCTTTCCTGCAGCTTTGTATTCTTTGTAGCCTTTCCAGTAAGCGGTGATATTTCCTGCATTTCCGACGGGAATAGCGTGAAAAACAGGTGCATCAGAAAGAAAATCACAGATTTCAAAAGCAGCAGATTTTTGTCCTTCGATTCGAAAAGGATTAAGAGAATTAACAAGTTCAATAGGATAGCTAGACGTAATTTCTTTAACTAATGTTAAGGCTTGATCAAAATTGCCTTTAATGGCAATGACTTGTGCATTATGAATCATGGCTTGCGCAAGTTTGCCAAGGGCGATATTTCCTTCTGGAATCAAAACAATACATTTTAATCCGCATCGTGCAGAATAAGCAGCGGCGGATGCAGACGTGTTTCCTGTTGAGGCACACATGACAGCTGTTGTGTTATTTTCTTTGGCTTTTGATATGGCCATTGTCATGCCGCGATCTTTAAACGATCCCGTTGGATTCGCTCCATCGTATTTTAAATAAACATCAAGTCCGATCTCTTTGCTTAAGAAATTTGATAAAATTAAAGGAGTATTTCCTTCTTGAAGAGAGACGATTGGTGTCTTATCTGTGACAGGCAAAAAGTCACGATATTTTTTTATGATTCCTTCCCATTTCATTTTATAAATTCTCCATTCGGATGGCGACAGGTTTGCTTTTAACAAGAGATAGCTTTGCAATTTCTTCCAAAGCAATACGCAATTTTTTCTCTTTGGCTAAATGTGTTAGCATGACAAGAGGAACAGAAGATGTTTTTTTTTGTTTTTTCTGATTAACTGAATCAATGCTAATGTCGTGTTTTCCAAGGATACCGGAAATTTTAGATAAGACGCCTGGCTTGTCAGTTACGAGTAGACGAATATAAAATTTTGTTTCGATTTGATCAATCTGCTTTAATTTAATAGATCGATCCTCGTAGGCAATATTTTTCATGCGGGCGCAGGCGATATTTTCTCCTTTTGTTGCAAGGTTGACAAGATCGCTTACAACGCCAGAGGCAGCGGCGAGTTGTCCTGCTCCCTGTCCGTAAAGCAATATGTCGCCCATCGGATCAGTTTCAAGGAAGATGGCATTAAAAACACCGTTGACTGATGCAAGAGGATGATCTTCGTCGATAAGTGTAGGATGAACACGAAGCTCGAGATTATTGTTGGCTGTTTTGGCAATGGCTAAAGGCTTGATGACAAGCCCTAAGTCTTTTGCGTATTTAATGTCATCATGTGAAATTTGAGTGATGCCTTCGACATGAATATTTTTAACGTCAATGATTTTGTCAACAGCTAGACGAACTAAAATGCTTAGCTTGTGTGCGGCATCCATTCCGTTGACATCAAGAGTTGGATTGCTTTCGGCATATCCATTTTTTTGGGCTTTAGATAAAGCGTCGGCAAAGGTGCATAGCGAGTGTGTCATTTCGCTCAGGATAAAATTTGAAGTTCCGTTGATAATTCCATAAAGACTTTTAAAGGTGTTGCCCGCAAGCCCTTCGGTGATGGCATTGATAATAGGAACGCCAGCGCCTACAGATGATTCAAAATAAATGTTCTTTTTTTGTTTGAGTGCTTCTTTGAAGAGTTCAGATCCATATTTTGCGATCACCGCTTTGTTGGCTGTGATAACATGTTTTTTTGAGCGAAGCGCTTGTAAAACAATTTCTTTGGCAGGATGGGTGCCACCAATAAGCTCAATGACAACATCAATGTTTTTATCATTTAGGATATCATCTATTTTCGTTGTAAAAAGACTTTTAGATAGCTTCATTCTTTTTGCAATAGCAGAATTTTTGTCGCAAACTTTTTTGATTTTGAATTCTGTTTGAAACTTTTTAGAAAAAAGTTTATTTTGGTTTTTAAGAATTTTAATAACGCCGGCTCCAACGGTGCCGCATCCAATTAAGCCAATGTTTATTTTATTCATATCAAGAATTCCTTTTTAATATTAATAATCTTGTTTAGATTTTAGAAAAGCTTCTTCGATCTTTTTAAAAATGGTTTCAGCATCAGAATCGAGATCTTCGATTTCAACACGTATTTCATAGATGACCCCAGGGATTCTTTCAGAGCATTCGATGACGGTTCCTTTAACGCTCAAGGTGTTTGCCATATAAGGCGTCTTGATCATAACCTGAAGCTTTTTT
Source organism: Candidatus Aceula lacicola (assembly GCA_030765785.1). GTDB lineage: Bacteria > Omnitrophota > Gorgyraeia > Zapsychrales > Aceulaceae > Aceula > Aceula lacicola. The sequence goes on along the minus strand of JAVCCC010000051.1, from coordinate 34,340 downwards.
CCTGCGGTATGCGCAACGCTGCTTGAAAAGAGAACACCACCGCGACTAATATTTTTTAGTTGTGAGATACTATGCTCTGCAGCCGGGTCGTCGGCTTCAAAGAAAGTAACAATAAAATGTTTTTCGACTCGCGGATGTTTTCGTCGATCTTCTTCTCCATTTGACTTTCTGAAATTGTTTAGCATGATAATTCCCCTTTTTGAATTGGTCGGAGCGGTGAGACTCGAACTCACGACCTCTTGAACCCCATTCAAGTGCGCTCATCCAGACTGCGCTACGCTCCGAATAATTTTATTCAGATTTTGTCTTTCGATTCATTAAATCTTTAACAGCAACGGAAGCTTTTTTATTCCTGTAGAGAATGTTAAAGACTTCTGTTGTAATTGGCATCGAAATATTATGTTTTTGGCTTAAGCGATAAATTCCTTTAGTTGTTGGAACTCCTTCTGCAACTGTTGCCATTGACGCCATGATTCTTTTTAATGTTTTTCCTTTTCCGAGCTGTTCGCCGACAAAACGATTACGGCTTTTAGGGCTAAAGCATGTTGTTGTAAGGTCTCCGAGACCGCTTAGTCCAGAAAAAGTTTTTGCTTTAGCTCCAAGCGTTTTTCCAAGTCTTGACATTTCTGCTAGACCGCGAGATAGGATTGCAGCTTTTGTGTTGGTTCCAAGATTGAGTCCGTCACAAACGCCACAGGCGATGGCAATAATGTTTTTTATGCTTCCCCCTAGTTCTACCCCTATAATATCAGAGTTCGTATAAATGCGAAAGGTTGGAGAGTTAAAAATTTTTTGTAATTTTTTTGCTATTTGAGTGTTATGAGATGCGATAACCGCTGTTGATGGAATGCCTTTGGAAACTTCGATTGCAATTGTTGGACCTGATAAAACAGCAAATTTGACGGGTCCTAATTCTTTATGAATAAGCTCTGACATTCTTTCAAGCGAAAAGGTATCTATTCCCTTAGTAACGCTTAAAAATATTTTTTTAGAGATATTGTTTTTTTTAATTTTTTTTAAGATTGGTTTTAAGAATTGTGACGGTACCGCAAGCACGATAAGATCAGAGTTTTCAAGCGCATCTTCAAGAGAGTCTAGTAGAATAATTTTCTTTGGAATGCTGATTCCAGGTAAGAATTTTTGATTTTTTCTGGTTTTTCGTACTTTTTTGACATATTTAGGAAAGGCTCCCCACAGGGAAACGTGGTGACCGTTTTTACATAGATGGATTGCTAGAGTTGTGCCCCATCCACCATCGCCAATAATTGAAATTTTTGCCTGATTCATTGAGTATTCCTAAAATATATATATTTATCTAATTATATTATAATCTAATAGGGTTGCAAGAGAAATGTCCTGAATTTTAGGATAAAAGAAAGGGTTAAAATAATGGATATTTGATCATTTCCAGAAAAAGATTTCTCTGAAAACTTCAAACATGTAGGCTGAGCCCCAGCGGATAATTTGGAGCTTGCGTTCTCCTCCCTCTCTGGCTGGCTCGTCACCCGGAACATCTGCAACTTTTAGTTTTCTTTTGGCAGCTCGGATCGACAGGAGAGGTTCCCAGCTAATATCTGTATGGAAAAGTTTCTCTTCTGTTTCGTAGCTGTTATGTTTGTGCAGATCTAGATCATAAATGAGTTTTGTTTTGTAGGCACGAAACATAACCATAGCGTCTGTGTAGTGTCCGCCATGGAAGAGATTAATAAAAGTCGTAAACATTTTATTTCCAAAAGCTGTGACGATGTCGTCATCGTAGCTTTTGGCATCGCCGGCGTATCTAGAAACGATAACCATATCATTCCCTTCTTTCATCTTGTTAATACAGTCAGGAATGAGTTCAGGGATGCTGTTTCCGTCTGGGCTAAAAGTAAGAATAACGTCACCTTCAATGTGGGGTAGCGCTTCAATATAGGCATGACGCAATCCTTTAGTTTTTTGAACAATGATGGGCCACCCTTGCTCTTTGGCGTACTCAATGGTTCCATCAGTTGATTGACCGTCCACGATTAAAAGCTGATCGTACCACTCTTTTTTAATACGCGGCATGATAGCTTTCATCCCTTGGATTTCATTTAATGTCGGAAGAAATAGAGTGACTTTCATTTTTTAAAGGCTCCTTTGGAAAAAAATGGAGCGAGAGAAGGGAATCGAACCCTCGCTATCAGCTTGGAAGGCTGAAGTTCTACCACTGAACTACTCTCGCAAAAAATATTACTGGTGGGCAGAGAAGGATTTGAACCTCCGTAGCGCAAGCGCAGCAGATTTACAGTCTGCCCTCGTTGACCACTTGAGTATCTGCCCACAAAAAATGGAGCTGGCGAGAGGCTTCGAACCCCCGACCTACTGATTACAAGTCAGTTGCTCTACCAGCTGAGCTACGCCAGCAAGCTCCTTAACGAACATAAAATCGAAAAAATGCCAGCCTTTTTACGGTACCAGCAAAGTCATCTTTGCTATAATATTCTTTTGAAACGAGATTTACTTATAACAGATTTTTTCGTGACTGTAAAGTATGTTTTTATATTAATATTTAGTAAGCCTCTATCCTGCCTCGTCTTTCGAGTTTTCATATTTTACAATTGATTTTAAACAATGGATATGATAATCTACCTTCTGTTCGGTACAGATAATGATCTAACGCATTTAAATCAAAGGAGATTTTTGATGAAAAAAATAGGAATTATTACAAGCGGTGGAGATTGTGGAGGCCTTAATGCTGTTGTTAAAGGCGTTGCGCAAATGGCAAACCGAAAAGGTATTTCTTGCGTTGTTATTCCAAACGGTTATGCAGGGCTTTATAATTTAGTTGATTTTGATAGTCTTGTGGAGCTCACTCCTGAAAGAGTCGATTCTGTTAACTCTGCCTTAGCTGGTTCCGAGGCTGGACATTCGCGAGTCAAAATTAAGAAAATTAAAAATGATAAAAAATATGATCGCATTAAAGAAGGTCTTAAAAAGTTTGGCATTGATGGCCTTGTCATCAGCGGTGGCGATGATACAGGAAGCGTTATCGTTGATCTTTCCGAGCATGGCATTAAATGTGTGCACGCGCCAAAGACAATGGATTTAGATCTTCAGACTTATTCTGTTGGAGCAGATTCCACCATTAGTCGCATCGCAACTTTCGCTGAGGATTTAAAGACAACGGGAAGAACTCATAATCGCATTATTGTTATGGAAGTTTTTGGCCGATATGCAGGTCACACTGCTTTTCGCGGCGGTGTTGCTGCCGATGCGGATGCCATTTTGATTCCAGAGATTCCTGTTGATTTTGATATTCTTTACGAGCATGTTAAAAAACGTTTTTCAAGAAGAATTGCACAAAGCGATGTTCGAGCGGGCACTTATTTGATTATCGTTGCTGAAGGCTTAACGAATTCAAATGGTGAAGAATTGGTTGATGAAGCAGCTGGCGTTGATGCATTTGGTCATAAGAAGCTTACGGGATCCGGAAAGTACGTTTGTCAGGAGCTGACTAAGCGATTTAAAAAAGATGCTGAGATTAAGAAATTTATGGAAAAAGAAAAAATGTACGTTGACGGCTTATACGAAGCGCCAGAAGTTCGAGCGGTTACGCCTGGGCATTTGGTTCGATGTGGACGATCTTCTGCTTATGATGTAAATTTTGGCAAAGAAGCAGGTGCTTCTGCTGTTCTCCTTCTTGCGCAGGGCATCGATGGTGTTACCGTTGTTGGCGTTAGTGGAGATAAAATTCGATATATGGACACGAAAAAAGCAATTGAGCAGCGACATGTTGATTTGGATGTTGTCTCGCTTCATGAAACATTAGGAGCTTGTTTCGGACGCCCACGTCCAGAAATTAAGCCTGATTTTAAAAAGGTCGAAGCGCCGATTGAGCGACATTTGTAAAAGGAAAATAATTAATAAAAAAAGGGCTCATGGAAAATTCCATGAGCCCTTTTTAGTTTTAAACTAAAGATTAGTAGCCTGCTGCGTCGCAGTTAGGCGAGCTTCCGCCGCTGGTGCAAGTCACTGTTCCGTTTCCCCAGATTCTTAATTGATAGGTGCTTGTATTTCTTAAAACTATTGCGCAAATTTGGTTAGAAGCACAGCTGGTGTAAACGGTTGGCGTGCCGAAAAATTTTAGTGTCGGAATGGTAACATCCAAGTTTCCAAGATTGTTTGTATAAGCGCTATTTTCTAAATGATAGCGTTCCATTGAAGACAAAATTGCTCCTAGAACGTGCACACCTTCAGATGCTCGGGTTCTCTCAACGATTCCGGAGTATTGCGGAATGGCAACGGCCGCTAAAATGGCCACAATAATAACAACAAGAATAACTTCCATTAGCGTAAAACCAGTTTTTTTGTTCATTTTTTCTCCTTTCAGTTCTTTTATAAGTATATCATAGAAGACAGCTATTTTTAGAAATTTTACGTTTTTATAGAATTTTTAAAAGCACGAGGAATGTTATCAATTAAATCCGTTGCAATAAGCGAGACCTTAGTCTTTTTTTTTGCTGCAATGTCGCTTGCTTTGCCATGCAAAAAAGTCGCATATTTAGCAGCATCAAATCCAGATAGTCCTTGTGCCAAAAATGCAGCAATTATTCCAGTTAACACATCCCCGCTTCCTGCGGTTGCAAGTCCAGCATTTCCGGTTTTATTTATATAGATTTTTCCGTAAGGAGATGCAACAACGCTACGAGATCCTTTTAAAATAAGTATGCAATTATGTTTTTTTGCAAAAGTTTTTACGACAGATTCTCGATGAGACTCAATATATGTTTTTGTTTTTCCTGTTAATCTAGACATTTCTCCAGGGTGTGGAGTGAGAATGCGTATGCCTCCTCTTGTCGCTAGAGTAGAAATATTTTCAGACAGAGCGTTAAGGGCATCGGCGTCAATTACGATAGGATTTCTTACGGAAGAAATTATTTCTAAGACGAAGTTTTTTGTTTGTTTGTTTTGCGACAATCCGGGGCCAAGCGCTATGGCTTGATATTTTGAGAGTTCTTTTTTGATATCATGTAGAGCTAAAGGCGAAATGGTTTGATCTCTTGTTTCCTTAAGAGGAAAGGTCATGATAACCGGAGAAATTTTTTTTTGTGCAACTGCATTTAGGCTTTTAGGAATAGCGAGGGTGACGAGCCCTGCTCCTGCGCGCATAGCCGAAAGACTTGCAAGAGCACCGGCTCCAAGCATACGTTTTGATCCGGCAACGACAAGGACATGGCCAAAAGTATTCTTATGAGCTTTTGAATTACATCGTAATAATGGCGTTGGCAACCGCATAGTTTTTTGTATGTGACAAAGAGACAAAGATTTTTTTGTTAAATTCTTTGATGTGAAAAATACAAGATGGCTTACCGTTGTGCTGATTGATAATCTCGATGTCTTTCCATCCAACATGTGCATTCTCGCCCAAAGCTTTTAAGACAGCTTCTTTAGCGGCAAAGCGTGCAGCCAGATGTTGATCAGGGTATCGTCTTTTTCTTGCGTAGGCAATCTCCTGATCGGTAAAAACATGTTTTAGAAAGTCATCTCCCCATTTTTCAATGGCGTTTGAGATGCGTTCGACTTCAATAATATCTGTCCCTTGACCTAGAATCATTTTATTTCACCAGTTTTAACATATCTTTTACGGCCTTCTTGAGGCCGGCGAAAATCGAATAGGAAATAATAGAGTGTCCGATGTTAAGCTCGTGTATTTCTTTGATTTTTGCAATTGGTTTTGCGTTTTTATAATTTAACCCATGACCAGCGTTAACGATAATTCCGATTTTTTTTCCAAAACGGGCTGCCTTTTGGATTTTTTTTAATTCACATTCTTTACTTAATTTTGTTTTTGCGTTGGCGTAGCAGCCAGTGTGAAGCTCGACAGAGTGCGCGCCAAGTTCTTTTGATTTTAGAATTTGTTTTTCTTTTGGATCAATAAAAAGGCTTACGATGATATTTTTTTGATTCAAACGTTTGATCACTTGTTTTAATCGATGAGAATGACGAAGAACGTCGAGGCCACCTTCCGTTGTGAGTTCCTTGCGTTTTTCAGGAACAAGCGTTGCTTGGTCTGGCTTTAGTCGACATGCGATTTTAACAATGTCTTCGCTGACAGACATCTCGAGGTTAAAACGAGTTTTGACGGCTTTACGCAATAGCCAAACATCTTTATCGTTAATATGTCGTCTGTCTTCTCTCAAGTGCGCAACAATGCTATGTGCACCAGCTTGTTCGCAGAGTTTTGCTGCATTGACAGGATCGGGGTGAGATTCCCCTCTTGCCTGGCGGACTGTCGCGACATGATCGATATTGACTCCGAGTTTTGACATGGTAATTCTTGCTTAGAAGATTAAATTTGGATTAAAACCCCGTTAACATAAAGCCATGTAACAATGGCCAAGCCCAATGCGATGAGTTTTAGGGCTAGATTATGTGTTAGCCATTTTTTCATTTTATTTTTTATGTCCTAATAGTAAATTCTTTAAAATACTAGAAAATCGTTCTTTGTTGACAATAGGAATAAATCGTCCATCGGCAGCGATTGAAATATCACCTGTTTCTTCTGAAGCAATGATGCCGATTGCATCCGTTTGCTCTGTGATGCCTAAAGCAGCGCGATGTCTTGTTCCAATAATTTTGCTTAAATTTCCGTTTTCCGATAACGGAAAAAGGCAAGCCGCTGACAGGATGCGCTCATTCCTGATAACAACGCCACCATCGTGAATCGGTGAGGCGGTAACAAAGATGCTTTGAAGGATTTCTGATGAAACTTTTGCGTCAATTGAAATTCCGCTATCGATAAAAGTCTTAAGCTTGGCGTCTCTTTCAATAGCGATAATACAGCCGATTTTTCTTTGAGCGAGCTTATGGACAGCAGTTGTAATTTCTTCGATGAGAGCGACAATTTCTGATTCTTCTAGGCTGATATTAAAGAGATGCTGTTGGCCTAGTCGTGCGAGTCCGTGACGAAGCTCTTGCTGAAAGATAATTAAAATAGCGATAATTGATATTGCAAAAAAGTTTTTTAGAAGCCAATTCAATGTGGTTAATCCTAATAATTGAGAAATAAGAAAACCGATAAGGAGATAAATGAGGCCTTTAAGAACTTGAAAAGCGCGTGTTCCTTCAAAGAAAACAAGGATTTGGTAAAATACAAACCATAAAACAAAAACTTCAACGACAGGTTTGACGAGAGACCAAATTGTGAGAATTGTTAGCATCATTGTATGTTACATAGTCCTTGCATTGATTATTGCATCTGTTAAATCAACAACATCACGCATTTTCTTAACATCGTGCACGCGAACAATATGCGCTCCGTTTAAGATAGATGCGCTAATAGAAGCAGCGGTACCCATTAGGCGATCGGAGACATCTTTTTTTAGAGTTTTTCCAATAAAGGATTTTCTCGATGGTCCAATTAAAATGGTTTTTTTGAGGGTCTTAAATTCAGATAGACGCTGAATGATTTCTAAATTATCCTCTACCGTTTTTCCGAATCCAATTCCTGGATCTATTATTATTCTATCTGATTTTATTCCGATTTCCAAGCATTTTTCAATAGATTTTCTAAGATCTGATGTTATTTCTTGGACGAGATTTCTGTATGAAATACGTTCTTGCATTGTTTTAGGTGTTCCTTGAATATGCATCAAAACAATAGCTGCGTCATTTTCCTTTATAACTTTCAACATGGATTTTGTTATTTTAGATCCCATGACATTGTTAACAATACTTGCTCCTGCTTTTAGAGCTGATTGAGCAACTTCGGGCTTATAAGTGTCGATAGAAATTGGGATATTTGTTTTTTTAGATAAGGTTTTGATGATAGGGATTACGCGCGACGATTCTTCTTTTACGCTAATTGCTTTTGCGCCAGGTCGAGTTGATTCGCCACCGATATCGATAATGTCAGCACCATCTTTGATTAGTTTTAGAGCATGAGACACGGCACGATTTGATTTCTTTTTTAATAAGCCATCTACGCTAAAAGAGTCGGGTGTCATGTTGACAACGCCCATGATTTTAGTCCTTTGCCCAAGAATGAGATGGAGATTTTTAGCGCGCACAACAAGTTTTCTTCTTGTGCGCTTAGAAGGCGTTTTATTTTTAAGCGCCATTGGTTTCTGATTTGTTGTCGCTAGAATTGGTTTGTATTTCTGGATTGGTTTCAGCGCTTTCGGGATTCATGCCAAGAAGCATTTTTGTCTCGTCGACATCAAGGAGTTCTTTTTCTTTTAGTTTGTTGACTATAGAAGCGACATCTTTTTTGTTATCAGACAATATTTTCTTTGCTTCTCGATAAGCAGTATCAATCATCAATCGGATTTCTTCATCAATGGCTTTGGCCGTATCTTCACTGTAATTCTTTTGCTCCATCATGTCTCTGCCTAGAAAAACCTGTCCGTGGTGATTTCCAAGAGTTAATGTGCCAATTTTTTCACTCATACCATATTCGCAAACCATTGCGCGCGCGATTGAAGTGGCTTGCAATAGATCGCTTTGTGCGCCGGTTGTAATGTCTTCTAAAAAGATTTCTTCAGCAGCGCGCCCCCCAAGAGCAACAATGATTTTTGCAATCAGTTCTTTTTTGCCCCAGTTATGCTTATCTTCCATCGGAGGCGTGATTGTATATCCGCCTGCCATTCCTCGAGGAATAATTGAGACTTTTGTAAAAGGATCGGCTCCTTTAACTAATAGAGATAAAAGTGCATGGCCAGCTTCATGATAAGCTGTGATTTCCTTTTCTTTTTTAGAAATAATGTGGCTCTTTTTTTCTGGACCCATTGTTACTCGCTCGATTGCTTCTTGCATCTCTTCATGCTCAACAGAGTCTTTATCTTTTCGGGCAGCCAGAAGAGCGGCTTCATTGCAAGCATTGGCTAAATCTGCGCCAGAAAAATAAACAGTTTGTTGTGCGATTTTTTTAAGATTAACGTTTTTTGAAAGTTTTATATTCTTTGTGTGAACCTTTAAAATAGCCTCTCGTCCTAAAATATCAGGAAGCGAAACAACAATCTGGCGATCAAAGCGCCCTGGCCTTAAAAGTGCTGGGTCAAGCGTATCAGGCCTGTTTGTTGCTGCCATGACAATAAGTCCACCATGCGTATCGAATCCATCCATCTCAACAAGCAAAGCGTTTAACGTTTGTTCTCGTTCGTCGTTTCCTCCTCCTATTCCAGAGAAGCGTAGGCGACCGACGGCATCGATTTCATCTATAAAGATAATGCATCCTTTGCCGGAGACTTTAGATGCCTTGCGTGCTTGCTCGAAAAGATCGCGAACTCTTGAGGCTCCAACTCCAACGAACATCTCAACAAAATCTGATCCACTTAATGAGAAGAATGGAACATCTGCCTCTCCTGCAACCGCCTTTGCAAGAAGCGTCTTTCCTGTGCCTGGCCTTCCTACCAAGAGAACGCCTTTAGGAATCTTTCCACCTAATCGTTCAAATCGCTTAGGATCTTTCAGAAATTGAATAATTTCTTGAAGTTCTTCTTTTGCCTCTTCAACACCGGCTGCATCGCTGAAGGTAACCTTTTTATTTTTTCCATCATTTACTTTTGCGCGAGATTTGCCAAAAGACCAAAGTTTATTGCCCATTTTTGCGCCGCGATTAGAGATAAACCAAAAGAATAAAATTAAGATTAGAATTGGACCCAAAGAGAAGAATAAGTTTGCCCAGAGTGTATTTGGCCGCAGTACTTTAAAGTCAGGAACATTTTTTCGAATTAGATCTAAAATAACCTCATCTTCTATAGGGAGGATCACTTTGAATTTTGAACCATCTGAAAAGGTTCCATCAATTTGGTTCTCAGTCATTTCTAAAGAACGAATTTTGGATGTTTGATGATTTTCCTTGAGAATGCCGTAGAATTCGCTATATGACATTTCTTTTGGCATGGTGGTGTTGCCAAAGTTTGACTGGCTTGTCAAAATAACAAGAATAAAAATTAAACCTAGCCAGAGCCAGAAAGTGCTGTTGGGTTGATTCTTTTTTGAATTTTTCTTAAAGTTTCTTTTTGGTATTTTTATCTTTTTTTGCATGTAAGCCCCTTTATATATGTATACGTTAAAAAGTTATATTATTATAACGGCTTTTCGAATTTTATCAAGATTTCCCTAAATCTTATTTTCTCTTCTTTTCTTGAGAAAGAATAAGTTTTAGTGGTTTTTTCTGAATTGCAATAGAATTGGGTAAATGAACAATCGACCCCTTAGGACGGATATTGATGAGGCTTTCGATTTCTTTAGCATGAGAAAAAGTAAGCTTTCGCATGTTGCCGTTTAAATGCTGAATTGCCAGCCTTAAAATAAGGTTTTGCATTGAGGGGTGGTGTTTCGTCAGTTTTTTTAGGTCTAAAGAAATATTTTTTGATTGATTTGGAAAGGTTGCGATTCTTAAAAAAGCAGTTTTTGCTCTAGACTCAAGAAAATTATAATCAGCGGTAGCCTGGACAGAAAGATGTGCCAAAACATCTTTAACGTTTGGATTGTATTGTTTTTCCAATAACGGAATAAGGTCAATGCGAATTTTGTTGCGCATAAAGATTTTGTTTCGATTTGTTGAGTCCGTGCAGTATTTAATGCGGTTCTGTTTTAAGAATTGGATAATATCATTTCGACTTAATTCAAGCATAGGTCGAACAAAGATTTCTTGATAGATTTCTCGCTTTGGTAAAATGCTGCGAATGCCAGATAATCCTGTGCCGCGCAATAGTCTCATTAAAACTGTTTCGGCAAGATCATCTTTTGTATGGCCAAGGGCGATTGTTTTTGCTTTGTGTTTTTTTGCAACTCTAGAGAGAAAGCGAAAACGTTTTTCACGAGCAGCTTCCTCGAGGGATTGCCTTTTTTTGTTTAAATGGACTTCTTTTGTAGTACAAGGGATTTCAAGCTGACTGCAAAGTCGTTCAACAAACTTCTGATCGCGGAGAGCCCCTTTTCTAATTCCGTGATTAAGATGAGCAACATGAAGGCTGACCCCAAAGTCGTGTCGTAATGCATAAAGCCCATGCAGCAGAGCGACCGAGTCTGGCCCACCCGAAACGCCGACAATAATCTTTTCGCCGGGCTTAAGAATTTTTTCGGCATATGCGAATGTTTTGATTTTTTTTAAGAATGTTGTCATTTTAAAATTCGTTGAACCAGCGGACGCCAAAAACGGCGATTAGGATTAATAGCAAAATGAGGACAATTAGAACAAGCCAATTTTCGAGCATGATAAAAGTATTTAGTTTCCTTGAATTCCCCTTTTTTCTTCTCTAGCCTCAAGATAAGCTTTTCGAAGCTCAGGTTCGTATTTTGTGTTCGGAGGCTTAATAGTGAGATCCGCAAATCCTTGGCGCAGAATTTCAGCATTGGCTAACGTTCCGTCTGGGAGAAAAACGTATCCTAATATATAGCCTTGATTATCGCGATATTGCCTGTCAAATTCTATTGTGACTTGTTTGCCTTTTAGGAGGCTGTTCGCATAACCATAGGCTCTTTCTTCAATTGTTGTTGTTGGTTTTTCTTCTTCTTCAACAGGTATATTGTATTTCTTAAATTTTTGCTTCTTTCGCTTTGGTCGGTCGAGAGGCTTTAGCCCAATAAGCTTAACACGTCTCTTGTCCTCAAGAAGAATCAAACCCGAATTTGTAACATTTTCTACAACAGCTTTTTTGTTTTTTTGTGAAAGGCCTAAAAATAAAGGATCAGATTTCTTTTCTGCGCTGGCAGTTTGCCCCGCTGAACATAAGAAAAAAAGTAAAAATAATAGTTTAGTGATTTTTGTTGCCATTACTTTGATAGATTTTTTTTGACCTTTTTAAATTCTTTTTTAGCATTGTTTGTATTCTCTTGGGTTTTTTCGTATTTTTTTTCTTCTCGCTCGACTCTTTTTTCTAGCTTTTCTTCTTTGCTCTCGAGTTTTTCTTGAAACTTTTCTATACTTGCGTCAAAACTATCCTCAAGATCAAAGAGTTTGCTTTTGGCAGTCTCAATACGCCCTTGATATTGATTGATTTTTTGTTGCGCTCTCTCAATTTTTTGTTCAAGCTTGCGAACTTCTCTAGAGATCTCTTTATTTTTTGATAAAGAGAAATTTGCAAATTTGCTTTTGGCTTGTGTCAATTTTTCATGGGCTCGTCTTTCTTTTTCTTTTGCTTCATCGTATTTTTCGATTGCTTTATTAAAACGTTTTCGATCTTTCTCAGAAAGGTTTTTCTTTTTTAGGGCCCATATTTCGAAGTCTTCAGGATTAGAGATATTTTCACCTGAAGTGCTTTGTGCTAGGGCTGATGTTGGTAAAGGGTTTATGACAAAACAGATGATTAATAAAAGAGTATAAATATGCATATTAGTACCTCGTGTTTTATGTTTTTGGTTATTATACTTGGAACTTGAAGATATCGCAAGCGTTTCGAAAGATTTAGTTTTGATAATTTAGGGAAATGGTGGCGGCGACTGGATTTAAACCAGTGACCGATCGGGTATGAGCCGAGCGCTCTATCAGACTGAGCTACGCCGCCAAAGAGGTGCATTTTACGTTAAAGAAAACGAAATATCAAGAGTTTTCTTGAAAAGATAATTTATGAATTGCGGAAAATTATATATAAAAAGAAAGCAATGATGCCAAGTGAAATTAGATAAAAATCATTAAAATAAAAGAAATCTCTAATGCGTTCCGCTCTCGTGTATTCGTGACGAGTGTTTTCAGAGATAATGGATCCGGTGTTTTTCATAGCAAGCACATCGCTTTTTTTAAAGCGAATGAATTGTCCAGCGATTCGGTAGATTTTAAGCTTCTCCTCCTCGGAAAGCTCCATGATTTTTTTTTCGGAAATACCTAGCAGTTGCCCTGCTTCTCTAACAGAAATAAATTGATCAGACATTTTTATCCTTTAGCTTTTTCGAGCGCAATCCATCGGTCTACTTTTGCTCGTTCAAATTTCCAGCTATCTCCGTCACGAGTGGCCGGAATATTGCCAGCGTTTGCCATTTCAATAACAGATGGAATATCAAGGTCAAGATATCTGGAGACCTCATCTGTTGATAATTTTTCGTTAAGCATTTGACATTTTCCTTGAAAAATTGCACCTTCAACAATATTTAGCTTAGGTGTCGTGATGTTGCCTTCTAATTCTGATTCGGGCATAAGGACAAGCATGGTGTTGGCTGTAACGTCTCCCTTGACTTTTCCGGCGACGATAATACTCTCACCGGTGATACGAGCATCAACTATGGCGTTTTCACCAATCGTTAAAGTTCCTTTTGTTTGGAGCGTTCCTTCAAAATTGCCATTGATTCTTAGGTTCACAGGATCGGTAAAAGAAAGTGTTCCTTGCATTTCTGCATTGATTTCAATAGCCTTTTGGTCGTCATTTTTTTTATTTCGCTTATCTCGAATAGCCATTTTTTCCTCCTGTTTTAGGGTCGAAACATTTTTTCAATTCTTTTTTCAATAGGACGAAGACCGATCAGCGTCAAGAAAACAACAAAAGTAACAATGATGGCAGCTCCATATTGTCCAGCTGCAACAGCCATCCCTATGCCGGAAACAACCCACATGCTAGCTGCAGTTGTTAGGCCAGTGATGCCCGCCCCGCCGCGAATAATTGTCCCAGCACATAGAAATCCGACACCAGTTACGATTCCAGCAATGATTCGTGTCGGGTCAACGATATTTGCCTCTCTATATATATCAAAAACATGATATGAAGTCAACACGAGCAATGCGGATCCGACGCCAATTAAAATATGCGTTCGTAGCCCTGCTCCTTTATGGCGAACAAAACGTTCAATACCTATAATGCCGGAGAGTAAGATTGTTAAAAGAATTTTGAAAAGTATGTCTGCCATTTGATCTAAGATTTGAGCCATTGCTTAGAGTTCCTTTCTATTTCTTGGTGTAATGATATCCTAGCCCTGCAATCATAGCAGCGTTATCCATGCATAAATCGATATCAGGAAAAAAGATTTCGATATTCTTTTTTTCTGCTTGAGAGTAAAGTTCTTTTCGAAGCTTAGAATTGGCGGCAACGCCACCTCCGACAACGATGGTTTTGGCGCGTTTTGATTCACAAGCTAAAAGTGTTTTTTTCACAAGCGCTGCGACAACGCTTGTCTGAAACGAGAATGCAATTTCTCGAACATGAGAAGAAGTTATTTTTTTTTGTTTTTTAACATGATAATAGACAGATGTCTTGATTCCACTAAAACTAAAATCAAAGCTATTTGGTAAGTCTGCACAAGGGAATTGAAGATTGTTGTTTGTTCCCATTTTTGAGAGTCGGTCAATCGCGGGTCCTCCTGGATAGCCTAGATTAAGAATTCGAGCAACTTTATCGTACGCCTCTCCTGCGGCATCATCGCGAGTTTGTCCTAAAGGAAGAAAATGATTAAAGTTTTTAATATAAAAAAGACTTGAATGTCCGCCGGAGACAACAAGTCCAACGGCTGGGAGTTTTGGAATTTTTTTTACTTGCTCCTTCGCCCCCTTCTTTTTTAAAAAATTTGCGTAAAGATGAGCGGTGATGTGGTTGACTTCAATGAATGGTTTTTTTAAAGCATACGCTAATGATTGTGCAAATGAAATGCCGACTAGAAGAGATCCTATAAGCCCTGGGCTTGACGTAACGGCAACGGAATCGATTTGCTTTAATGAAGTTTTTGCAGTTTCTAGAGCTCGATGAGTCACAGCGCTGATAAGCTCTAGTTGTTTGCGTGAAGCGATTTCAGGGATGATGCCGCCGTATTTTTGATGATCTTTTAGGCTTGTCGCAACAACATTAGACAAGATTAGCTTGCCGTCTTTTACAACGGATGCGGATGTTTCATCGCAAGATGTTTCTATGCCGAGTATATTCAATGATTTCATTTTTTCGTTTCGTTTAAGAATTCGATAAGATCACCGATGGTAATAAATTCAAATCCTTTTTCGCTTAAAATTTTTGTTTGTTCTAATATAATTTCTTGAGTTAGCGGACGATCGTGTCCGATGCCAACAGCATAGCTATTTTTTTTAGCTAAGTTTGCAAGTTGTTCAAATTGACCCTCGATATATGGGCGGTCAGCTTCATTATCAAGAAAAATATTTCTTTTAACAAATGGCGTATTTGTTTCTTTTGCGAGGTCTTCGCAGATAGAGTTTCCTGAAACCATACTATCGACAAAGAATAAATTATGCGAATTGAGATAATCAAAAATGATTCGCATAAAAGAAATATCTTCCGTTGCCTTCGATCCCATATGATTGTTTGTTCCTTTGGCGAAAGGAACGCTATCAAAGGATTCTTTAAGAAGCGTCGTGACTTCTCCACTGTTCATTGAAGTTAATGCAACATAATGATCAGGGTATTTTTCTAAAAATTTATGAGGCTCTAAGGGAAGGTGCAACATGACTTCTTTGTTGTTTTCGTGCGCACACTTAGCAATTTGTGAGCTGAAGGAAAGCTTTGGTAAGACTGAAATTGAAATAGGCGATTGAAGCTTTTCAAAAAAGTCGCATCCTCGAGAGTTGTACCCCCAATCATCAACAATGATTGCGATTCTTCCAGCGATCTCATTAGAAGAATCCACGACGTCCCTGTGAATAGGTTTATTTGATTTAGCGATCAAAATAGCAACAATGATAATTGCGACGCAAACACCTAGCAGCATTTTCTTGCTGATTTTAAAGTTTCTAATTTTCATAAAAAAGTATATTTATTTTTGGTAAACTTTTATCCCCTTAAGAACGCTAATCGCAGATTTTACCTGATCATCCGCCAAAAGTCGTTTCTTTGTTTTTTGTTCCTTAAGGGCAGCTTCATCCAGTTCTTTGTCGCCATTTTCAACATCATCGAATATCTTTTCTGCCTTATCTTCTTTTTCTTTGTCTTCAACGGCACCATCTGAGTCGTATTCTACAATAATATCTGGCGTGATACCAACTCCATGAATTGAAATATCTGAAGGAGTAAAATATTTGCTTGTTGTTAATTTTAGGCCAGCACCATCAGGTAAAGGAATGACTGATTGCACGGAACCTTTTCCAAAAGATTGCGTTCCAATAATAATTCCTCTTTTGTTGTCCTTAAGCGCACCAGCAAGAATTTCGCTTCCTGAAGCACTCCCTTCGTTGATTAAAACAACAATCGGCCAATTGATAAATTCCCCCTTTGAGTTTTTCGATTTTTCAACGCTATTTTGAGATGGGTTTCGAGATTTTGTCTCTACGATAATTTGTCCTTCGGGGAGAAACTCTTCTGAGATGTCAATTGCAACATTGAGAAGGCCGCCAGGATTATTACGTAAATCAAGGACTAAGCTGTCAGCGCCTTCGTCTTTTAGTTTGTTTAAAGCTTTTTTAAATTCTTTGTAAGAATCTTCACGAAATTCTGTTAAACGAATATACCCGATGCTATCATCGAGGAGCATAACATCTTTAACATCTTGAATATGGATCATCTCGCGCGTAATTGTAAAATCAAGAATCTTCCCTTCTTTTTCGCGGAATATCGTTATATCAACTTTTGTACCTGGTTTTCCGCGTAGTTTTTTAACAGCTTCGCTTAACGTAATATCTTTTGTTGACTCATCGCCAATTTTAACAATTTTATCTTTCGCTTTTATACCGGATTTCCAAGCAGGGGTGTCTTCAAGCGGAGTGATGACCGTCAGGAGATTATCTCGAATTGAGATTTCAATGCCAAGTCCGCCAAATTTTCCCTCTGTCTCGGTCTTTAGGTCTTTAAAATCTTCGGGTGTTAAGAATTGGCTATGTGGATCAAGTGAGTTGAGCATGCCTTTAAGCGATCCATAGATAAGATCTTTAGCAGACGGTTCTTCTGTGTATGCAGCTTGAACAGTTGTTAGCGCATAGCTAAAAAGTTCAATTTGAGAATAAAGATCGTCGGGAAGCGCGTCTTTTTTGTCAATTTCAGATGTTGCAATTTTTGTTAGTGAAAAAATAGAAAAAAGACAAACAATAACGATAAAAATTTTCTTAGTCATTTAAGATTCTCCTTTTGATCATCTCTCCAATTTTCTTAGGGTTAGCTTTTCCTTGTGTTTTTTTCATGGATTGTCCGACAAGAAAGCCAATGGCGCTTTCTTTACCAGATTTAATTTGTTCGACAATTTTGGAATTCTCAGCGATAACCGTAGCAACAATCTCTTCCAAAGCACCTTCATCAGAGACTTGAGCCAAGTTTTGTTCTTTTATAATTTCAGCTGAAGTTTTGCCGCGGTCTAGCATTGAAGTTAGGACGCTTTTCCCGACAAGGTTGCTAATGGTTCCATCTTCAACTTTTATGATTAAGTCGGTGAAGGTTTTTGCGGTAGGGGCAACAAGGTTAATCCCAGAAAGGCGATCGTTGCTAATGCCTTTTTCATTTGAATTTATTTCCTGTAATAATGGACCTATTATCCAGTTGCAGATTTTTTTTGGTTGATTGTATTCTTTTACGCATTCTTCAAAAAAGTCAGATATTTTTCTATCTTGAACAAGCACATCGACATCATAAGTGGATAATTTATAATTTTTAATAAAGCGATCCTGCTTCTTGGATGGAGATTCTGGTAGCGTTGTTCTTACATTTTTAATATCTTCTTTTTCGACCATAAACGGAACAAGATCTGGTTCTGGAAAATATCTATAATCGTGTGCTTCTTCTTTGCTGCGCATTGAAATAGTGATTTGCTTGCTTTCATCCCAGAGACGCGTTTCTTGTACGATGCGTTCGCCGGATTCAGCAAGTTTGATTTGTCGAGCCACTTCAAACTCTAAGGCGCTCTTAACAGCTTTGAATGAGTTTAAATTTTTTAACTCTGCTTTTGTTCCAAGTTTTGTTTGACCTTCTTCTCGAATCGAAACGTTTGCATCGCAGCGCAAGCTCCCTTTTTCCATATCGCAATCGGAAACATCCAGATATTGCATGTGCAGCTTTAGCGTTGTCAAATAATCATAAGCTTCCTGAGGTGATCGCATGTCGGGTTCGCTTACAATTTCAACCAAAGGCGTGCCTGTTCGATTATAATCTACTAGACTGCTTTTGATTGCAGGATCGTGAATAAGTTTTCCGGCGTCTTCTTCCATGTGAGCGCGAGTAATGCCGAGTTTCTTTGTTTCGTCTCCAGTTTTAACATTTAAATATCCTGTGTGCGCAATTGGAAAATCATATTGAGAAATTTGATAAGCTTTGGGAAGATCAGGATAGTAATAATTTTTTCGATCAAATTTAACAAGTGAATTAATTTTACAATTAAGAGCCAGTCCAATTTTTATAGCAGATTCTAAAACTTTTTTATTTAATACAGGCAGTGTCCCTGGAAGTCCCAAGCAAATTGGACATGTTTGACTATTTGGGTCTTTGCCGAATTCTGTCGAACATCCGCAGAAAATTTTTGTTTGTGTGCTTAACTGAAGGTGGACTTCTAGGCCGATGACGGTTTCGTATTGTTTCATAGCGTCACCTTCTTTTTATGCCAATCTGTGTTTTGTTCATATGTATGAGCAACGCGAAAAATCATTTCTTCATCAAATGGTTTTGCCATAACTTGTAAGCCAATGGGAAGTCCATCTTTTGAAAATCCACATGGCAGAGAAAGTGCTGGGATGCCTGCTAAGTTTGCTGAAATTGTATAAATATCGGAAAGGTACATTGATAACGGATCAGATGCTTTTTCTCCGATCTTAAAGGCTGTTGTCGGCGATGTTGGCGTAAGAATAGCATCAAATTCTTTAAAGGCTTCATCAAAATCGTTTTTAATAAGTGTTCGCACTTTTTGTGCTCTTAAATAATACGCATCATAATAGCCAGAGGACAGCGAATATGTTCCAAGCATGATGCGTCTTTTTGCTTCTTGTCCAAAACCTTGTCGTCGAGTTTCTTCGTACATGTCGATGATAGGAGTTCGTCTTTTTTCTTTTGGGTGGCAACGCAATCCGTATTCAACACCATCAAAACGTGCAAGATTAGAGCTGGCTTCAGCTGTTGCCAAAATGTAGTATGTGGCGACGGCATATTCGGTATGTGGTAAAGAAATTTCTTTAAATTGAGCCCCTTTCTTTTTTAAGACCTCAATCGCTTCCATAATGTTTGTTTTGACTTCAGGGTCAATGCCCTCGATAAAGTATTCTTTTGGAATTCCAATTTTAAGATTTCTTATATCACCGGTTAGCGCCTTAGCGTAATCTGGAACACTTAAGTTTGCCGAAGTTGAGTCCATTTCATCATGACCAGAAATAAGATTTAAAAGAAGTGCTGAGTCTTCCACGTCTTTGGTTAAAGGGCCGATCTGATCAAGGCTAGAGGCAAACGCAATGAGTCCATAACGAGAAACCCGCCCATAGGTTGGCTTTAATCCAACAACACCGCAAAAAGAAGCTGGTTGGCGAATAGAGCCTCCTGTGTCAGATCCAAGAGCCCAGATCGCTTCGTTTGCTGCAACAGCGGCTGCAGATCCACCACTTGATCCGCCGGGAACACATTCTAAGTTCCATGGATTTCTTGTTGGACCAAAAAAAGATGTTTCTGTGGATGATCCGAATGCGAATTCATCCATATTGGCATGTCCTGTGATCAGTGCACCTGAATCCAAAAGTTTGTTAACAACGGTGGCGTTATATGGTGGCTTGAAGCCTTCTAGTATGTGAGATGAGCAAGTAGTCAGATAGTCTTTGATGCAAATGTTGTCTTTGATCGCAATTGGGATAGGATTTTCTTTAGAAGAATCTGTTGATTCAATAGGCTTTTCAGAGATATGTGCATATGCGTTGATTTTCTTATCAAGGGCATCAATGGCCCGCTTTACCGCAGAAAAGATTGATGCTGCTGTTTCTTTTTTTGTTTTAATCAAATCTAGAAGCTCGTGCGCGGTTAGTTCGTTTAGCTTCATTCGATCACCTGTGGAACTTTAAAAGAGCCTTTTTCGCTTTTCACAGCAATTTTTGTTGCGTTCTTTTGTCCAAGAGATTCCTTTAAAATATCATCTCTAAAGACGTTTTTGAGTGGCAAAACATGGCTCGTTGGTTTGACGTTTTTAATATCGAGCTTTTTGAGTTTTTCTATGTAAGTTAGAATGCCTTCCAGATTTTTGGCGAGTGCTTCGGCTTCGTGATCGTCTGTGTAGATCCTTGAAAGGTGCGAAATGTATTGAACATCTTTTTTGCTAATCATAATTTTACCAACTAGTAAGAATTTATATATGAAGATATGTATATTAGCATTAAAGAGAATATGTGACAAGGTAAAACTCTAAAATATGATGCGTAAAACAAGACAAATGTAGGCTGTTTTTAGGTGTTTTTGAGATCAGATTCGAGAATTTTACGCAAATTTTCAGGGATTTGGCTTGGCTTGAAGTCTATTGTCAAGCAGACAAGATTAACCTCTGACGTTACGACAAGTCGTCCTGATGTCTTTTCGGTGATTTGTTGGTCAAAGATAAGCTGGGCAGCTGTCATTTTCTTTAGAGAGGCTGTGCAAATAAGCGTTTCGCCATAGCGCGCAGGGCTTTTGTAGGAAATGGTGCAATTTCGAACAGCATACACATAGCCTTGTTTTTGGAATTTGGAGACACTTAGATCCCGATCTTCCAGAAATTCTGTCCTAGCTTCTTCCAGATAGCTTAAATATGTCCCATAATAAACGACTCCACCTGCGTCGGTGTCATGATAGTAAACTCTTTTTTCCATTGCTGCCCTCTTTTGTTTTAGTCTAATAATTTGAAAAGATATTGTGCCTTAAGTCTTTATTTTGTAACACTTTTGATTAATACTGTCAAGAAAGCGTGTAGAGTAAAAATATTTCGGATGATCCTTGTAAATTAAAAATTAATGTGGTATATTTAAATTAGCCACGGAAACCGATATCGGTTGCGTGGTTTTTTTATTGTTATCTTACATAAATATTATCCAAAAAGGACTCATTCATGAATCTAAAGCAAAGTAGTCGCCAGCAGAGTGATGATGGTCGTTATTTTCCTCGTTGGGAAGTTGCAAATAAAATTACATACAAACATGAAAGAGGTGTTAATTTTCATGAATGCGTCAGCAGAGACATTAGCAACACAGGTGTTTGCCTAAGGACGTATGAAAAGATTCAGCCTCAGGAAAAGCTTTTAATGACGATTGAGTTGTCCGACGGAGCTTCGATTCAAGTTCAGGGTCGTGCTTTATGGGAAAAACATGATGCAAAAGATTTTTTAGTGGGTTTGCGTTTTGAAGATATTAGCGAGAAAATTCAGGAAATGATTTTTAATTGTGCCTTTGAATGTCAAAAAGGTCAATTTCAAGAAAAGTGGTACGAAGGCGTTTAATTCGTCTTTTCCCGTCCTATCTTATATTAAACTTATATTACAATTTAGCGAAATGATTGGCAATGCTGACAAAATTATCCAGTGTTAGATTTTCTGCTCTGGATTTTGGATTAATATTGCAATTTTTTAGCACATTTTCAATCTGGGATTTTTTGTATTTTGTTGATAAAGAATTTAAGATAGTTTTTCGTCTTTGCTGAAAGGCACGACGAATCGTTTCGAAAAGTAAATCTTCATTTTTTGCTTTTGGAGACGGATTTTTTTTGAAGTCTAGGCGGACAAAGGCAGACTGCACCTTTGGGATAGGTCGAAAGCAAGAATTCTTTATCTTAAACAATAGCGTCGGAGTGGCATGATATTGAACAAAACATGTTAGTGATCCATACTCTTTGGTGTTGGGTTTAGCAACGAGACGGTTTGCAAATTCTAGTTGAACCGTAATAAAGGCGCTGGATATGCGGTTAGAGTTTTCAATAAGTTTTTCGATAATAGGAGACGAGATATAATACGGGAGATTACCGATAAGCTTAATCTCTTTGTTTAATTTTAAGAAATCAAATTTTAGAATATCGTCATTGCAAAGTGTTACATGAGGACCAAAACTTTTTTTAGAAAGCTCTTCAATCAAGGAATGATCTTTTTCAATGGCAACAAGCATTTTAACATTAGGTGCAATCTTTTTTGTCAACGCCCCAAGCCCTGATCCCACCTCGAGGACGCAATCTGTTTTTTTAAGATCGCACGCAAGGATGATTTTATCGACGACATTTAAGTCAGTTAAAAAGTTTTGGCCGAGACGTTTTTTTGGTCGAATAGAGCTTTGTGATTCTTTTTTCATTTGGATAAGTGAGCTGCAAGTCGAATTGATTCAATCATAGATGACGGATCGGCTTTATTTTTTCCAACAATATCAAAAGCTGTTCCGTGGGCTGGAGATGTTCGAATGATTGGAAGTCCAATTGTAAGGTTGACAAGACTATTGAAGGCAGATGCTTTGATTGGAATTAGTCCTTGATCATGATACATGGCAATAACAGCATCGTATTTTTTGATATTGAATGGACAAAATAATGTATCGGCAGCAAAAGGACCATCGATGTTTTTTGAAATTTTTTGTGCCTTCTGGATAGCCGGAATAATGATCTGCTTCTCTTCTTTTCCCATTCTTCCACCTTCCCCGGCGTGCGGATTAAGTCCGCAAATTGCGATCTTTGGCATTTTGATCTTGAATTGTTTTTTGAGTGATTCAAACGTAAGGTGGATTGTTTGATAGAGATTTTCTTTGGTAACCGAAGAGCTGATATCTTTAAGTGGAATGTGTCGAGTGGCGATAACAACTTTGAGATTTTTTGTAACGAACATCATTTCAAATTTTTTTACGTCGAAGAAATTAGCCAAATATTCCGTGTGTCCCTTAAATTTTGGATTAAGCATTTGGATTGCTTCTTTGCAGATCGGCCCTGTGACAAGTGCTGACAGCTTTTTTACTTTCAAAAGACTTAATGCTGTATCGAGGTAAGCTAAGGAAGCTTTTCCTGCCTTCTTGCTAGGTTTGCTAGAGGAAATTCTAGAGAGATCAAAATTTTTAAGATCAATAAATGAACAGTTTTTTAGGGGACTTTTTAAGTATTTTTTGAAAATTTGGAAGTCTCCGATAACTTGGAGTTCTCCAATCTTATTAACAGAAGGATTGGACAGCGCTTTGGCAATAATTTCTGGACCGATTCCGCAAGGATCGCCCATTGTGATTCCAATGACTGGAGGTCTTTTGTTATTTAATTTCAATGTAGGCTTCATTCCGTAGCTTTTTTAGCCATTCTTCTCGACGCTCATTGGTCTGTCTTTGAGTCAAGATATCATGGATATAGTCTTTGACTTCATCTAGAGAGGCCGTGCTTTCAGGAATTCTCTTCTTGATTTGAAAGATGTATATTCCTGTGTCAACGTTGATTGCAGGAGAAATTTCGCCTTCATTCAAATTAAAAACAACTTCTTCTATTTCTGGAATTGTTTCGCCTTTTGTGATTGTTCCGATAGCTGGCGAGTCAGAAAAATCTTTAGCGACCTCTGAAAAAGTTCTTTCGATTTCCTTGTCTTTTAAAAGACGTAGAGCTTTTTTTGCTTCTCGTTTGGCAAATTTTGGATTATTTTCTTCGTGCGTGATAAATATGGAATCAAGCTCAACCATCTCTGGTTTTTTAAACTTGTCAGTATTTTCTTCGTAGAATTTAGTGACGTCTTGAGGGCTAACGAAAACCTTTGATGAAATTTCAATGTTCTCGATATAGCGCACTTTAAGATCATCGGAAATCTTTTTTCGAACCTCGGAGACTGTTAGTCCTTGCTTAACAAGATCACTTAAAAAATCTTTTTCCGTTGGAAATTGTGTTTTGATTTCCTTGATGCGTTTATCGACGACTTCTGGGCGGATAATAAGTTCTTTTTGATTTGCAGCATCAATAATTAGCTTGTTGTCGATAAGCTTGGATAAGCCGTTTGCTTGGTAGTAAGCCATGACTTCTTGAATCTCTTTTTTACTTCGACCCGTTGATGTTAAGTTGATATAAAGCATAGAGAGGAATTGCCTAAGATCCTGCATGGTAACAATATCATCATTGACAACGGCAACAATGCCGTCAGAAAATTCGCAATATCCAATGCTAAGGCTAGTAAAAAACATCATTATAATTAAGAGAAGTCGTGCGGTTGTTTTTAAAAATCTCATTTTTTATCTCCAGATTCTTTTTTCATGTTTTCAATAGATTCTTTTAGCAATCGGCAATATAGATCAAATCCAACAGATGAAATATATCCGTGTTGCTGTTCACCAAGTAAATTGCCAGCACCTCTGATTTGTAAGTCTTCAAAGGCGATATTAAATCCTGATCCGAGACCGCTGTGCTTTTCGATGGCCTCAAGTCTTGATTTAGATTGCGATGACAGCGATTTTTTCGGCGGTGCTATAAAATAAGCATATGCCTTGTGATCGAATCGTCCAACTCGTCCTCGCAATTGATGCAAATCAGCTAAACCAAATCGATCTGCACGATTTACGATGAGCGTATTGGCATTTGGAATATCGATGCCAGATTCGATGATGGTCGTACACACCAAAACATCAATTTCGCCTTTTAAGAATTGTAACATAATTTTTTCCAAAAGGCGACCCGGCATTTGTCCATGGGCAGTGCAAACGCGTGCGTTTGGAACAAGTTTTTTGACGATATTGCCGATTTTATCAATATCTTCAACTCGGTTGTGAAGAAAGAAAACCTGCCCCTTTCGTCTTAATTCACGACTGACGGCATCTTTGATTAAATCTTCGTCAAATTCAACAATATGCGTCGATATCGGAATTCGATTTTGAGGAGGCGTATTAATGGCTGACATGTCTTTTGCCCCAGATAAAGACATATAAAGTGTTCGAGGAATAGGTGTTGCCGTAAGTGTTAGAACCTCAACAAGAAATCGAAAATGTTTCAAATGTTCTTTTGCTCTGACACCAAAACGTTGTTCTTCGTCAACAATGACAAGTCCAAGATTTTTAAAGGCCACGTCCTTTGAGAGAAGTCGATGCGTGCCGATAACGATATCAGCTTTTCCTTCTTTGAGGTTTTTGACAATTTTGACTTGCTCACCTTTTGTTCGAAACCGATTGAGCATTGTCACTTTGACAGGAAATTCTTTAAGGCGTCTTGAGAAATTATAATAATGTTGCTCTGCCAAAATAGTTGTTGGAACAAGAATCGCAACTTGTTTGTTATTCATGACAGATTTGAAGCTTGCGCGCATAGCAATTTCGGTCTTGCCATAGCCAACGTCACCACAAATAAGCCTGTCCATGGGTATCTTTGATTCCATGTCACCTTTGGTTTCTTCCCATGCCTTGATTTGATCTGGAGTTTCTTTAAAGGGAAAGTTTTTGTCAAATTCTTTTTGCCAGGTTGTATTTTTAGAAAACTGAAAACCCTCGAGACTTGCGCGCATGGCTTGAACATGAAGAAGCTCAGCCGCAAAACGTTGAATCCGTTTTTGAATTCGCGCTTTTATTTTTTTCCATTCACCGGTTCCAAGCTTGTAAAGCCGAGGAGGTTTTTTGGTAAACCCAATATATTTCTGGACGAGATGCATGTCTGATTTTGGAACAAAAAGCTTGTCTCCTCCCTGGTATTCGACAACAAGATGTTCTTTTTTTTCCTTTCCAAAGGCGCGCTCTTCAATTCCTAAGAATTTTCCAACACCATGATTGTTGTGGACAACGTAATCCCCTTTTTCAATATCAACAAAATTGTTAAGGGGTGTTTCCGAGGAAAAGGATTGTTTTCTCGATTTCTTTTTTGGGAGAACAATGACGATGTTGTGTTGCCATATCGACTTCCCAGTTTTTAAATTAAAACTAAAAATATGACGGATTTTATCGTCGTCGAGGTCAATGCGAATCGGAGAGTCAAAATTAGTTGGGAAAACATCAATAATGCCACCACGTTGACTAAAGTCTCCTTCTTCGAGACAGAAGTCTGCGCGCGCATAGCCAAAATAGTCAAGATGCGCAAGAACTGAATCAACAGAGATATGTTGGTTTGTAAAAAATTTTAAAGATTTAAACATTTATTGACTTTTTGATCTACTTTCAAGGAAAAGACCAATAAGATTATTTTTTCTTTTTTTGCCAGGCCAAAACAAGCGGCGCCGCAATAAAAATAGTGGAATAGGTTCCAGAAACAAACCCAACCATTAAACAAAAAGCAAATGTATTTAAAACATGTCCGCCAAGAACATAAAGTGCGACAACAACTAAAAGCGTTGTGATTGTTGTTAGAACCGTTCGTCCAAGTGTTTGATTGATGCTTAAGTTAATGACGTCTTTTAGCGTTGTCTTTTTTGCTTTTAAAAGATTTTCTCGAACACGGTCATAGATAACAATGGTATCGTTTATCGAATAACCCGCAATCGTAAGCAATGCCGTAATAACCAAAAGGTCAATTTGGCGACCCGCTAGAACTAAAAGTCCGAGCGTTAAGATAACGTCGTGTAAAAGTGCGATGACGCCGGCTGTTGCGAAATCAAAATGTTTAAAACGAAAACCTACAAAAACAAGAATTCCGCTTAATGCAAAAAGAATTGCTAAGAGCGCGCGCTTACGAAGAGTTTGGCCGACAACAGGACCAACTTTTTCGACACGCATAATTTCGAATTTATTATCAGGAAAATCTTTGCCAAAGGCTTCAACAGCTTTGTCGTAAACATCTTCAGGCGATCGAATGATGATCGTTTCAGGATTTTTATCAAATTGCTGAATAACAAAGTTTTCCACGCCTTCTTCTTGCAATGTTTGGCGCAGTTCCTGTGCGTCTACAGGTTTTTCAAATTTGTATTCTTGAATCTGCCCTCCTGCAAAATCGATGCCGTAGGCCGTGTCCTTTTTTTGCCAGAGTGCAAACATTCCGACAATGATCAAGACTGCAGAAAGAACGTAACAGAAACGTCTTTTTGAAACAAAATCAATTTTCGTGTTTTGAATAAATTTAAGACTTGGTAAAGATTTAAGAAGCTTTGCTTGGATTAGAATGTCGAAGAGTGTTCGCGTGACAACAAGTGCTGTAAATAAACTTGCGATTAAACCAATAGAAAGCGTCACAGCAAAGCCTTTGATCGGTCCAGATCCGAACTGAAAGAG
The DNA here is from genome assembly GCA_030765785.1 of Candidatus Aceula lacicola. Lineage (GTDB taxonomy): Bacteria > Omnitrophota > Gorgyraeia > Zapsychrales > Aceulaceae > Aceula > Aceula lacicola. The sequence goes on along the minus strand of JAVCCC010000051.1, from coordinate 7,414 downwards.
CATGAAAGCTGCGATAAGAGTCGTCACATTAGAGTCAACAATTGCTTTAAACGCTTTATTGAATCCGTTGGCAACAGCAGCTTGAAGTGGTCGCCCGTTAGAGATTTCTTCTCGGATGCGTTCGTTAATAAGAACATTGGCATCTACTGCCATGCCAAGCGTTAGAATAATACCCGCAATACCGGGAAGAGTCAGCGTTGCTTGTGCGTCTGGCATCATGGTGTTTAGGAAACCCATCGCTCCGACGATAATAAGGAAGTTCAAGGTAAGCGCTATGTCTGCGATAAGGCCAGAGATAAAATAGTACAAGAACATAAATATTAAGACTGCAATGCCGCCGATAATAGTTGCTTTAATCCCAGCTTCGATGGAGTTTTTTCCTAGAAGAGGGCCAACTGTTCTTTCCTCTTCAATATACATTGGTGCTGGAAGAGCACCAGAGCGAAGTGACAATGCTAAAAGATTTGCTTCTTCAAAAGTAAATAGACCTGTAATTTCAGCGCTTCCAGTTAATATGGGCTCTCTGATATTTGGTGCAGATAAAACTTCACCATCTAATACGATTGCAAGACGTTTGCCAACATTTTCTCGTGTAATTTTTGCAAATTCTTTTGATCCTTCACTGTTTAGTGAAATAGAAATGCGCGGTTGCCCAAAACCTCTTTGGTCAAAATCAACGCGGGCATCAGAAATAGCCTGTCCGCTTAAAACCGCTTTTTCTTCAAGTAGAATAGGTCGTTTTTCTTCGTCTTTTGTATATTTTAGAATATAGCCGGGTGCAATTTCTCCCGATAAAGCTTTGCTTAAAAGATTGGGATCATCGCTAACAATTTTAAATTCAAGTTGAGCAACTTTGCCAATCATGGCAAGAGCCGAATCGCGATCGGTTACGCCTGGAAGCTGAACAAGAATTTGATTGTCGCCTTGGCGTTGAATGACGGTCTCTCCGACACCAATTCCGTCGATGCGATTACGCAGAATTTCCATAGCTCGAGGAACAGCATCCTTGCGAGCTTCTTCAGAAATTTTATCGGTTTCGACTTTAAGGATAAGATGCATCCCTCCTTTAAGGTCAAGCCCAAGATTGATGCGTTGGTCAAAAGGCAATGCAAAAAAAAGTGATGCCGCAATAACGCCTAAAATTAAAAGAATACGTGTCTTTAAGTTCTTTCTCATAGAGGTCCTCTTTGATATTTATTTTTTCTAGCTAATAAAGTTAGCTTTTTTTAACGCGCAAAACAGCGCCTCGATCAACTTCAACCTTAACACTATCGTCAATTCGAACGATGATGGTAGATTCTTTAAGGTTAACAATCGTTCCGTGAATACCGCCACTCGTAACGACTTCGTCGTTTTTCTTAAGATCACTTAGCATTTGTTGTTGGTTTTTTTGTTTTTCTTTCTGAGGCTTAATAACTAAAAAATAAAAAACAGCAAAAATAAGTGCATATGGTATTAAGGCCATAACTGGATTAATGGTTTGTTCGCCACCCATTTGATTTCCTTTCGTACGCTAAGTTAGTAGTGTGTTTTTATGCTTTTTTTGATTTTTTTACTAAAGATCGGATTGTTTCGCTCATTTGAGCACCTTTCTTAATCCATCGATCCAGCTTGTCGTAGTCAATGGAAAAAGATCCGGGCTTTTTAGATGGGTCGTAGTTTCCCAGAATATCAAGATTGCGAGAATCACGTTTTGCTTCCTTTTTGATGGCAACAATGCGGTAATTGTATCGTTTTTTAGCTGACTTTCCAATCCTTTGTAATCGAATACGTACTTCCATAAATTATTCCTCTTTCTTTTTTTGACGATCTTTATAAATACATCTATTATCGTATCGTGATTTTTGTTTATTGCAACCGTTTATGCAAAATTATTATTGGCCATTTCAATAGCCATAATCTGTGCTTTTGCTTTGTTGCGTGTTTCAATATATTCTTTTTTAGGATTTGAATCAGCAACAATCCCTGCGCCAGCCTGAATATAGGCTGTTTTTCCTTTGATGACAATCGTGCGAATGGTAATGCAGGTGTCTAAATTTCCAGAAAAACTTAAGTATCCAATGCAACCGGCATATGGCCCGCGCGAAACAGGTTCAAGTTCATCAATGATTTCCATGGCGCGGATTTTTGGAGCTCCAGAAACGGTACCTGCTGGAAAAGAAGCTTCGATAACATCAAATGCATCTTTATTATTTTTAAGCACCCCTTTGACATTGCTGACAATATGCATAACATGCGAATAATGTTCGATGCTCATAAATTCAGAAAGCTTAACACTTCCCTTTTTGCAAACGCGTCCAAGATCGTTACGGCCGAGATCAACCAGCATGATGTGCTCGGCACGTTCTTTTGGGTCTCGTAAAAGATCTCGTGCGAGCATAAAATCGTGTTTTTCATCTTTTCCTCGAGGGCGAGTTCCTGCAATAGGACGTGTTTCTACAATTCCATCTTCACATCGCACGAGAAGTTCAGGCGAAGATCCGACAATATACATATCGTCAAATCGGAGCAAATACATGTAAGGTGACGGATTCACGGCTCGAAGCGTACGATAAATATTTAAAGGACTTGTCGTGGTTTTTGTTTTAAATCTTTGAGAAAGCACAACCTGAATGATTTCACCGGCACGAATTTTCTTTTTGGCTTCATTTACAGCTTTTTTGAATTTTGATTCAGTAAAAGTTGATTGAATTTTTTGTGATGTTTTTTTAGTTATTTTTTCTTTAGGTTTTATTATTGGTTTTTGAAGTTGGCTCATCGTTTGGCGAATTGTTTTTTGAGCAGATTTGTAGGCTAAAAGCTTTTTTTGAGCAGAATCTTTAGGATTAATTTCAGCGCAGGAAATAATTTTAATTTTATGTTCAAAGTGATCAAAAATAATTAAATTTTTTGTTAATGACAAAAGAATGTCCGGAAATTTTAGATCATCTTTTGGCTTGTTTGGTAAATGCTCAAAAAAGCGAACGGCATCATATCCGATATATCCTAGAAATCCTCCACAAAATCTTGGGAGTCCTTTGATTTCAACAAATTTATAACGGGACATAATCTTTTGAACTTCTTTAAGCGGTGAATGATTAATTTTAAGCGTTTTCTTCGTTGCTTTTTTTCCTTTAAAAGAAATGATTTCAGCTTTATTGCCAGTGCTTTTAAAGATAAGTTCTGGGTTTTCGGCCAAGAAAGAATAACGTGATACTTTTTCGCCTCCCTCGACGGATTCAAGCAAGAACGTGTATCGAGAATCTTTCGCAAGTTTTAAATAAGCAGATGCTGGCGTTTCAAAGTCACCTAAAATCTCTTGATAAACAGGGATTAAGTTTCCTTTCTTTGTCAGCTTAATAAATTCTTTTTCTGATGGGTAAAACATATTTATTTAATCTTTCTGTAAAAACAGCTAGTTTTTCCTGTATGACATGCACCGCCGACTTGTCTGGCAGTAATTAGGAGCGTATCGCAATCACAGTCATAACGAATTTCTTTAACAAATTGAAAATGACCAGAGGTCATGCCCTTAGTCCAGTATTCTTTGCGTGATCTTGACCAAAAACATGTTTTTTTATCCTTAATGGTTTTTTTCAAAGATGCCAGGTTCATGAACGCAAGCATAAGAACTGCTTTTGTTTTGTAGTCTTGAACAATAGTTGGAATAAGTCCGTCTTTATTGAATTTTAATTTGTTTAATGTTCGTGTTGTGATTTGAATTTTTTCTGGCTTCATTGTCTTACTCCAATTGATTTTGTATTTAAATATTTTTTAACTTCTGGAATAGGAATTTCTCCATAGTGAAATATGGATGCAGCTAGTGCGGCATCAGCAGTTGTTTTAGTAAAAATATCATAAAAATGCTTAAGATTTCCAGCGCCACCCGAAGCGATGACAGGAATATTAACAGCATCGCAAATAGCTTTTGTTAAGTTTAAATCGTATCCGTTCTTTGTTCCATCGCAATCCATGCTTGTTAAGAGAATTTCACCGGCACCAAGTTTTTTTATTTGCTTGGCCCATTCGACAGCATCTTTCCCTGTTGGTGTTCGTCCCCCGTGCGTATAGACTTCCCAGCTATCTTTATTCATTTTTGCATCAATGGCGACAACAATACACTGACTTCCAAATTTATCGGACGAAACCTTGATTAAATCTGGATTTTCAACGGCAGACGTGTTGATGGACACTTTGTCAGCACCCGCATTTAATAAATCTCGAATATCGTCGACAGAATTAATGCCCCCTCCAACCGTTAGCGGCATGAAAACTTGCTCAGCGGTATTTTTAACAATATCTAAGAAGATGGGGCGCTTTTCATGGCTGGCTGTGATGTCTAGAAATACTAGTTCGTCCGCCTGAGCTTGATCATATGTTTTGGCGCATTCGACAGGATCGCCGGCATCACGCAGCTCAACAAAATTAATGCCTTTAACAACGCGTCCGTTTTTGACATCTAGGCAAGGAATAATGCGTTTTGTTAGCATAATGAAATTGCCTTTTCTAAATCAAGATTTTCTTCGTAGAGAGCTTTTCCGATAATGACGCCAAAAAAATTGTCTGTTTTAATGGACAAAAGATTTTTAATGTCATCAAGGTTTGATACGCCTCCAGAAGCAATAACCGGAATATTAACTGTATTTAATATTTCCTTTACTTGTTTAATATTAGGACCAACTAAAGCGCCATCTCTTGCAATATCTGTATAAATAAGCATTTTGAGTCCAGCCTGCTCAAGTTTTTGAGCAAGATCTTTTCCTTTGACGGAAGAAATTTCAGTCCATCCTTTGGTTGCCACCATTCCGTTGGCGCAATCAAGGCTGATGGCGATTTGATCACCCCATCTCAAGAGAACGTCTTTAACAAAATCAAAATCTTCGACTGCTTTTGTTCCTAAGATAACACGAGATACACCGATATTAATAAAACGCTCTACCGTCTCTTGGTCTCGAATTCCTCCTCCGACTTCAATTGGAATATCAACGGACTCCTGAATCTTTTTGATGATATCAAAGTTTTCAGAAGCTCCCTTCTCTGCTCCGTCTAAATCAACGACATGAATGAGCTGTGCGCCGCATTCTTGCCATTTTTTGGCGACATCCACAGGATCTTGATTGTATTCGGTCTTTTGATCAAATTTGCCCTGTGTGAGGCGAACGACTTTCCGGTCTTTTAAATCAATTGCTGGAATGATAATCATTTTAATTTATTAAAGTTTTTTAATATTTTTAATCCGATCTCCTGGCTTTTTTCAGGGTGGAACTGAACCCCGAAAATATTATCCTTTGAGATCGAAGATGTAAAATCTAATCCATAGTTTGTTTTTGTTGCTGTAACAGTATCATTCTTTGGTTTTACAAAAAACGAATGACAAAAATAGACATTAGAGCCTTCCTCGACACTGTCTAGCAAGGAACAGTCTTTTTGCTTAATATTAATTTGGTTCCACCCCATGTGAGGAACTTTAAGATTTGTAAAGCGAACAACCGATCCTGGAATAACACCCAAAGTCTCAACAACTCCGCCTTCATCGCTTTGGTCAAATAAAAGCTGTAGTCCTAAGCAAATGCCTAAGAATGGTTTACCGGTTTTAATAGCATTTTTTATCGGCTCAATGAGCTCAAGGTTTTTAAGTTTGTCCATGGCAGGGGCAATGGCTCCTACGCCAGGCAAAACGATTTTCTCAGATTTTGCTATAACATCGGGACTGTCGGTCACAACAGCGGTTGCCCCAACTTTTTCAAGCGCTTTTTGAACGCTTCTTAAATTTCCCATACCATAATCAACAATTGCAATCATTAGTCAATAATTCCTTTTGTTGATGGAACGCCACCTCGGCGAGATTCAATGCGAACAGCGTCACATAAAGCAAGTCCAAGGGCCTTAAAAGCTGTTTCGAGAGTTGTGTGCAAGTCCTCGCTGACATTATTAACGTTGACAACAAGGTTTGCTCCTAGGTTATTTGCAAAAGATTCTAGAAAGTGCTCGAGATAAGTTAGGGCATACCCGTCTTGTATCTTTGTTCCTGAGGCACCCTGAAGATCAAGCTTCAAGTATCCACGTCCTCCAATATCCAAAATAACTTCAGAAAAAGTTGATTCCATTGGTGCGGCGGCAAAGCCAAAGCGTTTAATACCATTCATGTCGCCAAGAGCTTTCTTGAAAATTTTTCCAAGAACAATGCCAATGTCTTCATTGGTGTGGTGTATATCAATTTCTGTGTCTGCTTTTTTGACTTCCATCTTTAAATCAAATAGTCCGTGAAAAGCAAAAAGTTCAAGCATGTGGTCTAAAATACCAATGCCAGTCTTGACATTAGCCGATCCTTTTCCATCGAGATTGAGTTCGGCAATAATTTCAGTTTCAGTGCTTTTGCGCTCAAACTTTACTTTTCTTTGATTTTTTCGGATTAGCATATTTTAATCCTTTCTTATTGTTTAAAACGTATTTGAACAGATTCGCTGTGCTTTGTTAGGCCTTCCAACAAAGCAATTTTCTCTAGTGCTCCTTTTGCCTTCTCAAGCGCTTTTCGGGAGTACGAAATGATATGGCTTGTTTTTGTGAAATCAGATAAGCAAAGCCCTGAAAAAAATCGTGCTGTTCCCAGTGTCGGCAAGACGTGACTCGGCCCCGCAATGTAGTCGCCAATGGATGTCGGGCTATATGGCCCTAGAAAGATGGCTCCTGCATTCTCGATTTTACTAGCAATGCTAGCTGCATTGTTGGTCATAATTTGCAAATGTTCCGGAGCAACTTTGTTAGCAATTGAAATAGCCTCGTTCATATTCTTTGCATAAATAGCGTATCCGTTTGGAATTCGATTTTTAAACATTTTAATAAGTTTTTTAGCTGTTGTGATCAAGATAGCAAGCCCATCCAAATGTTCTGCCTGCGATTCAAGATCCGCTAAAATATAATCGGGATTGCTATGACGATTCGCAATGATGGCAAGCTCGCTCGGACCTGCGAGCATATCGATATCAACGTATCCAAAAAGCTGTCTTTTTGCTTCTGTAACATACATGTTTCCAGGACCAACAATTTTGTCGACTGTTGGAATCGTTTTTGTTCCAAATGCCAATGCTGCTATGGCTTGAGCTCCACCGATTTTATAGATTTCATTTACTTTCAGCATGTTGGCTACCGCAAGGATATATGGATTAATATTTCCGTTCTTATCCGGAGGTGAAACTAAAACAATGCGTTTAACTCCAGCAATTTTAGCTGGGATTGTTGTCATATAGACCGACGACACTAATGGCGCTGTTCCTGCTGGAATATAAATTCCAACAGATTCAAGAGGTGTGATCTTTTCTTTGAGCATGACGCCTTCGTTGTCCTTGACACGACAAGGTTTTTTGCTTTGTTTTTTGTAAAACAACGATACATTGTTAATAATCATCTTCAGTGTTGAAACAAAATCGCTTGTAAT